>JAFDWO010000109.1 GCA_018268415.1 Actinomycetota bacterium | reverse complement strand
CGGAGAAAAAGTACGTCGAAGAAAAAGGCTCCTCCTACGGCAGCCCGCAGGGCGGTGTGATGTGCACCGGGCCCTACGAGCTCAAGAAGTGGGCGGCCGGCTCGGAAATCGACCTGACCCGCAACCCCGACTGGTGGAACGCGGCCAACCGCAAACAGTGGCCGAAAACCGCCACCTTCACCTTCGTCACCGACCCCGAGACCTCGACCTCGGCGCTGACCAGCGGCGAAATCGACGGCGAGTTCAACGTCCCGGCGGCGGCGCTGACCACCCTGAGCGCCTCGCAGGCCGGGCAGCTCTTCACCGGGCCGTCGACCGAAATCCTCAGCTTCGCCGTCCTCCACAACGACGGCACGATCGGCAACGTCAAGATCCGCCAGGCGGTCGAGAAACTGATCGACTACAACGGCTATGCCAGCTCCCAGTACGCCAACACGGCGGTGCCCGCCCGGGCGCTCGTCGGACCCAACTCGTGGGTCGGGGCCGAACCGATCTACAAGGCCGCCTACGAAAAGCTGCCTCCCGCCGAACAGGACCTGAAGCAGGCCGAAACGCTGGTCAAGCAGTCCGGGATCAGCAACCCGGTGGTCAGGCTCGCAATCTTCTCGGGTCTGCCGCAGGAGGCGGCGCTGGCGTCCCAGATGCAGGCGAGCGCCAAGTCGATCGGCCTCGAAATGACCTTCGACAACCTGCCGCTGGCGGAATACACGACGCTCTTCACCAGCCAGGCCCAGCGCGACAAGTACGACCTGATGTTGCAGTTCACCGGCCCCGACATCCCGGAAGCGTTCGAGTTCCTGCAGTCGGTCGGTCGGCCGGGCGGCATCAACAACCTCTCCGGCTGGAGCGATCCCGCCACCACCAAGCTGCTGGCCGAAGCGCAGCAGGAGAAGAACGTCACCAAGCGGGCGGAACTGACCGTCCAGGCGCAGAAGACGATCACCGAACAGGCGGTCTGGATCCCGGTGGTGGCGCCGAACTTCTCCGCCTTCGTGAACAAGCGGTTGGTCGGCGTGCCGACCTCCTTCCCCAGCGTCGCCTACTGGCCGTGGCTACCTGACGTGGGCGCCAGCTGACGATGGGGCCGCTCGGCAAGTACCTGCTGCGCAGCGTGATCCGCCTGGTGATCGCGCTCTTCGTCACCAGCGCCATCGTCTTCGGGGCCCTCTACCTGGCCCCGGGCGACCCGATCTCCCAGCTCGCCGGCGGTCGGCCCCTCACCCCGCAGCAGGAAAAGACCCTGCGCGCCGAGTACAACCTCGATCGCCCCCTGCCCGAACGTTACGTCGACTATCTCGGCGACGTCCTCCATGGCAACTTCGGCACCTCGATCGCCTTCCAGCAGCCGGTCTCGGAGCTGATCAAGTCGCGGATCGGGACGACGATCTGGCTGCTCATCCTCACCTCGATCCTGATCGCCGTGGCGGGCGTCGGGCTCGGCGTGCTGGCGGCGCGAAGGCCCGGTTTCATCGACGACAGCGTCCTGATCTCCACCACGATCGGGCTGGCGACGCCGAGCTTCGTCGTCGCCGCGGTCCTGATCGCGGTCTTCGCCGTGGACCTGGGGTGGTTCCCGATCTTCGGCAGCGGCGGCAGCAGCGTCGGGTCGAAAGTCGAACACCTGACCCTGCCCGCGATCGCCCTGTCGCTGGCGTCGATCGGCTTCGTCGCGCGGACCGGCCGCACCTCGCTGCGGGTCGAGCAGCGCCGCGACTACTTCAACACCGCGATCAGCCGCGGGATCCCCGAACGGACCGCGTTCCGCCGGCACGTGCTGCGCAACGCGATGATCCCGATCTCCACCGCGATCGGGCTCTCGATCGCCAGCATCGTGGTCGGCACCACCGTGGTCGAAGTCGCCTTCGGCCTCAACGGCCTCGGCAGCCTGTTGGTCCAGTCGGTGCTGCGCAGTGACTTCCCGACCGTGCAGGCGGTCTCGCTGATCCTGGTGGTGACGTTCGTCGTCGTCAACACGCTGGTGGACATCCTCTACGTGCTGCTCGACCCGCGGGTCGAGCTGGGGACGGCGAACCGGTGAGCGCCAACGCCGAAGCGCTCGGGACGGTCTCCCACCGACGCCGGCGACTGCACGCGATCCGCGGGATCGGCGTGATCGGCAACGTCGCCGCCGTGGTCGTCGTGATCCTCGTGGTGCTGGCCGTGATCGGGCCGTTGATCGCGCCCCACGATCCCAACGAAGTCTCCTTCAGCGCGACCTACGGCGGTCCGACCGCCGGCCACCCGCTCGGCTTCGACGGGACCGGCAGGGACCTGTTGTCGCGGCTGCTCGTCGGCGCCCGCTCCTCGCTGCTCGGGCCGCTGATCGTCGCACTCCTGGCGACCCTGCTCGGCACCACGATCGCCCTCGCCGCCGCCTGGTTCGGCGGCCGCTTCGACGCCTTCATGTCGATGGTCCTCGACATCCTCTTCGCGATCCCCGGCCTCCTGCTGGCGATCCTCGCGGTCGCCGTCTTCGGCCGCGGGCTGACCGCCCCGGCGATCGCGCTGGCCGTCGCCTACACGCCCTACA
Organism: Actinomycetota bacterium; assembly: GCA_018268415.1. GTDB lineage: Bacteria > Actinomycetota > Thermoleophilia > Solirubrobacterales > 70-9 > VAYN01. The sequence goes on along the minus strand of JAFDWO010000109.1, from coordinate 39,292 downwards.
CCGCGCGGCTGGTGCGCTCGGTGTCGATCGCCGAGGTCTCCAGCCCCTACATCGCCTCGCTGCTGGTCCAGGGGCTGTCCAGCCTGACGATCTGCCGGCGCCACCTGTTCCCCAACGTCCGCCCGACCGTCGTCGCCCAGGCGATCCTCTCGTTCTCCTTCGCGACGATCGACCTGGCGGCGCTGTCCTACCTCGGCCTCGGGGTGCAGCCGCCGTCGGCCAACTGGGGGCTGATGGTCTCCGAAGGCCAGCAGGGGATCGTCCAGGGCCACGATGCCGTGGCGCTCTGGGCGGGCGGTGCGCTGGTGGTCTCGGTCCTCGCGATCAACGTGCTCGGCAGCCGCCTGATGGACCGGGCCGAGGAGCGGGGACGATGAGCCTCCTCACGGTCGACGATCTCGACGTCGCGATCGGCGGGACGCCGATCCTGCGCTCGGTCTCCTTCGCGCTGGAGCCGGGCGAAGCCCTCGGCATCGTCGGTGAGTCGGGCTCGGGCAAGTCGATGACCGCGCGCGCGATCGCGCGGCTGCTCCCCCGCGGGGCGGTCGCGACGGGCAAGATCACCTTCGACGGGACCGAGCTGCTCGCGGCGGGCACCGCCGACATGCGGCGCGTCCGCGATGGTGGGATCAGCCTCGTCTTCCAGGATCCGCGCGCCGCGATCAACCCGGTGCGCTCGATCGGCGACTTCCTCGCCGAGGGCCTCCGCACCAACCGCAAGATCGGCAAGGCCGAGGCGCGCCGGCGGGCGGTGCAGGTGCTCGAGGAAGTCAGGATCTCCCGCGCCGAGGCGCGCCTCGCCGCCTATCCCCACCAGCTCTCCGGCGGGCTGCTGCAGCGGGTGATGATCGCCGCCGCGCTCTTGAGCGAACCGCGGCTGATCCTCGCCGACGAGCCGACCACGGCGCTCGACGTGACCACCCAGGCGGAGATCATGGCGATCCTCGAGGAGCTGCGGCGCGAGCGCGGGCTCGCCTCGATCTTCATCACCCACGACCTTGAGCTCGCCGCCGCCACCTGCGATCGGATCGCGGTGATGTACGCGGGCGAGCTGGTCGAGGTACAGGCGGCGGAGACGCTGCTCGAGCGCCCCCACCATCCCTACACGGCGGCCCTGCTCGCGGCGCGGCCGGGGATGACCGAACGGGTCCCGCGCCTGCCCGCGATCCCCGGGCGGCCGCTGGCCGCGGGCGACCCGATCGAGGGCTGTCGCTTCGCCCCGCGCTGTCCGCTGGTGATCGACCGGTGCCGCAGCGAGCATCCCGCCCTGGCGCCATGCGAGCAGAGCCTTTCGCGCTGCTGGCGCGCCGCCGACGTAAAGGTCCCCGAGGCAGGGGCGGAGCAGCTCGACCATGCCTGATGCCGGCCCCAAGAGCGAGCCGATCGTCGAGGTCGCCGGCCTGCGCAAAGTCTTCGGCGAGCACGTCGCGGTCGACGACGTCTCCTTCACCGTCGAGGCGGGCAGCTCGCTGGCGATCGTCGGCGAGTCGGGCTCGGGCAAGACCACGGTGGCGCGGATGCTCTCCGGCCTCGAGCGGCCGACCGCCGGCACGATCCGCGTCTGCGGGCGCGACCGCAGCCGCCCGGTGCGGCGGGCGGCGGAGCGGCGGCGGCGGGCGCGCGAGCTGCAGATCGTCTTCCAGGACCCCTACACCTCGCTCGACCCGCGCGAGGAGGTCGGCGATGGCCTGCTCGAGCTGCTCGCCCTCCACCAGTCCGAGCGCCCGCGCGAGTGGCGCCAGGAACGGCTGATGGAGATGGCCGAGCTCGTCGGCCTCGATGAGCGCCACCTGCGGTCCCGCCCCGGGGAGCTGTCGGGCGGGCAGCGACAGCGGATCACGATCGCCCGCGCCCTGGTCTCGGAGCCGCGGATCGTGATCCTCGACGAGTCGCTGGCCTCGCTCGACGTCTCGCTCCAGGCCCAGATCCTCAACCTGCTCGGGGACATCCGCGAGGAGACCGGGATCACCTACATCCTGATCAGCCACGACCTCGCGGTGGTGCTCCAGCTCGCCACCGAGACCCTGGTGATGAAGGACGGCCGCATCGTCGAGTCCGGCCGCACCGTCGACGTGCTGCACTCGCCCGAGCACCCGTATACGAAGCTGCTCTGCGACAGCGTCCCGCGCCGGGGATGGAAGCCCGAACGTGCACTCCAAGGCGCCGAGAGCAACTGAGGACCACCTGCAGGCGATCGTCGACGCCCTGAGCGTGGCCCTGGGGCGCCCCGTCCTGTTGGACGACGAGGCGCTCGTACCGCTCGCCTACAGCAGTCAGTGGGGGGAGATCGACGCCGTCCGCAGCGACAGCATCCTGCACCGCGGCGCCAACCCCGAGGTCCGCGCGCGCCTCTTCGGCCACGGCATCGCCGAGGCCGACGGGCCGGTGAAGATCCCCGCCGAAGAGGACGTGGCGATGGCGGCCCGCGTCGCCGTGCCGGTGCGCGATAACGGTGTCGTCCTCGGGTACCTGTGGCTGGTCGACTCCGACGCGACGCTCACCGACCTCGACATCGCCGGCGCGCTCGATGCCGCCCGGCCGATCGCGGCGGCGATCTCGCGCCGCGGCCGCGAGGCACCCACCGACCGGGGCGACCTGTTGATGACGCTGCGCTCGGCCGACCCGCTGGTGCGGAGCGCGGCGCTCGCGGCGGCGCGGGGCATGGGGCTGCCGGTCGACGAGCCTCTGGTCGCCTGCCTCTGCGCGGGGGGCACCGACGTCCTGCCCGCGGTGCTGCGGGCGACGCGGCGGCTGTCGGCGGCCTGCGCCGGGACCCTGCCCGAGGGGGTCGCCCTGCTCGCCGGCTCCCACGATCCGGCGCTCTGGGCCCTGGATGAGAGCGACGTCGCCGAGTGGGTGCGGGTGGCGGCCGGCGGCGAACTGTGCGTCGGCCAGTCGGCGGCCGCCGCGGTCGACGACCTGGGGGAGGCCTTCCGCCAGGCCGAGGTGGCGCTGCGGGTCGCGCGCCGGCGCGCGGGCTCCGCCTCCGCCGCCTGGCCGACGCTCGGTGCCGACCGCCTCCTCGCGCAGCTGCCGCCCTCGGTCCTCCGCGACGTCCCGGCCCCGCTCCGGCGCCTGCTCGCGGCGCAGCCTGACCTGGCCGCGACCCTGTCCGTGTACCTCGACCTGGCGGGCGACGTCCAGCGGACGGCTGCGGCGCTCTCGATGCACCGCAGCGGCGTCTACTACCGGCTGCGGCGGATCGAGGAGGAGACCGGACTCGACCTCGACGACGGTGACGACCGCCTCCTCGCCCACCTCGCGATCCGTGCTGAACAGTTGTCTTGAAAACCCGCGTCGAACGTCCATTGGCCGGGCGACGAACGATCCATACCGTCCTCCGTATGTGGGGAGGGAAGAAGGGATGAAGGTGCACCTTGACTGACCACGAGACCGATCGCCTCCGCCGCCTCGGCGTCGGAGCCTCCCTGTCCCAGGCCGTCATCCGCGACGGCGTCGTCTATCTCGCCGGCCAGGTGGCCGAGGACGGGTCGACCGATGCGCTCGCCCAGACGCGCGCCGTCCTGCGGCAGATCGACGCCCGTCTGGCGGAGGCCGGAACCGACCGCTCGCGCCTCCTGCAGGTGATCGTCTGGCTCCAGGACATCGGTGACTTCGCCGCGATGAACCAGGCGTGGGGGGAGTGGCTGGGTGAGCTCGAGCCGCCGGCCCGGGCGACCGCCGAGGTCAAGCTCGCCGACCCGGCCTGGCGGGTCGAGATCATCGCGACCGCGGCGATCCCGGGGTAGGTCGACGCGGCGATGGGACAGCGCGCATGACGACCCGGGTGGCCACCGACGTCGGGGGGACCTTCACCGACGTGGTGACGCTGACCATCGATCCCGCCTCCGAGCGCCAGGAGATCACGATCGGCAAGGCCGACACGACGCCACCCGACTTCGAGCGCGGCGTCCTCGCCGCGCTGGCCAAGCGGGAGGTCGCGCTCGACCGGGTCGACTATCTCGCCCACGGCAGCACGATCGTGATCAACGCGCTCACCGAGCGCAAGGGCGTCACCACCGGGCTGATCACGACCCGCGGCTTCCGCGATTCGCTCGAGATCGCCCGCGGCAACCGCCCGGACTTCTTCAACCTCCACTACGTCAAGCCGGCGCCCTTCGTGCCCCGCAACCTGCGGCGCGAGGTCGGCGGGCGGCTCGGGCCCGACGGCCACGAGCGCGAGCCGCTCGACCTCGACGGGGTGCCCGGAATCGTCGACGACTTCCGCGCCGCCGGAGTCGAGGCGATCGCCGTCTGCCTGCTGCACGCCTACGCCGACCCCAACCACGAGGCCCGCGTGGTCGCCCGGGTGCGGGAGCTGTGGCCGGAGGTCTCGGTGGTCGCCTCCCATCAGGTCACGCGCGAGTGGCGCGAGTACGAGCGGACCAACACGACCGTGCTCTCCGCCTACGTGCAGCCGGTCACCGCCGGTTACCTCGGCAGGCTGACCGACGCGGTCGCCGGGCGCGGCTTCGCCGGGCGGCTGCTGGTGATGCAGTCGAACTGCGGGGTCGACTCGGTGGAGCGCGCCCGCGAGGTGCCGATCGCGATGGTCGAGTCCGGGCCGGCGAGCGGCATCCTCGGCGCGGCCGAGCTCGGCCGGGTGATCGGCGAGCCGAACGTGCTCGCCCTGGACATCGGCGGCACGACCGCGAAGTGCTCGCTGATCGAGGACGGGAACGTGCGGATCATGACCGACTATTGGATCGAGCGCAGCCGCGAGTCGGCCGGCTACCCGATCATGGTCCCGGTCGTCGACCTGGTCGAGATCGGCGCCGGGGGCGGCAGCATCGCGACCGTCGATGACTTCGGCAAGCTGCGGGTCGGGCCCGAGTCGGCGGGCGCCGATCCGGGCCCGGCGGCCTACGGTCGCGGCGGCGGCAACGCGACCACGACCGACGCCTGCCTCGCTCTCGGGCGGATCAACGCCGACTATTTCTGCGGCGGCGAGATCGAGGCCGACATGGATGCGGTCGGCGCGGCCCTGGATCGCCTCGCCACCTCCCTTGGCACCGACCGCCAGGCGGCGGCGCGCGGGGTGGTGCGGCTGGCGAACCACAACATGATCAACGCGCTCAAGCTGGTGTCCCTGAACCGCGGGCACGATCCCCGCGATTTCACCCTGGTGGCCTTCGGCGGTGGCGGTGGGATGCACGCGGTCGCCCTTGCCAAGGAGCTCGGCATGCGCCGGGTCATCGTGCCGCGGGCGGCGGAGGTCTTCTCCGCCTGGGGGATGCTGATGGGCGACCTGCGGCGCGACTTCATGCGGACCAGCCTGCTGGGGCTCGAGCCGGGCAACGCGGAGCGGCTCGATGCGCTGCTCGGCGACGTGGCCGGTGAAGCCCTCGGGTACTTCGCCGACGAAGGGGTCGCCGCGGACGCGGTGCGGATCGTCCGCCACGGCAACCTCCGGTACGAGAACCAGGAGCACACGGTCGAGGTGCAGCTGCCCGACGGGCCTGTGGGCGCGGCCGCCGTGGGCGAGATCGAAGCCGCGTTCCACGAGGAGTTCGAGCGCCAGTACACCTACCGCCTCGACGTGCCGATCGAGCTGGTCGGCGTGCACCTCGTCGCCTTCGGCGACGTCGGCCGGCTCGAGCCGGCGCCGCTGCCGGAGGCCGGCGGGTCCCTCGCCGACGCCCACAAGGGGCGGCGCGAGGTCGATTACGCCGACGAAGGCATCCATCCGGCCGACGTCTATCGGGGCGAGGACCTCGGTGCCGGGATGAGCTTCCGCGGCCCGGCGATCGTCGAGACCGCCGGGACGACGACGGTCGTCCACCCGGGCGACGAGGTGTCGGTCGACCCTTGGGGGAACCTGGTCATCGCGGTCGCCGCGCCGACGGAGGTGGAGCGATGAGCCCCGACCCGATCACGCTGGAGATCATCGCCGGCACCCTGCAGGCGATCAGCGACGAGATGTTCGCCTCGATCCGCAAGACGGCGATGAGCTCGATCATCTACGAGGTGCTCGACATGGGCACCGCGGTGACCGACGGCGAGGGCGAGCTCGCCTCCTCCGGCGCCGGGATCCCGGGCTTCGTCGGCACCCTCGACAAGGCGGTGAAGGCGATCCTCGCCGAGCACCCGGAGCCAGGGGCGATCGCTCCAGGCGACGTGTTCGCCACCAACGACCCCTTCTTCGGTGGCGTCACCCACCTCAACGACATCGTCGTCGTGATGCCGGTGTTCGTCGACGGGAGCCTGATCGCCTGGACCGCCAACATCGCCCATCACAACGACGTCGGCGGCCTCGTCCCGGGCTCGATCTCGGGCGAGGCGCGCGAACTCTTCCAGGAGGGGCTGCGGATCCCGGCCGTGAAGATCATCGCGGCGGGCGAGCCGATCGAGCCCGTGTTCAAGCTGCTCGCCGCCAACACCCGCCTGCCTGAATTTCTCGAAGGCGATCTCTGGGCCTGCATCGCCGCCCTGCGGCTGGGCGAGCGACGCCTCGGTGAGGTCGCCCGCAAGTACGGGGTGGAGACGTTCGAGATCGCCGTCCGCGCGCACCTCGAGCACGGCGAGGCGGTCTCCCGCCGGGCCCTGGCCGAGCTGCCGAAGGGGCGCTTCGAGTTCAGCGAAGAGCAGGAAAACGGCGCCGTCTACAAGGTCGTGGTGGAGATCACCGAGGACGAGTTCGTCGTCGACCTGCGCGACAACCCGGACCAGGACGAGGGCCCCTACAACTCCTCCTACGACGGCGCCGAGATCGCCGCCCAGATGATCTTCAAGAGCGCCACCGAGAGTGACGTCGTCGCCAACGCGGGCACCTTCCGCCCGCTCAGGGTGCTGACCCGCCCGGGGTCGGTGTTCGACGCCCAGCTGCCGGCCGCCTTCGCGATCTACTCCGAGGTCGAGATCCGCCTCTACGACCTGATCTGGCGATGCCTTGCAGAGCCGCTCGGCCGGCGGCTGCCGGCCGGCGGGTTCACGTCGGTCTGCGGGACCTTCATCTCCGGCCGCCATCCGGACACCGGCAGGCACTTCACGATCGTCGAGCCGCAACTGGGCGGTTGGGGCGCGTCCGATCGCGCCGACGGCAACAGCGCGCTCTTCAGCGCCACCCACGGCGACACCTTCAACTGCCCCGCGGAGATCGCCGAGGTTCGTTATGGGTTGCTGGTCGACCAGCTCGCCCTCAACCCGCAGGCCGGCGGCGAGGGGGCCCACCGGGGAGGCAAGGGAATCGTCGTCGATTACCGCGTCCGCGAGGACGGCATCTTCCTCACCTGCGCGTTCACCCGCTACCGGAACCATCCCTGGGCGGTCGACGGCGGGCTGGAGGGCGGCTCGAACTACGTCGAGGTGATCCGCGCCGACGGCTCGCGCGAGGAGTTCGCGACGGTCACCGGCCTGCCGGTCAACGCGGGCGACGTGATCCGCATCCACACCGCCAACGGGGCCGGGTACGGCGACCCGAAGGAGCGCCCGGTCGAGCAGATCCGCGCCGACGTCGAGCTCGGCTACCTCTCGCCCGAGCGCGCGGTCGAGGTCTACGGCATCGACCCGGCCGCGCTGCCCGCGGAGGCCCGCTGAGATGACGGTCGACGCCGAGGCGCGGCTGGGACGGGCGCGGGAGTTGCTCGCCGGGAGCGGGGCCGAGCTGCTTGCCGTGGGGCCCACCGACAGCTTGCGCTACCTGACCGGGCTCGGCCTGGTCGCCGACGAGCGCACCTGCCTCTTGCTCCTCGCGCCGGGCGCGGCGGCGTTTGTGGTGCCGCGCCTGAACAGCGACGAGGCCGCGCCGATCGAGCCGTTCGCCCCGCGGTTCGCCTGGGAGGACCACAGCGGGCCGGGTGAGGCGCTCGCGGCCGCGCTCGCCCACCTCGGCGGCGCGCCGCGTCGGGCGGCCGTCGATCCGGAGATGGCGGCGAGCGCGCTGCTCGATCTGCTCGGCGCCGCGGCCGGGGCGGAGGCCGAGAGCGCCGCGCCGATCCTCCGCGCCCTGCGCGAACGCAAGGGCGCCGACGAGGTGGCCGCGCTCCGTGATTCGGCCGCCACCGCCGACGCGGCGATGCGGGCGGCGATCGCCGCCTGCCGGGTGGGCGCGACGGAGCTGCAGGTGGCCGCCGCGGCGCGCGCCGCCTTCACCGACGCGGGCGCCGAGGAGGTCTGCTTCACCGCCGTCGGGTCGGGACCGAACGGCGCGCTCCCGCACCACGAACTCTCCGCGCGGGAGCTGCGGGCGGGCGAGCCGGTGGTCATCGACATCGGCGGGAAGCTCGACGGTTACGCCTCCGACATCACCCGCATGGCGTTCGTCGGTGAGCCGACCGAGAAGTACCTGGAGGTCCACGGGATCGTCGAGCGCGCCGTCGTCGCCGCGCTCGCCGCCGCCCGGCCGGGGGCCACCTGCGGCGAGGTCGACGCGGCGGCCCGCTCGACGATCGCCGCCGCCGGATACGGCGAGCACTTCCTCCACCGCACCGGGCACGGCATCGGCCTCTCCACCCACGAGCCGCCCTGGATCATGGCCGGCGAAGACGCGCCGCTGGCGGAGGGCATGGTCTTCAGCATCGAGCCCGGGATCTACCTGCCCGGCGAGTTCGGCGTGCGGCTGGAGGAGATCGTCCACGTCGGCGCCGAGGCGACGCAGCCCTTGAGTGCCCTGACCCGCGAACTGGAGGTGGTCCCATGACCGAGCCCACGACCCCGTTGCCGGCCCAGCTGGAGACGGCGATCCGCACCGCCGTCGAGGCGCGCAAGGAGAGCCTGTTCGAGCTCACCGCCGAACTGGTGCGCCAGCAGACCCTGACCGGGCAGGAGGAGGGGGCCCAGCGGATCATCGACGCCCGCCTGCGGGCCGCGGGCTTCGCGGTCGAGCGGGTCCAGCCCGACGCCGAGGCGGCGCTCGCCGATCCCTACGCCGGGTATCCGGCGCTCTCCTACGAGGGGCGTTCGAGCGTCGTCGGGCGCTCGCCGGGGAGCGGCGGCGGGCGGTCCCTGCACCTCAACGGGCACGTCGACGTGGTCCCGGTCGAACGACCGGAGGAGTGGGCGCACGATCCGTGGGGCGCGGAGATCGCCGACGGCCGGCTCTGGGGCCGCGGGTCCGGGGACATGAAGGCGGGCCTCGCCGCCTGCATCGTGGCGGCGGAGGTCGTCGCCGAGGTCTGTCCCGATCGCGCCGGCGAGCTGATCGTCTCCTCGGTGATCGAGGAGGAGACCGGCGGCAACGGGATGTGGTCGGTGCTGCGCGCCGGGCACGTGGGCGACGCCACCGTCTTCGGCGAGCCCTCCGACCTCTGTCTCGACCACGGTGGGACCGGGGTGGTGTGGGCGAAGCTCACCGCGCACTCCAGCTCCGGCCACGCCGAAACGGCGAAACGCAGCGGCGCCTTCGAGGAGCTCGCCGCCGCCGTGGCGGCCCTGCGGCGGCTGGAGAAGGAGCGCAACTCGCCGCCCCGTGATCCGGCGTTCGCCGCCGTCTCCGACTGGCCGTTCGGCACCTCGATCGGCAAGATCGAAGGCGGCGTCTGGACGGCCTCGACCCCGGAGCGCCTCGCCGCCCACGCCCGCATCGGCTTCGGCCGCGAAACCGAGCCGGCCGAGGTCCAGCAGGAAGTCGTCGAGGCCGTGGCCGCGGCGACCGACCAGGTCACGGTCGAGTTCACCGCCTTCCGCGCCCGCGCCTACTGCCATGACTCCACCGGCCCCTGGCCCGACGCCGTCGCCGCCGCCCACCGCACCGTCGTCGGCACCGAGCCGCAGACGACGATCGCGACCGCCACCGCCGACGCCCGCTACATCACCGGCCCCTCCCTCTGTTACGGCCCGATCACCGGCAACCTGCACGGTCGCGACGAGTGGGTCGACCTCGCCTCGCTGGAGCAGGTCGCCGGTGTGATCGCCCTGGCGGCGGCCGCCTGGACGAGCTGAATGCCTCGGAGTCGGGGCGGCCTAGTCCCCGTCGGCCTCGGGGATTCCGGCCCAGAGCCCACGGGTGTGCTCGACGTGGGAGCGCATCAGCTTCTCCGCGGCGGCGCCGTCGCGGGCGCACAGGTGCTCGAGCAGTTCACGGTGCTCGTGCGCGGAGGCGAACAGCTTGCCTTCGAAGGCGAGGGGCTGCAGGCCGAGCAGCCGGGTCTGGTCGCGCAGCTGGCCGACCAGGCGGGCGAGACGCTCGTTACGGGTCAGCTCGAGGAGAGCCGAGTGGAAGCGCTTGTCGGCGACGAGGAAGGCGGCGACGTCGCGTTCCTCGGCGGTGGCCTCGATCTTCTCGACCGCCGGGGTCAGCGCCTCCAGCTCGGCGTCCTCGGCGCGCTCGACCACCATCAGCATCGCCGAGGGCTCGAGCAGCAGGCGCAGCTCGCCGACCTCGTCGAGGTCCTTGTCCTCCATCGTCAGGATGCGGAAGCCGCGGTTGCGGATCGGCTCGACCAGCCCGGCGTTGGCGAGGTCGAGCATCGCCTCGCGGATCGGCGTCGCGGAGACGCCGAGCTGCTCGGCGATCGTGTTGGCCGAGTAGATCTCGCCGGGGGCGAACTGCCCGGACACGATGCGGGCGCGGATGACCTCCGCCGCCTGACCGCGCAGGCTGGAGCGCTGCAGTGATTCCGTGCTCATCGAATAGGCCGGTCGGCGGGTCGCTTTCGATGCGCCCGCGTCGCTCGTTCGATCATACGTTCCACCTCGGCTCTCCTTCCTCTCCGCGATTCCGCCCACTGCTATGTTACATATCCGATGCCCGCAGGTGACGAAATGGGGTCCTGCGGGGAGGCCGTCGTCCGCTGTCTGGAGGCCAACGGGGTGCGTCACGTCTTCGGCATCCCGGGGACGCACAACCTCTCGATCTACGAGCCCTTGGCCGGCAGCCGCATCCGCCACGTCACCCCGCGGCACGAGCAGGGTGCGGGCTACGCGGCCGACGCCTACGCGCGGGTGAGCGGCAGGCCCGGCGTCTGCCTGACCACCAGCGGTCCCGGGTTGACGAACGTGGTCACCGCCGCCGCGACCTCCTACCACGACTCGGTTCCGACCCTGGTGATCTCGCCGGGGATGGCGAGCTCGGTCGACGGGCGCGACACCGGCTTCCTGCACGAGGTCAAGTCGCAGACCGGGACGATGGAGAGCGTCGTCGACTGGAGCCGGCGGGTCGGCACCGTCGCCGACGCGGCCCGCGCCGTGCGCGATGCCTTCGCCGCCTTCGCCACCGGGCGGCCGCGCCCGGTGCACATCGAGTTGCCGCTCGACCTCCTGGAGTCCGACGCGGGGACCTACGAGGCGGAGATCGCCGCCGTCGCCGCGCCCGCGGTCGACGAGCCCGCGCTCGCCGCCGCGGCGGCGCTGCTGGCCCAGGCCGAAAGCCCCGCGCTGCTCCTCGGCGGCGGGGCGCTCGCGGCGGGCCCGGCGGCGCAGGCTCTGGCGGAGCGGCTCGGGGCCCTGATCGTGACCACGGTGCGGGCGAAGGGCGTGGTCGACGAGCGCCACCCGCTCTCGCTGGGTGCGTGCCTGCGCCTGCCGGCGGCGCGGCGGGCGCTCGCCGAGGCCGATGTCGTGCTGGCGGTCGGCACCGAGCTGTCGGAGTCCGATCTCTGGGTGCGGGAGCCCGAGTTCGGCGGCCGCCTGATCCGCGTCGACATCGACCCGCGCCAGTTACAGAAGAACCACCCCGCCGCCGCCGCGGTCCTCGGCGATGCCGAGGCGACGCTGGGGGCGCTCGGGCGCCTGCTCGGCCCGCCGCCCGCGGAGCTCGCGCCGGGGGCGCTCGAGCGGGCGTGCGGATGGCGCGCGCAGCTCGAGGAGGAGCTTGCCGCCGACGGCGGCCGCTATGCAGCCCTGCACCTCCACCTCGGTGCCGCGCTCGGCGAGGACGGGATCCTGGTCGGCGACAGCGCGATGCCGGTCTACTACGGATCGGTGCACCAGTTCGTCGCCCGTGCCCCGCGGCGGTTCGTCTACCCGGTCGGTTACGCGACCCTCGGTTATGCGATCCCCGGCGCGATCGGCGCCAAGCTCGCCCGCCCGGAGGCGCGGGTCCTGGGGTTGATGGGGGATGGCGGGGCGATGTTCGCGATCGCCGAGCTGGCCACCGCCGTCGAGTTGCGTCTGCCGATTCCCTTCGTCGTGGTCGAGAACGGCGGCTACGGGGAGATCCGTGACGAGATGGTCGCCCGCGGGGCCAAGCCGCTCGGAGTCGACCTCACCGCCCCCGATTTCGTCGGACTCGCCGAGGCGATGGGCGCGGCCGGTGAGCGGGTCGAGGCCCTCGACGACCTCCCTGGCGGGCTGGAGCGGGCCTTCGCGGCCGGCGGTCCGAGCGTCCTGGTGCTTGACGAAGGGCTGCTGCAACCGTGAGCGCTCCCGACCTCACTCTCTACCCGGGCGGCGTCCGCATCGACCCCGAGGGGATGTCGATCGGCGGATGTGGGCTCGCCGAGGTCGCCGACCGCTTCGGCACGCCCGCCCTCGTCGTCGACGAGGGGGCGCTGCGCGAGCGGGCCCGGACCTACCGTCGTGCCTTCGCCGACCTGCACCCCGACTCCGGCGTCCTCTTCGCCACCAAGGCGTTCCCCTCGGCGTCGGTCCTCGCCGTGCTGGCGGAGGAGGGGCTCGGTCTCGACGTGGCCTCCGGGAACGAACTGGCGGTCGCGATCGCCGCCGGGGTCGATCCGGGTCGCGCCGTCCTGCACGGGAACGCGAAGACCGACGAGGAGATCGCCTTCGCGATGAGCCAGGGGATCGGCCACATCGTGATCGACAACCTCGACGATGTGGGGCGCATCCGCCGCCTCGCCGGCGGCGTCCAGCCGGTCCTGCTGCGGGTGGCGGTCGGGGTCGAAGCGGACACGCACGAGGCGATGGCGACGGGCGGCGCCGCATCGAAGTTCGGCGTGGGCATCGACGTCGCCGGCGAGGTGATCGAGCTGATCCGCAAGGAGCCGACGATGCGGCTCGACGGCCTCCACGCCCACATCGGGTCCCAGATCTTCTCGCTCGCCCAGTTTCGCCAGGAGGTCGCGAGGTTGGCCGAGCTCGGCAGCTTCCCGGTGTACGACCTCGGCGGCGGGCTCGCCGCCCGTTACACGAGCGAGGACGGGGAGGCGGAGATCGGCGAGTACGCCAAGGCGCTCGTCGGGGCGGCCCACGAGTTCCTCGGTGAGGAGGTGCGGCTGCTGGTCGAGCCGGGGCGCTCGATGGTGGCGCCGACGGCGGTGTCCCTTTACACGGTCGTCACGGTGAAGCGCGGGCGGCTGGTGCACGTCGGCGTCGATGGCGGGATGGGGGACAACCTGGAGGTCTCGCTCTACGGCCAGCGCTTCCAGCCATGGGTCCTCGATCGCGACCGCCCGGCCGAGCGCTGCGACCTCGTCGGCCACCACTGCGAGTCGGGCGACGTGCTGGCGACCAACGTCGACCTGGCCACCCCCGAGGTGGGTGATCGGGTTGTGATCCCGGTGACCGGTGCCTATACCTACACGATGTCGAACAACTACAACGCCGCGTTCCGCCCGCCCGTGATCTTCTGCCGCGATGGTGAGGCCCGGGAGGTGGTTCGCCGGGAGACCATGGACGACCTCCTCGCCCGCGAGCTGACGATCGCCCGGCCCGGCGCATCTGGGTCCCGGTCGGCTGCCGGGGGTCGGCGGTGAGCACGGTTCTCGGCTCGACCCCGAAGGCCGACGGCTTCCGCATGCCCGCCGAGTTCGAGCCGCACGCCGGCTGCTGGATGGCCTGGCCCGAGCGGCCCGACAACTGGCGCGACGGGGCGGCGCCGGCGCAGCGCTCCTACGTCGAGGTGGCGAGCGCGATCAGCACCGCGGATCCGGTGACGATGGCCGTCTCCGACGCCTGGTTCGAGCGGGCTCGTGCCGCCCTGCCGGACTCGGTGCGGGTGGTCGAGGTCTCGACCGACGACGCCTGGATGCGTGATATCGGGCCGACCCTCCTCGTCGGCGACGGGGGCGCGCGGCGCGGCGTCGACTGGCGCTTCAACGCCTGGGGCGGACTCGAGGGCGGCCTCTACTCGCCGTGGGACCGCGATGATCGGGTGGCGGCGAAGGTGCTCGAGGTCGAAGGGGTCGACCGTTATCGGGTGTCGTTCGTGCTGGAGGGCGGCTCGATCCACGTCGACGGCGAGGGCACCGTGCTGACCACCGAAGAGTGCCTGCTGAACCACAACCGTAATCCCGAGCTCTCGCGCGAGGAGATCGAGCGGCACCTTCTGGATTATCTGGGGGCCGAGAAGGTCCTCTGGCTCGGGCAGGGGGTCTACGAGGACGAGACCGATGGCCACGTCGACAACCTCGCCTGCTTCGCCCGGCCCGGCGTCGTCCTCCTGACCTGGACCGACGACGAGTCGGATCCCCAGCACGCAATCTCGGTCGACGCCCGCCGCCGCCTCGAAGCCGCCGTCGACGCGCGCGGCCGCGGCCTCGAGGTGATCCTCGTCCCGGCTCCCGCCCCGGCGCCGGTCAGCGCCGAGGAGGCCGCGGGCGTCGTCTCCGTCGAGGGCACCCTGCCGCGCCTGGCCGGCGAACGGTTGGCCGGGTCCTACGTCAACTTCTACGTCGCCGACGGCCGGGTCGTCATGCCCCTCCTCGACGAGGTCCGCGACGAGGAAGCCACCGCGATCATCGCCGGCGCCTTCCCCGACCGCGAGGTGGTCGGCATCCCCGCCCGCGAGATCCTCCTCGGCGGCGGCAACATCCACTGCATCACCCAGCAGGTCCCGCGGTAGCGCCCCGGGCTCCCTCCGGCGCCCCGGGCTCTGTGACCGGCGCGTTCGCACCTTGCCGTAACCGGTACGGCAGAGTGCGAACGCGCGGTGACGGCCCCACCGGCAGGGAGGTCCCTGTCCTTCGTAACCCTCCGGGTTACGAAGGACAGGGGGTTGCGGGGCGGAGGCCGGGTTGCCGGCCGGAGGTGCACGGAAGCGTCACCTCTCTCGCACTTCCGTGAGCCTTTCTGCGCGCCCGTGCGTGTTTCGTGATGCCTCCCACCGGTCAGATCCGCCTTCGTGACTTTGACCATGCCATGGCAGGGTCAAAGTCCGGAACGCGTCACGCGGAACCGCCTTGTCACGAAACCGTCACCCGCCCCGGAATTCGCACCGCGTAGAAGCCGCCAAGGACGAGGATCGCGGAGATCGCCAAGGTCGGGGCGGCGAAGCCGGCGGCGGCGGCGATCGCGCCGCCGCCGATGCCACCGATGACCTGGCCGGTGGCCCAGGACATGTTGGAGAGGCTGGCGGCGAAGCCCTGGTGAAGGTTGGCGGCGTCGGTGACGTCGGTGATCAGGACCATGGCGGGGGCGAGGCAGATGCCGGCGCCGAGGCAGGCGATGAGGAGGGCGCCGAGGGTCGCGCCGAGGGAGCCGGCGAGGGCGAGGGCCACCATCGAGATGGCGCAGATGCCGATGCCGATGCGGTAGGGGAGCCGACGGCCGACGCGATCGGAGGCGCGGCCGGCCAGGGGTGAGAGGACCGTCTGGACGGCGGCGCCGGCGATGAAGCCCGCGGCGATCAGGGCGTGGCCGCCGCCGAGGGAGTCGATGCGCAGCGGCACGAGGACCTCGATCGCCCCGAACATCACCGAGGGCACGCCGACGAAGAGCGAGGCCTCGAGCACCGGCCGTGAGGTGAGCGCTTCGACGATCTCGCGCCGCGCCTGGGGGGCCTGCGGGGCCGCGCCGGGAAGCCGCCAGGCGGCGTAGGCCAGGGCGAGGGAGACGACCATGACGGCGCCGAAGACGACCTCGGTGCCGAGGGTGGCGGCGAGGGCGCCGAGAGCGGGACCGACGAGCGCGCCGGCCACCGAGGTGCCGAGCGCGGTGCCGACGACCGAGCCGCGGCTCTCCTCGGATGCCGTCGAGAGCAGCCAGCCGAGCGCGCCCGCCCAGATCAACGCGCCCGCGCACCCCTGCAGGAAGCGGGCGCCGTCGAGCAGGAGGATCTGGTCGACGAGCCCGAAGGCGACGCTCGAGCAGCCGAGCAGCAGCAGCCCCACGATCACCGTCAGGCGCGCCCCGACCCGGCTCGTGACGTACCCCGCCGGCAGGGCGAAGATGACGGTGGCGGCGGCGTAGGACCCGGACAGGATTCCGGCCGCCGCCTTCCCCAGGTGCAGCTCGTCGACGTAATCGGGGAGGAGCGGCGCGATCGCCGCGTAGAAGGCGACCTCGAGGAACACCATCGCCGAGGCGAGCGTCAACAGCCTCCGGGCGCCGACTTCCACCGAGGCGTGGCTCCGCGGAGGAGCGGCTCCCTCGGTTCTCACCCGATCCAGCGTAGGCCCGGGCCGCGGGCAGGCCTACGGACGTTCGCCGCGGATCCACGCGACATCTGTTCAGAAGATCCGCGGCGAACGTCCGTAGGTCCCCGCCCGGTAGCCGCCTACCGTGATCCACATGTCCCCGGGCGAGGTCATATCCGTCCTCCGGATGACGGCCCTGCCGAGCCGCCGCGACGAGCTCGTCTCCCTCTTTCTCGAAGCGGACGTCCTCGGTCGCGCCGCCGCCGAGGACGGCTTCATCGGCGCCGAGCTCCTCCTCGCCGACCCCACCGGCTCCCCCGTGGTCGTCGTCGCGCGCTGGCGGGACGAGGCGGCCTACGCGGCCTGGCGCGCCAACCCGATCCGGGAAGAGGTCTCGACGACGTTCGTCTCCCTGATCGAGTCGGAGACAAGTGAGGTCCTCCGCGTCGCCGCGACCGCGGCGCGGTAGGAAAGACGGGTCACCCGCCGCCGTGGCCGTCCACGAGGCGATCTCCGGCCGCGGGGCCGACCTACATAAGGTTCTGGCGGTGGCAAGGAGGCGGGCCGCATCGGAACCCGCCGTGACTACATATACGTCATCGCGGCGTACCTCATAGGAGGGGCGGGGCGCTCAGGCTTCCCGGCAGGTCAGCGAGTAACCAACAGGGTGCGCAGCTCCGGGTCGGAGGCGCCGTGGAGGCGCAGCCCGGCAGCGTGCAGCGACAGGAGGTGCTCGAGCGCCTCCGCGGTGATCTTCTCGCCTGGCAGAAGGGTGGGGATGCCGGGTGGATAGGCACTGATCGCCTCGGCGCTGAGGCGGCCGACGGCGGCCTCGCGGGCGACGACCTCGTGGGTGCCGAGGAAGGCCTCGCGTGGGGAGATGGGAGGGGCGCCGCCGGTGGCCGGGATCCCGGCCACCGGGGATTGCTTCGCCTCGACCCGGCCGGGACCCTCCGCGACCGCCGCGCCGAGGGCGTCGGCGACGCCCTCGGCGGCCGCCGGGGTCAGCCCGAGGGGGATGACGAGCACGATGCTCGTCTGGGTGTGGAACTCCGGCACGACATCGCGGCGGCGCAGGCGCGCGGTGATGGCCTCGGCGGAGATCCCCGTGCCGCGGACGTCGACGACGATGCGCAGCGGGTCCCACGCCGCCACGTCGGATCCGCTCCAGGAGCGGTCGAGGACCTCACAGCCGGGGATCTGCTCGATCCGGTCCCGCAGCCGCCCGGCGGCGGCGATCACGTCGCCGAGAAGCTGGGATCCGCGGACGACGAGCTGCCGCCGGGCGGCGTCGAGCGAGGCCAAGAGCAGTGAGCTGGGGCTGGTCGATCGCATCAGGCGCATCGACCGACCGAGCGCACCGCGCAGCTCCTCGCGGCCGGGCGCGACGTGGAGCATCGCGCTCTGGCCCATGCTGCCCGCGTGCTTGTGGGTGGAGGTGAGCGCGATGTCGGCCCCGAGGCGAAGGGGCGTTTGCGGGAGGTCGGTTCGAAACCCGAAGTGGGCTCCCCACGCACAATCGACGACCAGCGTCACGCCGAGCTCCGCGGCGACCTCAACGCACCCGGCGACATCGGCGACCATGCCGAAGTAGGTGGGCGAGACGATCATCGCCGCCCGCGCGGCGGGGCACGCCCGCAGCGCTGCCCGCAGTCGGTCCGGGGTGACCACGGTGGCGATCCCGAGCGCGTCGTCGTATCCGGGGAGGACGGAGTAGGGAGAGCCACCGCTCAGGACGAGCCCGTCGAAGACACTTCCGTGGCAGTTTCTCTGCACCACGACGCGGGTGCCGGAGGGCGCGAGCGCGAGGCAGATGACGTGATTGCCCTGGCTCGCCCCGTTGGTGAGGAACCAGGTGCGGCCCGCGCCATACGCCTCGGCGGCGAGCTCCTCCGCCCGCTCGTACGGCGTCGGGGACGGACCGAGGTCGACTCCGTCGAGGTCCTGCGGGACGTCGAGGCGGAGCGGCGACGGCCCGATCGCGCCGACCAGGATCGGATCCGCCCCGGCGCCACCTCCGTGGCCCGGGACGTGCAGCCGCTGCGGGTTCCGATCCGAGTATCCGATCAGCGCCGAGAGGTACGGCGCGTCGATCTGGTCGGCCGAGAGCCGGGCCGAGTCAAGTGCCGAGAAAAGCGCGGTGAGGCCCGTTTCGACGGTCATCGCCCGGGCAGGCTAGCCATAGAGATGAGCACATACCAAGCACATTTTGAGGGTGCACCTATAGGGTTCTTCTATGGCCCGCGGGGTGGAGATGCGTGACCTGCGGTTGATCGTCGCGATCGCGGCCGAGGGGTCACTGGCGGGCGCGGCGCGGAGCCTCGACTACAGCCAGCCGACCGCCTCCCAACACCTGGCGGGGCTGGAGGCACGCCTCGGCGCGCATCTGGTGGACCGCGGTCCCCACGGGGCCGCGCTGACCGAAGCGGGTGAGCTGCTCGCGACCTACGCGGAGGAGATCCTGGAGCGCGTCGACACGGTCGAGGGCGACGTCAGGAGACAGGCCGACTACGGCGTCTCGACCTTGCGGCTCGGCACGTTCCCGAGCGCCGGCGCGGGGATCGCGCCGCGGGCGATCGCCACGCTCGCCGCGGAAGGCCTGCACGTGCAGATGCTCGAGGCCGAGGTCCCGGAGCTCCTGCTCGCGCTCCAGCGCCGCCAGGTCCACGCGGCGCTCGTCTTCCTCCCTGATCCCGACGGGCCACATCTCGCCCTCGACGGGATCCACACCACGCACGTCCTCGAGGACGAGCACCTGGTGGTCCTGCCTCGCGGTCACGCGGCCGGGGGGCGGGCGTCCGTCGATCTGGAGGACCTGCGGGACGAGGCGTGGATCGCGGCGCCCGCCGACGACGATCCGAGCTACTCCGAGCTGATCGTGGCCTGTCGCGAGCGCGGGTTCGAGCCGGCGTTCTCACACCGTATCTCCAGCTGCTCGATCACGCAGGCGCTCGTCGCGGCGGGCCTCGGGGTGTCGTTGGTCCCCAGGATCGCCTTGGAACCGGAGCGGACCGATGTCGTCGCGATCCCGCTGCGAGGAGCACACATCATCCGTTCCATCCACGTCGCCTACCTGGCCTCCCTGGACGCCGGCCTGCGGAAGAAGCTGCTCGAGGCGATCGCATCCGCGAGTAGCTGACCGTTACTCCTACCCACAGTGTGGTCGATTCACGCGGCGGTTAATAGGTACGAAACAGGATTATCTCCAGATGTTCAGTCGCTCCTTGTAATTAACCTAGAATGATTATAGGTTTCTTGCGAACGTCGAAAGGAGCACCATGATCTCCGTCTCGTACTCAGTTCCGGTCAACCCCGAGGGCACCGACGTCAGGCTGGGCCGCGCCGACGTCTGGAAGGGGCTCGAAGCCAAGGCTCACAACGCCCTGCCCTACGTGCCGTCGATGACCCACTGCGAGGTGCAGGAGAGCGGTGAGAACTGGATCCAGCGGGAAATCGAGTTCCGGGGTCAGCGGTTGGGTGAGCGGGTGACGTTGGAGCCGGAGGAGACGGTCCGGTTCGAGCGCACCTCGGGGCCGGTCCTGGGGACGATCCTGAACGAGATCCTCGAGGAGGACGGGGAGCTGCGGCTGCGCTTCTCCTTCGACCTCGAGCTCGAGGGTGTCGAGGCGGGCTCGACCGAGGAGACCGATTACGAGGCGACGATGAAGGGCGACTACGAGAAAGCCGTGGAAGCGACCCTGGCGGCGATCCGGCGCTGGGTGCGCGAGGGTCAGGCCGCGGGAGCCTGACCCTCGCGGGCGCCGGAGACGCGCCCCTCAGTGCTCCAGGAAGTCCGGGTTGATCCAGCCCCACTTGTTGGCGGCACCCGGCGCCGGTGACCAGAATTTCGGACCCTGTGGCCATTCCTCGTGCCAGGGCCGCGGCTCCAGCACGCCGGTCTCGTCGTCGGCGATCACGTCCAGCTCGGTGAAGAGCTCGATGAAGTTGCCGTCGGGATCGGCGTGGTAGGTGAAGATGTTGTGGCCGACGCCGTGGCGGCCCGGGCCCCAGGCCATGCGGATGTCGCGGGTCGCCAGGTGGTCGAGCATTTCCTTCAGGTGCATGAAGTCGCGCATCTCGTAGGCGACGTGGTGGAGGCCGGCGCGCTTGGTGCTGGTCATCATGTTGACCGCGTGGTGGTCGGCGTTGCAGCGCAGGAAGCTGAAGAAGTCGCCGATCGTGTCCGCCCAGCGGAAGCCGAGGACGCCGAGGTAGAACTCGTGCCCGGCGGCGAGGTCCTCGACGTAGGAGGCGATGTGGCCGAGCTTGGCCGGCCGGACGCCGACCACCGATCCCTCGCCGCTCGACTCCTGTGCCTCGTAGAGCGTGATCGGGGTGCCGCTCTCGAACTCGGCGATGACCAGCCCCGCGGCGATCCCGGGCTCGGGGTCGGTGCGGTGCTCGAACCCGACGCCCGCGGCGCGCAGGCGCTCGCCGGTCTCCGCCAGCGACCCGTGGACCTCGAAGCCGAGGCCGGCGCGGCCGTGCGGGTCCCCCTTGCGGATCGCCACCGAGTGGTGGTCACCGCCCGTCGTCAGGTAGACGGTGCCGTCCTCCTCACCGCTGCGGACCAGCCGCAGGCCCCGTTCGTAGTGCTCGGCGATCGCTGCCACGTCCGGCGTCGTCACCACGTGGAAGCCAAGCTTCGACACGCTCACCGGCGGCGCCTCCGCGGTGTCCGTGCGCAGCCTTGCCGTTCCGCTCTCCATCTCCTCCGACCTCCTCAGTAGTGCGTTTCGCTTATGGGTATGTGGAGTGCTCGCCTCAGAGGTCGAGCACGAGGCGCTCGCCGCGACAGCGCGAGCAGCAGATCATCATGCAGTCGCCGGCCGCCTGGTCGGCGGGCGTCAGGATCGAGTCGCGGTGCTCCGGCTCGCCCTCCAGCACGATCGTTTCGCAGGTCCCGCAGGTGCCTTCCCGGCAGGAGGACGGCACCGCCACCCCGGCGGCGGCAGCGGCGTCGAGAATCGTCTCGCCGGGGGCGATCTCGATCGTGATCCCGGACCGTCGCAGCACCACCTCGAAGGCGGTGCCCTCGTCGTCGGGCAGGTCGCCGCGCGCCTTGAAGCGCTCGACGTGGAGCGCGCCGGCGGGCCAGTGCGCGGCCGCGTCCTCGACCGCCAGCAGCAGCGGCTCCGGCCCGCAGCAGTAGATCAGGGTCTCGCCGCGGACCTCCCGCAGGGCCGCCTCGAGGTCGAGCATGCCCATCGTGTCCTCGGGCACGACGGCCACCCGCTCGTCGGCCTCGAGCTCGGCGAGGAAGGCCATCGAGGCTCGCGTCCGGCCGCCGTAGAGGAGCGACCAGTCGGCGCCGGCCGCCCCCGCCGCGGCGATCATCGGGACCAACGGCGTGATCCCGATCCCGCCGCCGATGAACAGGTAGCGCGGCGAGGGCTCGAGGCGGAAGTTGTTGCGCGGCCCGCCGACCGCCAACACGTCCCCGACCGCGGCGACGTCGTGGAGGTAGAGCGAGCCGCCTCGGCCCTCTGCCTCACGCAGCACCGCGACCCGCAGCGCCTCCCGGTCGCCCGGCGATCCGCAGAGGGAGTACTGGCGGATCAGCTCGCCGGGCAGGTGGAGGTCGACGTGGGCGCCCGGCTCCCACCCGGGCGCCTCGCCGCCGTCGAGCGGCTCGAGGTCAAGCGCGATCACGCCGTCCGACAGGACCCTCCTCGCCGCCACCCGCATCTCGACCGTGGCGGGGCGGGCCGGCGCCTCCGGCTCGCGCATCCACGACGGCAGCTCCGCCGCGGTCACGGCGCGGCGGCCTCCGCGGCCCGCGGCTCGAACGACACCGGCAGCTCCTTCATGAACGCGTAATCGCCGCCGCCGAACTCGTACTCGGGCTCGTCGATCCCGACCTTCAGGTCCGGGAGCCGGCGCAGGAGCTCCTCGATCACGACCCGCAGCTCCATCCGAGCGAGCGCCGCGCCGGGACAGGTGTGGACGCCGAAGCCGAAGGTCAGGTGCCGGTTGCGACCGCGGTCGAGCCGGAACTCGGTCGGGTCGGGGAAGACCTCGGGATCGCGGTTGGCCGAGGCCCAGGCCATGTAGACGTCGCACCCCTTCGGGATCTCGACCCCCTCCACCTCGGTGGCCTCGGTCGTGCGGCGGAAGAAGCCGTAGAACGGCGGGTGAAGGCGCAAGGCCTCCTCGACCGCGGTCGGGATCGCGGTGGGGTCGGCGGCGAGCTCCTCGCGCCGCCCGGGCGTGCCGAAGACCTCGAAGATCAGGCTCGACATCGCCGAGGTGGTGCTGTGGTGGCCGGCCCCGAGGAACGCCGCCAGGAGCACCACGTAATCGTCGTCGTCGAGCTTGCGTCCTTCGACCTCGACGTTCGCCAGGTAGGTGAGGAAATCGTCGCGCGGCTCGCTCTGGCGCTTGTGGATCTCGCCGACGGTGACTTTGCCGAACTCGGCCTGGCGGCGGCCGAACTCCTCCGGTTCGCCCATCGCCGCGAACATCTGGATCGCCAGCTCGCGCACGGTCGGCACCAACGCCGCGTCCACCCCGACCAGGTGGCAGATCGCCTCGGCGGGGACCGGCTCGGCCAGCTCGTCGATCAGTTCGGCGCTGCCGCGGCCGACGAACGCGTCGATGTGGTGGTTGATGTCGGCGCGGACCAGCGGCTCCATCATCTCGGTCGTCCGCGGCGTCACCGCCTGGTTGAAGAGCGCCCGCCAGTGCTGGTGCACCGGCGGATCCATCTCCAACGCCGGGATCGGCTTGCGCGGCAGCATCGGCCGCAGGACCTGGGGTTCGGACGAGTAGAGCTCGTGGTCGGCCATCCCCTTCCTGACGTCGTCGTAGGCGAGCAGCAGCTCGAACCCGTCGTGCTCGTCGCTGTGGGCGACCGGACAGCGCCCGCGGCCCGCGGCGAACAGCTCCAGCGTGCGGGCGGGCGGCGTCGTGTAACAGCTGAGGTGCCGGAACTCGTCCGCGAGCTCCTCGGTTGCGATCGTCTGGCGATTCTCGTCGGTCATGTCGATCCTCCTAGCGGTAGCCGGCGGTGGCGCCGCCGTCGATCGAGTAGTTCTGGCCGGTGACCCAGGCGGACTCGTCGGAGGCGAGGTAGAGCGCCAGGTAGGCGATGTCCTCGCCGGTGCCGGGTCGCTGGATCAGGTGTTTGGACAGCTGCCATTCGCGTCCCTCGCGGGGGACGGCGGCGTCGGTGGCGGGCGATTTGACGAAGCCGGGGGAGATCGCGTTGGCGCGGATGCCGTCGGCCGCGCCCTCGGCGGCGAGCGACCTGGTCATCGCGATGACGCCGCCCTTGGCGGCGGCGTGGGCGACCTGGCCGAGCGGGGCGATGCCGCGCAGCGCCGAGTAGGAGGCGGTGTTGACGATCGACCCGCCGCCCGCCGCGAGCAGGTGCGTCCAGGCCGGCTTGATCGTGTTGAAGACCAGTTCGAGCTCGACGTTCAGGACGCGCCGGAAGAGGTCGTGGGTCATCTCGGCGAACGGCGCGAAGCCGAAGCCCGCGGCGTTGTTGTAGAGCACGTCGATCCCGCCGAGCCGCCCGGCGGCACCGTTCACCCAGTCGCCCGCGGCGGTCGCGTCGCTGAGGTCGACGGTGTCGCCGTGCACGTCGTGTCCCTCCTCGCGCAGGGCCGCCGCCGTCTCCGCCGCCGCACCCTCGCGCAGATCGCAGCCGATCACCCGCGCGCCCTCGGCGGCGAAGAGCCGTTGTGCCGCCTCTCCCTGACCACCGGCCGTGCCCGTGATCAGCACCCGCTTTCCCTCCAAGCGCATATCTCTCTCCTTCTGTTTCCCAGGGTAAAGCTAAAACCTATAATGGTTATGTTAGACGGTTCAGGAGGGGGCGCGGGGCGGCTCTAGCGCTCGATCGCGAGCGTGATCGGCTCGCGCGGCGCGGCGATCGGCGTGCGCAGCGTGCCCAGGTTGCCGATCTCGATCTCGACCACGTCGCCGGCGGCGAGGAACCGCGGCGGCCGGGCGCCGGCGCCGACCCCGGCGGGCGTCCCGGTGGCGATCACGTCGCCCGGCTCCAAGGTCAGCACCCGGGCGTAGTAGGCGACCAGCTGCGCGACCGAGAAGATCATCTTCGCGGTCGAGCTCCGCTGTCTGACCTCGCCGTTGACGCGCAGCTCGATCGGCATCGAGGCCGGGTCCTCGGCGGCCGCCGCGCGGGTGATCCAGGGCCCCATCGGGGCGGCGCCGTCCCACCCCTTGCCGATCACCGCGTCGAGCCCGAGCGGGTGGGGGAAGGGGGCGACGAAGTCACGCAGCGAGAGGTCGTTCAAGGCCGCGTACCCGAACACCGCGCCGATCGGGTCGGTTCGCGCGAGCTCCGGGCGCCCGATCACCACGGCGAGCTCGGCCTCCCAGTCGAGTTCCGTGGCGAAGCCGGGGATCGCGACCTCGGTGCCGCTGCCGACCAGCGCCGTCGTCGGCGGCTTGAGGAAGCTGAAGGGGAAGGGCGTGGCTTCGACCTTCGGCGCGCCGGCGCGGGCCATCTCCTCGACGTGGTCGGTGTAGTTGGCGCCGACGCAGATCAGCTTGCGGGGCATCACCGGCGGCTCCCAGGCGAGGCCCGTGGGATCGAGGGCGGGCGCCGAGTCGCCGACTTCCTCGAGGCGCGGTGCCAGCTCGTCCCAGCGGCGGATCAGCTCGACCGTCGAGCAGTGGTCCCACCCGAGCGCCGCGGTCAGCGAGACGACCCGGTCGCCGTAGGCCGCGACCAGCTCGCTGCCCGCGGCGGTGCGGGCGACGCCGACTCGCTCCGGGCCGTGCATGTAGTTCATCCCACTCTCCTCCGCATTCGTTCGTCGACCGTAACAGAATTCAACATAGTCATTATGTGTGATAGGTTCGCAGCCGTTCGATGGCCGCGACGGAGGAGACCCGACTTGCCGACCTGGCAGCCCGCCTGCGGGCCGCCGAGCAGAGCCGTGAGCCGATCGCGCCGCTGACCGAGACCGATGCCGACCTCAGCATCGCCGACGCGTACCGGATCCAGCAACTGAACGTGCACCGGCGCAAAGACGAGGGCGGCCTGGTCCGCGGGCGCAAGGTCGGCCTCACCTCGCTGGCGATGCAGCGTCAACTCGGCGTCGACGAGCCCGACTTCGGCGCGATCTTCGACGACATGGTGGTGGAGGAGGGTGACCCGATCCCGGTCTCGGCGCTGATCGCGCCGCGGGTCGAGGCGGAGATCGCCTTCGTCATGGAGACCGACCTGCAGGGCCCGGGCGTGAGCTCGGCCGACGCGCTCCGCGCCGTCGCCGGGGCCCTGCCCGCGCTCGAGATCATCGACAGCCGGATCGCCGACTGGAAGATCAAGCTCCCCGACACGATCGCCGACAACGCCTCCTCCGCGCGGGTCGTCTGCGGCGGCCGGCTGACGCCGGTCGAGGCGCTGGACCTGCGCACGATCGGGATGGTGTTGAGCGTCGACGGCACGGTCGCCGCGACCGGCGCCGGTGCCGCCGTGCTCGGCAACCCGATCCGGTGCGTCGCCTGGCTCGCCAACAAGCTCGGCGAGTTCGACGTGCCGCTGCGGGCGGGCGACCTGGTCCTGGCGGGCGCCCTGCACGCCGCGGTGGGGGTCGCCGCCGGAGTTTCGGTCCACGCCGAGTTCGCCGAGCTCGGCGGCGTCACCACCACCTTCGGCGAATGAGGAAGGAGTAACGATGAGCGAGAAGGTCCCCTGCGCGATCCTCGGCTCGGGCAACATCGGCACCGACCTGATGTACAAGCTGCAGCGCTCCGACACCCTGGAGCCGCGGGCGATGGTCGGCATCGACCCCGACAGCGACGGCCTCCGGCGCGCGGCCGCGGCCGGGCTCGACACCTCGGCCGAGGGGGTCGACTGGATCGTCGCCCACCCGGAGGAGTGCAGCTTCGTCTTCGAGGCCACCTCGGCGGGCGCCCACCGCGCCAACGCGCCGAAGATCGCGGCCGCGGGGCTGCAGTCGATCGACCTGACCCCGGCCAAGCTGGGCCCGGGCGTGGTGCCCGTGGTCAACCTCGAGCAGCACCGCGAGGCCGCCGACGTGAACATGATCACCTGCGGCGGGCAGGCGACGATCCCGATGGTCGCCGCGGTGTCGGCGGTCACCCCGGTTCCGTACGCGGAGATCGTCGCCACCATCGCCAGCCTCTCCGCCGGGCCGGGGACGCGGGAAAGCATCGACGCTTTCACCCGCACCACCGCCAAGGGCCTGGAGGAGATCGGCGGCGCCGAGCGCGGCAAGGCGATCATCGTGCTGAACCCGGCCGAGCCGCCGCTGATGATGCGGGACACGGTCTTCTGCCAGATCGACGCCGACGCCGATCGCGACGCGATCCGGGCCTCGATCGAGGCGATGCGGGAGAAGGTCGCGACCTACGTGCCGGGCTATCGGCTGCGCGGCGAGCCCCAGTTCGACGACGGCCGGGTGGCGATCTTCGTCGAAGTCGAGGGGGCGGCCGATTACCTGCCCGCCTACGCGGGCAACCTCGACATCATGACCGCCGCCGCGGTGGCGGTCGGCGAGGAGCTGGCGCGGCTGCGCCAGGCGACGGAGGTGGCGGCCTGATGGCGGACCTGACGCTGGTCGACTCGACCCTGCGCGACGGCTCCCACGCCAAGCGCCACCAGCTCACGGTCGAGCAGGTGGTCACCGTCGCCGGGGCGCTCGACCGGGCGGGCGTCGACGTGATCGAGGTCAGCCACGGCGACGGGCTCGGCGGCGCCTCCTTCAACTACGGCTTCTCCCTCACCGACGAGTTCGAGCTGATCGCGGCGGCTGTCGGGGCGGTCGAGCGGGCGCGGATCGCGGTCCTGCTGCTGCCCGGCATCGGGGTCAAAGAGGACCTGGCGCGGGCCCGCGAGCTGGGCGCGTCGGTCACCCGCGTGGCGACCCACAGCACCGAGGCCGACATCGCGCCGTCGCACCTCGCCTTCGCCCGGGAGCTCGGCTTCAAGACCTGTGGGTTCCTGATGATGGCCCACATGAACTCGCCGCAGGGGCTGCTGGAGCAGGCGAAGATCATGGAGGCGGCGGGAGCCGCGACGGTCTACGTCACCGACTCGGCCGGGGCGCTGATGCCGGACACCGTGAAGGCGCGGGTGGGGGCGCTGCGCGAGGGCCTCGAAGGCGGCACCGAGGTCGGCTTCCACGGTCACGAGAACCTCTCCCTGTCGATCGCCAACTCGGTCGCCGGGCACGAAGCCGGCGCCACCTGGATCGACGGCTGCACCTGCGGTCTCGGGGCCGGCGCCGGCAACGCGCCGACCGAGGTCCTCACCGCGGTCTTTGAGAAGCTGGGGGTCGAGGTGAACGCGGAGACCTTCCCGATGCTCGACGTCGCCGAGGACGTGGTGCGGCCGATCATGGACCGGCCCCAGGTCGTCGACCGTGCCTCGCTCCTGCTCGGTTATGCGGGCGTCTACTCGTCCTTCCTCCTCCACGCCGAGCGGGCGGCGGAGCGCTTCGAGGTCTCGACCAAGGACATCCTGGTCGAGGTCGGCAACCGCAAGGCGGTCGGCGGCCAGGAGGACCTGATCATCGAGATCGCCGCCGAGCTCGCCCGGGCGCCGGCATGAACGACCTCGGCAAGATCCACCACCTGGCCTACGTCGTCGACTCGATCGAGGCGGCGGCGAAGCGTCTCCACGAGCAGTTCGGCGCCGGGCCCTTCTTCTTCCTCGACGAGGTCCCGGTCACCGACGTCACCTCGCGCGGCGAGCCGGCCGAGTTCGTCCACGCCTCCGCCTTCGGCATCTGCAACCAGGTCCCGGTCGAGCTGATGGTGATCGCCGCGATGGCGCCGGAGCGCGCCGCCGCCCGCTTCGCCGCGCCGAGCCCGCCGCGCTTCCACCACGTCGCCTACGCCGTGCCGCCCGCCGACGTCGAGTCGACCCGGGCCCGCCTCGAGTCGGTCGGCCTGCCGGAATACCTGCACGCCCGCTTCGGCGACGACGTCGACTTCACCTACCACGACGCCTCCGCCTCCCTCGGCCACGACCTGGAGCTGCACGCCGACAGCGATGGCCTCCGCGGCTTCTTCGCGATGTTCGCAGCGGCCGCCGCAGGGTGGGACGGGAGCGACCTGCTGCGCGCGGCGTTGGGATAGGGGGAAGGGACGGGGCGCTCCCAAGCTGGCGCCCGGGGAAAGGGACGCGGCCCTCTCGCCACGGCCCGAGGCAGGCCGTGGCCGTGGCCGAGAGGGCCGGGTATGAAAGGCGTCGAGGATCCGTGACGGGGGAGTGACCTCGTGACGGAGAAGTCGGGAACTCCACGCTTCCTCCCGTGTTGACCAACAGTGACGACCGCGCTGCGTACATTGACCCTGCTATAGGGGGGTCAAAGTACGCAGCGCGTTTCCGACCCCGTGTTTCCGGCCCGGAAGGCGACCGAACCTCCCGGAAAGCGTGACGTTCCCGGCATCTTCGTCACGGATGGGCGCTCTGGATCCCTCTTCGATACGGGACCGTCACGTAATTCCGACCTCCTCACGTCCCTGTGACGCCTCTCCCACGCACTCCTCACGTCCTGGGCTCCTCATGGGGGTCACAGCCTGCCAGGACCCCCATGAGGAGCCCAGGCCACCGCCGGCGCCCCGAGGTTGTGTGGACGGCCCGCGCCCGGAGTGCCCGCACCCCCGCCGTCCCCTCCCGCCGTGGAATCGACGACCTAAGGGGCGAGGTACCGCCACAGCCGCTCGAGCAGCTCCTCTCCCGCGGCCTGCCACGCCGCCGCCTCGGCCTCGCCCAGCGGACGCGGCTCGCCCGCGGCGGCGGCGCGGAGCCAGGTGTCGGCACTGCGCTCCAGGAGGTAGAGGCGGGCCATCGCCCGGCCGGGGGTGGACGCCGTGGCGAGGGCGCCGTTGCCGCGCATGATCAGGGACGGGGCGTCGCCCAGGGTCGTCGCCAGGTCGATCGCGCGGTCGGGGTCGCGGACGAGGCGGGCGTCGCGGAAGACCGGCACCGGGGCGCCGGCGATCGCGCCCTGGCCGAGCACCGCGGGCAGCTCGTCGGCGATCGCGGCGACGGCAAGGGGGGAGGGCGGCTGGCCGCGGCAGATCGCCCCGACGTCGGGGCGGGCGCGGTAGATCGCCCAGTGGATCCAGGCCTCCTTGGGGGCGCCCGCCGGCAGCTCCGCGAGGTCGCCGAGCGGGAGCTCGACCAGCTGGTCGGCCGAGTCGACCGCGGCCATCGGCAGCGCCGGGGTGATCAGCGCCGCGTCGCCGTCGCGGGCCGAAACGTGGCCGAACGCGTCGACCAGCCCGGCGGCCGCGAGCGCCCGGGCGGCGGCGACCACTCCACCGCCCGGGGGGTCGTTCATGCGGGCTGGGGGGCAGCCGCCGGGGCGCCCAGGGTCGTCCCGTACCGCAGGTAGGTGTCGGGCATGTCGGAGCCCCACATCTCAAGGCCGAGCGGCGAGACCGACGGGTCCCAGCGGATCGGCTCCCAGTCCGGCGCGAAGAGGAGGAAGCCGCCGCTCCACACCTCGACCCGGTTGCCGGACGGCTCGATGCAGTATAGGAAGATCGCGCCGCTGGTGCCGTGGGCCGCCGGGCCCCATTCGATCTTTACGCCGGCGTCGGCGAGGATCGTCGCCGCCCGCACCATCTGGTCGGCGGTGTCGACGTAGTAGGCGACGTGGTGGAGCAGCGAGCCGCTCTGGTCGCGGTTGCGCATCAGCGCGATCTCGTGCGAGAGGTTGGTCTTCGCCAGCCACGAGGCGAGCCGCTGTTCGCCGTTGCCGACGTCACCGGTGATGTAGTAGTTGTGCCGGATCCCCATCTCCTCGCTCCAGAATTCCTGCTCGGGCTGGGGGTCGTTGACGAGGAAGTTCACGTGGTCGAAGCGGCGCGGGTGGACGCCGTTGCCGGTGTAGCGCTGCGGGTGGCTGGGCAGCTTGGAGGCCAGCTTCTCGTCCCGCTCGACGTACCGCTCCACCTCCCAGAACAGCTCGGTCGGGATCCCGGCGGGCGAGGTGAAGCGGAGGGCGTCGCCGTGACCGAGGCTGACCCCGCTGCCGCCCTCGACCCAGCCGGTCTCGATCCCGAGGCGCTTGAGCTGCGCCTCGAACTCGCCGAGCGCCGCGGGGCCGTCGACACGCCAGGCGACGTGCTCGAGGCCGCTGACCCTGGCGCGGGTGAGGACCAGGGTGTGGTCGTCCCAGTCCTGCCAGGCGCGCAGGTAGACGTGATCGTCGTCCTCGTGGCTGACGAACAGCCCGAGGACCCTGGTGAAGAAGTCTCGCGATGCCTCGAGGTCGGTGACCCGAAGCTCGGCGTGTGCGACGTGGGCGATTCCCATCTCTCTCTCCGTTCCCTTGTGGAGGACTTACGAGCGTAGTCGCCCCTGAGAAGACCGACACGTTCCCGTTAACCTAGAATCATTATAGTCGATTCTCGGCCGGACGCGCCGAGGGCGGCGAAAGTGCCTCCCTGCAATTGACACCGAATCATTATAAGTGGTAGCGTCGCGACCGACTCAACCACTTTCAGACAGATAGGCCCAATGACCACCCAGACCGAATCCAGGACCCTTGATCCCGACGCGATCGGCCGGCGGCTGACCGTGATGGGGGTCGACACCTTCTTCCACGACGCCGGCGAAGGCCCGCCGTTGTTGCTGCTCCACGGCTCCGGCCCTGGCGTCTCGGCCTGGAGCAACTGGCGTCCCATCTACGCGGCCCTGGCCGAGCGCTATCGGGTCATCGCCCCCGACCAGGTTGGCTTCAACCGGACCCAGCCGGATGGTCCGGTCAGGTACGGCCGCAAGCTCTGGACCGACCACGCGCTGGCGCTCCTCGACGAGCTCGGGATCGAGCGCTGCAGCGTGATCGGCAACTCGATGGGTGGCGCGATCGCCCTTTCGATGGCGGCGGCGCGACCGGAGGCGGTCGACCGGCTGGTGGTGATGGGGACGATGGGGATCGGCGGTCCGATCCCGAGCGGCCTCGCCGAGGTCTGGGGCTACGACCCGAGCCCGGCGGCGATGCGCCGGCTGATCGAACTGTTCGCCTACGACCAGTCGATCGTCACCGACGAGCTCGTTCAGATGCGTTATGAGGCGAGCGTCGACCCGATCGTCCGCGATGCCTTCGCGGCGATGTTCCCGGAGCCGCGCCAGAACGGGGTCGATGACCTCGCCCTGTCGGACGAGGAGCTGCGCACCCTGGACAAGCCGGTCCTGCTGGCGCACGGCTATCACGACCGGATCGTCCCCTTCGAGGCGACCTCGCTGCCGCTGATGGACGTGCTCCCCGACGTCCAGCTTCACGCCTTCGGCGAGAGCGGCCACTGGGTGATGATCGAGCAGCCGCGGCCGTTCACCACGTCGGTGCTCGCCTTCCTCGGCGAAGGGGACTGATCGGACCGTTCGCGCTACACAGTTCTTCGCGGTACACGCAGTGCCTGGGAAACAGAAGGGAAAGGGATCGAGATGGGTGACTGGATCGAGGAGTACTTCGCCGACGTCGACGCGATGCGGCTGGACGAGTTCGTCGCGCGCCACACCGACGACGCGGAGGTCAACATCAACAACAACCCGCCGGCGGTCGGCAAGGAGCAGATCCGCGAATCGATCGGTGGCTTCTGGCAGATGATCGGCGGCCTCAGTCACGAGTTCAAAAACCGCTGGGAAGACGGTGACACGGTGATCCTCGAGTCCGACGTGCACTACACGCGCAAGGACGGACAGGAAGTGACGGTGGCGACGACGTCGATCCTGCACCGCGACGGTGAGCTCGTCGACCGGCTCGCCTTCTACAACGATCCGTCGCCGATCTTCGCCTAGCCGGTCACGGCGAGAGAGCGAGGGCGACGCCGATGAAGGCGACGGTCTTTCACGAGCACGGTGGCCCGGAGGTGCTCGGCTACGAGGAGGTGCCGACGCCGACGCCAGGCCCCGACGAGGCGCTGGTCCGGGTCCACGCGACCACCGTCAACCGCGGCCCCGACGCGAAAGTCCGCGAGGACGGCTTCGGGATCCCCGGCTTCCGCCTGCCGCACGTGAGCGGCGCCGACGGGGCGGGGGAGATCGTCGCCCTGGGGGAGGGGGTCACCGGCCGGCGCGTCGGCGAGCGGGTCGCGATCTACCCGTTGATGTGGTGCGGGACCTGTGATTTCTGCCGTGCCGGGGCGAGCGAGAACTACTGCCGCGCCTGGCGGATGATGGGGATGCACGTCTGGGGCGCCCACGCCGAGTACGTGGCGATGCCCGCGCGCAACCTGCTGCCGCTCCCCGACGCGGTCTCCTACGCGGCGGCGGCGACGCTTGGCGTCTCCTACGGCACCGCCCACCACGGCCTGCTGCGGCAGGTGCGGCTGCAGCCCTCCGACACGGTGTTGGTGATGGCCGCGGGGAGCGGCATCGGGGCCGCCGCGGTGCAGATCGCGCGCAGTGTCGGCGCCCGCGTCCTGGCGACGTCGGGCGCCCCCTGGAAGCGCGAGCGGGCACTCGAGCTCGGCGTCGCGGCGGCCTTCGACTATCGCGACCCGACCTGGCCGGAGCAGGTCCGGGCCGCCACCGACGGCCGCGGCGCCGACGTCGTCTTCGACAACGTCGGCGCGGAGACCTGGGCCCAGAGCCTGGGGTGCCTCGATCGCGGCGGGCGCATGCTCTGCTCGGGCAACACGGGCGGCTGGGAGGTGCCCCTGGACCTGCGCGGGCTCTACCGCAACATGGTCGAGATCCGCTTTCACATGCAGGGCGGGATGGCCGACATGCGAGCGTTGATCGACCTCATCGCCGCCGGTGAGATCGACCCCGTGATCGACAGCTCGGTCCCGCTGAGCGAGGCGGCCGCCGCCCAGCGGCGGCTCGCCGCGCAGGAACAGTTCGGGAAGGTCGTGCTCGTCCCCGACTCGATCGGCAACGCAATTGCGGTCGCGGCCGACGAGGGCCGCGGCCGCGGACAAAGGAGGGCTTGACGAATGGCAACACACGAGGGACGCACCGCGCTGGTCACCGGGGCCGCCGCCGGGATCGGTCGGGCCTACGCGAAACGCCTTGCCGAGGACGGCGCCAACGTCGTCGTCGCCGACATCGCCGACGGCGCGGAGACCGTGGGCCTGATCGAGGCGGCAGGGTCAGCCGGGCTGGCGGTCGAGTGCGACGTCTCCTCGGCGGAGGCCGTGGCGGCGGCCGCCGCGGCGGCGAAGGAGCGCTTCGGCACCGTCGACATCCTCGTCCACAACGCCGGCATCTACCCGATCTGCGAGTTCAAGGACATGACCTTCGAGGAGTGGCGGCAGGTCCTCGCGGTGAACCTCGACTCGGCGTTCCACCTCTGCCACGAGCTGCTGCCGGCCATGCGCGAGCAAGCGTGGGGGAGGGTCGTGATCATCTCCTCCAACACCTTCCACGCCGGGATCGGCGGCATGAGTCACTACATCGCCAGCAAGGGCGGCCTGATCGGCTTCGTGCGCTCGCTGGCCGCCGAGGTGGGCGAGGAGGGTGTCACCGTGAACAGCGTCGCTCCCTCGCTGGTCCGCTCGAAGGGGACGACGGAGGGCCCGCACGAGGAGCTCGGCCTGTTCGAGTTCGTCGCCCAGGGCCAGGCCATCAAACGCACCGAGCAGCCGGAGGACCTGGTCGGGGCGATCTCCTTCCTCACCTCCGATGACGCCGCCTTCATCACCGGCCAGACGCTCTGCGTCGACGGTGGTTGGGTGCGTGCCTAGCGCGCCGAACTTGACACATAATGGTTATGACCTATAATCATTACGTGTAAAAGCCAGCAGGCCGTGGGAGGTCTGCGCGCGAGGGATGGAGACATGACCGAAACGAGCACGAGCCCACAGCCCGCCGCGGTGCCGGGTGCCACCGCAACGCCGCCCCCGGCCGGGACCGACTCCGGCCGGGACCGCCTCCGCGCGGTCGGGCGCCGCGTCTTCTCACTCGACGAGATCGGGCCGCTGCTGGCGCTGATCGGCCTCGTCCTCCTGATCGGTGCCTTCCACTCCAAGTTCCTGGAAAAGGACGTCCTCCTCAGCACCGCGCGGTCCGCCGCGATCGTCGCCATCGCCGCGTACGGGATGGTGTACCTGCTGGCGATGACCGAGATCGACCTCTCGGTCGGCGGGATCTACGCCCTCAGCCTGATGCTCGCGGCGAAGTGGATGGCGAGCATCAACCCCTGGATCGCGGCGCTGCTGGCGATCGGGGTCGCGGTCCTGATGGGCGCCTTCAACGGCGTCCTCGCCAACATCTTCCGGATCCCGGTGATCATCATCACCCTCGGAACCCTCTCGATGTACCGAGGGTTGGTGCAGATCGTCTCCGGCGGTAAACCGGCGACCGGGATACCGATCGACTCGAGCTTCTTCACCAAGCTCGGCGAAGACACCTTCGGTATCCCGACCTCCGTCTGGATCGTGCTGATCCTGGGCGTGATCCTTACCTTCGTCTTCAAGAAGACGCGCTTCGGCGCGATGGTGAGGGCGACCGGGTCCAACCACCAGGCGGCGGAGTTCTCCGGAATCCCGACGCGGCGGATCCGCCTCTACGCGCTGATGCTCACCGGGGGTCTGGCGGGCCTCGCCGGGGTGCTGAGCCTCGCCTACTTCCAAGGGGCCGACCCGTCGGTGGGCGCGGGCTACGAACTGCAGGTCATCGCCGCGGCGATCATCGGCGGCACCGCGGTCAGCGGTGGCACCGGCACCGTGCCCGGCGCCCTGATCGGCGCCTTGATCGTGGCGGTGATCAACGCCGGGCTCATCTTCTTCGCGATCAACTCGAACTGGACGAACTTCGTCACCGGCGCGGTGATCGTCATCGCCGTCGGGTCCGACGCGCTGATCCGCCGGCGCCGCGCCTCACGCGCCCTGCGCGCCGCCTGACCGCGGCCCGCCCCCTTCAAGCCACAGGTACCGGTAGTCACAAAAAGAGGAGAGAGGAATCACTGCATGAGCAAGATAAGAACCAGCAAGGGCCTGCCTGCCCTCGTCGTCCTTGCGGCGCTGCTCCTGGCCCTGGGTCTGGCGGCTTGCGGCGGTGGCGGCAGTTCCAGCAGCGAAACGACGGCGGCCGAATCCGGCGGTGCCGGATCCGGCAACACCGAGAACGCGAGCGCCGAAGAAGGCGGCGAAAAGAAGCACGTCTCGGTCGCGATGCAGCTGATCCTCACCGGGCAGGCGTTCGGCCAGGAAATCCAGCAGGGAGCCGAAGCGTTCGCCGCCGAAGACGGGAACGTCTCGCTGGAAACCAACGGTCCGCCCCAGGTCGATCCGGAAGCGGCGCAGAAGCAGGCTACGGACATGCTGGCCAAGCAGCCGGAAGCGTTCGGCTTCGCCCCGTTCCCGCCCGAACTCTGGACCCGGACCGCGAAGACGATCGACGAACAGGTCGGACCGAACGTGTTGATCTTCAACGAACGGCCGGCCGCGGAAGAAAGCGAAGTGTCGGCCTCCTCGATCCAGACCTTCGTCGGTGCCGCCGACAAAACGCTGGCCCGCGAAGCCACCGAACAGGGGATCGAAGGCGCCAAGCTGCCGCCGTCGACCACCGGTGAAGTGATCATCGGCCAGTGCATCCCGCAGGAAGCGGGCGTGCTGGCGATGCGCACGCAAGGGGTGAAAGAAGTGGTGAGCAAGATGCTGCCGAAGGCGAAGCAGGTCGTCTTCACCTCCGGGGGCACGCCACAGGAAAGCCTCGAAGCGTGGACCTCGGAGTTGGCGGCGAAACCGAACCCCGCCTTCGTGATCGGCGTGTGCACCGAAGACGGTGGCAGCCTCGACAAGGTGATGAAGGAAAACAACTACACCTTCCCGGCCGCGGCGATGGACGTCGACCCGGGCACGATCGCCGGCATCAAGGACGGCAACCTGATCGGCACGGTGACCGTCAACTGGTGGCTCGAGGGGTACACCTCGGCGCGCATGCTCACCGAAGCTGCCCGCGGGGCCGAAATTCCGGAAGGTTGGATCAACACCGGCCAGCTCGCGGTGACGAAGAAGAACATCGCCGAACTGGAAGAGCGCACCAACGAACCCGAGAAGTTCTACGCGCCGATGATCAAAGAACTGTTCGCCGGCGGGATGCCGAAAGCAGAACCGATCGAAGACGCCTACCACTAGTCGGCGGCACGATCCGAACCCGACGCCATCGAGGAGCCCATGTACACGGTCACCGATCTCCACAAGAGCTACGGCGGTGTGAAAGCCCTCGATGGCGTCGATTTCGAGATCCACCCGGGCGAGGTGCACGCCTTGCTCGGCGCCAACGGCGCCGGCAAGTCGACCCTGATCAAGGTCTTGGTCGGGGGCACCCGTCCCGATGCCGGGACGCTCCGGCTCGACGGCGAGCCGGTCGCCTTCTCGAACTCCCGCGAGGCGGCCGAACGCGGGGTGGCGATCGTCTCGCAGGAGCTGACGCTCTTCCCCCATCTCGATGTGCTCCAGAACCTCTTCCTCGGGCGCGAGCCGCTGGCCGGCGGCGTCGCCCTCGACCGCCGCGCCATGCGTCGACTGGCGCAGCCGGTGCTCGCGGCGATCGGCCTCGACGTCGACGTCACCCGACCGCTCGCCACCCTCAGGCTGGGCGAGCAGCAGCTGGTCGAGGTGGCGCGGGCGCTCCTGAACGACCCCAAGATCCTCGTTCTCGACGAGCCCACCTCGGCGCTGCAGGCCACCGAGACCGAGCGGTTGCTCGGCATCGTCCGCGGTCTCCGCGATCGCGGTGTGGGGGTCGTCTACGTCTCCCACTTCCTCGAGGACGTCTTCGCCGTCGCCGACCGGATCACCGTCCTGCGCAGCGGCCGCGTCGTCGTCGCCCGGCGGCCGCGCGAGGAGATGAGCATCCAGGGGACCGTGCGGGAGATGCTCGGCGAGGCGGCGGTCCGCGAGGCGCGGGCCGACGACGCCGACGCCTTCGAGGACGTCGTCGCCGCCGCGGCGCCGCTGGTGCTGGAGGGCGTCGCCGTCGATGGGGTGCTCGCGCCCCTCGACCTGACCGCGGAGCCGGGCGAAGTGGTGGGCCTCGCCGGCCTCGAGGGCTCCGGAGCCCAGGCCGTCCTCGACGTGATCTTCGGCCGGTTGCGGCCGAGCGCCGGCACCGTGACCCTGCCCTCGGGCCGCCGGCGCCCCCGGTCGATGAACCGCGCGGTGGCCGCCGGCGTCGCCTATGTCCCGGCCGACCGCAAGCACCTGGGACTAATGCTCGACGCCTCGGTGACGGAGAACATCAGCACCGTGAAAAGCGGGGCGCTGCGCCGCACCGGCATCGTCCAGCGCCGCGGCCGGATGCGGCGACGGGCCGAGCACTGGCGGCGTGAGCTCAACATCGTGATGGCCTCGCCGGCGCAGCCGGTCGGGTCGCTCTCCGGCGGCAACCAGCAGAAGGTCGTGTTCGCCAAATGGCTCGAGGCCGAACCCTCGGTGATCCTGCTCGACGACCCCTCGCGCGGCGTCGACATGGGCGCCAAGGAGGAGATGCACGCGATCATCGCCCAGATGGCGGCGAGCCGGAAGATCGTTCTCTACACCTCCAGCGACCTGGAGGAGATGGCGAAGGTCTGCGATCGCGTGATCGTCTTCTTCGCCGGGCGCGCGGTCGGCGAGCTGGTCAGCGAAGAGCTCTCCGAGCACGGGCTCCTGGAGTCGATCAACGTCGGCACGACCGCGGTCGGCGCCGGGGGCGAGCGATAAACTCGGTCAGGAATCAATGCAATCATCAGGTGTGAATAACGGCGGTGGTGACGGTGGCCTCGACTGAGCCCGTCCGGATCTCGCGGGCGGAGGAGCTCTCGCGCCGGCTCGAGCAGGAGATCGTCGACAGCGGCCTCCCCGCGGGCGAGCGCCTCGGCACCAAGGAGGACATCCGCAACCGCTTCGGTTACGCGGTCGCCACGGTCAACGAGGCGCTGCGGCTGCTGGAGACGCGCGGCCTGATCGAGGCTCGGCCCGGGCCGGGGGGCGGGATGTTCGTGGCCTCGCCGTCCTCGCGGGTCCGGCTCAACCACCTGGTGCTGGGCTTCAAGGTCGACGACGCCCCCTTCACCGATTGCCTGGCCGTGCGCAACGCCCTGGAGCCCCTCGTCTGCCGCGAAGCCGCCGCCCACTGCAAACCCGCCGACGCCAAAGCGATGCGCCAGATCGTCACCCGCATGCGGAAGCAGACGGAGAACCCCAAGGCCTTCCTCCGCCTCAACTGGGACCTCCACCGTCGGATGGCGAAGATGGCCCAGAACGCTCCCCTCAAGACCCTCTACCTCACCCTTCTCGACTTCATCGACGACGGCCTCGAAAACGTCACCGGCGATGAGTTCTTCGACGCGGCGGGCAACCTCGCGGTCCACGAAGAGCTGGTCGAGGCGGTCATCGCCGGAGACCCGAAGCGCCTCTCGAAGGCGATCGAGCGCCACACGCCGATGGCCGACCGCTGGATCGACGCGGGTACCTGAGCGCGGCGGCCGTCCGAGGCGCGGGGCGGGCGCGCGTGGCGCCGCGGCCCCGGCCGCCCCGCCCGTCCGAGATGGCGCCCGACCCCGACCACCCCACCCGTCCGAGATGCGTCCCGGGCGCCTCATGGCGCTCCTGGCAGGCTGTGAGCGCCATGAGGCGCCCGGGACGGGAGGGGGTCGTGGGCAAGACGACACGGGGACGTCACAAGGTCGGACTTCCGTGACGGGTATGCCCGAGGATGGGGTAGGCGTGGCGGATCTCGGGTCCCCGCGGACCCGAGATCTTCCACGGAGATCCCTGATCATGGAGGGACCCGGGAGGAGGCGTCGGGCTCCCCGACGCCTCCGTGGTTCGAAATGGGCGTATGGCGACCATTTCGAACCACGGAGATCCCCGACCGGTGGGGCGGGCCGGAAAGGACGGCCGAGAACGCGCTGCGTGTATTTGGCCCCCCATACGGTGGAAAACCCACGCAGCGCGTCCGTGGGCGTTGGACAACACGGGAGGAGGCGTCGGGTTCTCACCCTCTCCGTGACGAGGTCTCACCTCGGCCACGGTCCCATGGATCTCCCGCGAGCCTTCCTCCACCGCTTTCATACCCGGCCGTCCCGGCCACGGCCTGCCCGGGCCGTGGCCGGGACGGCCGCATCCCTTTCCGCCATGGGCCAATGGGCCACAGCTCGAGGGGCCGGAGCTCCTCCCCCACGGGCGTCAGCTTTCTGAGGCCGCGTCCT
>JAFDWO010000108.1 GCA_018268415.1 Actinomycetota bacterium | reverse complement strand
GTTCGACCTCGGCGGGGGCGTGGAGGTGGGCCCGGTGGGTGGCGAAGGCGCAGTACTTGCAGTAGCAGCGGCAGGTGCGCGAGAGCGAGAGGGTGAAGTTGCGGGAGAAGGTGACCCGTTGCACCGGCTACACCTCCTCCGGCAGGGCACCGTCCTCCAGCCGCCCGAAGGTGCCCCGGAAGTAGGCCAGCGGTGCGCCCTCAGGCGCGGCCGAGGCCCTCTCGACCGCGGCGATGAAGACCTTGTGGGTGCCGCCGACGACCTCCTCGGTGACGCGGCACTCAAGGCTCGCGAGGGCATCGAGGATCACCGGCGCGCCGTTCGCGCCGTCCTCCGTGGCGACCTCGGAGAAGTCGCTTCCCCTGCGGGCGAACCGCCTGGCGATCTCCGCCTGGTGCACGGCGAGGATGTTGACGACGAAGGAGCCGACGCTCTCCACCGCCCTGCCGGTGAGCGAGCTGCGGTTGAGGCAGACGAGGAGCATCGGCGGCTCCACGGACAGGGAGCTGACCGCGCTCGCCGTGGTCCCGAAGGCCTCGCCGCCCTGCCGGACCGTGATCACCGCGACGCCGCTGGCGAAGTGGCCGATCACGTGCCGGAAGTGGTCGGGGTGGAGCGGCACGCCGGGCGCGCCGTGCATGGCGGAGTCGGTCATCGCCCCACCCCGTGCGCCGCGAGGGTCGCGAGGACCCGCTCCGGCGCGAACGGCGTCGCGGTGAAGGTGGCGCCGGTGGCGTCCCGGAGCGCCGCGGCGATCGCCGGGGCCGGCGGTGAGACCGGCGGCTCGCCCACCCCGCGCGAGTGGAACGGACCGAGGCCCTCGCCGCTCTCGAGCACGATCGTCTCGATCTCCGGCGCCTCGACCGCGGTCGGCACCAGGTAATTGGCGAGCTTCCGGGTGACGTTGCGCGCGTCCTCGAAGACCACCCGCTCGTACAGCGCCTGCCCGATGCCCATCGTCGCCCCGCCCTCGATCTGCCCCCGCACCGACTGCGGGTTGATCGCCCGCCCGACGTCGTGGGCGGCCACGTAACGGAGGATCTGGACGCGGCCGGTCTCGGTGTCGACCTCGACCTCCACCCCGTGACAGGAGTAGGCGAAGTCGGGCACGATCCGCCCGCGCCAATCCGGCCGCGCCTCCCACCTCGGCCCGGTCGGCGCGTGGAACGTGGCCAGTTGCTGGACCGGGACCGAGCGGGCGATGCAGGCGGCGTAGGCGGCGGCGAGCGGCAGGGCGTCCTCGCCGGCCCGGGCCTCCCCGGCGGCGAGCTCAACCGCGTCGGCATCGACCTCGAGCACCATCGCGGCCACGCCCCGCAGATCGTCGGCCAGCCGTTCGGCCGCCTCCAGGACCGCGTTCCCGGACATGTAGAGCTGCCGCGAGGAGGAGGTGCGGCCGGTCAGCGGGGTCAGGGTCGAGTCGCCGATGTGGATCACGATCCGCTCCGGCTCCACCCCCACCACCTCCGCCGCGATCTGCACGAGCGAGGACGCCTGCCCGGCGCCGATGTCGGGGACGCCGATCCTGATCGTCAGGCCGCCGTCGGCCTCCAGCCCCACCCAGGCGCTCGACCAGTCGCCCATCCAGACGTTGAACCCGTAGGACTGCAGGTTGCAGGCATAACCGCGACCTACCTTGCGGGCCGGCCCGCTCGGCTGCGGCAGCTCGCCGAGCCGCTCCTCCACCGCCGCGGTCAGCTCCGGCAGGGCG
Source organism: Actinomycetota bacterium (assembly GCA_018268415.1). Taxonomy (GTDB): domain Bacteria; phylum Actinomycetota; class Thermoleophilia; order Solirubrobacterales; family 70-9; genus VAYN01. The sequence continues at coordinate 7,196 of JAFDWO010000108.1, read as the reverse complement.
ACGTGGGTAGGGATCACCTGGCCGGTCGCGAGCGTGTCCCCCGCCTCGATGAAGTTGCGCCGGCGAAGGGCCAGCGGGTCGATCCCGAGCGCCGCCGCCAAGGCGTCCATCTGGTTCTCGTAGGCGAAGGCGACCTGCTGGGCACCGAAACCGCGCATCGCGCTCGACGGCGTGTTGTTGGTGTAGACGACGCGCGCCCGGACCCTGACGTTCGCGCACCTGTACGGGCCCATCGACGACATCGCCGACCAGAGCAGCACCGCCGCCGAGAGCTGGGCGTAGGCACCGCCGTCGAGCACCAGATCGATGTCCTGCGCGACCAGCCTGCCCCCCGCGTCGGCGGCGGTGACGTAGTGCATCACCGCCGGGTGGCGCTTGGCCCGGGCGCGCAGCGATTCCTGGCGCGACCAGGTCATCCGCACCGGCCGCCGCGTGCGGTGGGCGACGAAGGCGAGGTACGGCTCGACCGTCAGGTCCTCCTTGCCGCCGAAGCCGCCGCCGACGTAGGGGGCGATGACGCGCACGCGGTTGTCCTCGACCCCGAGGAAGCGGGCGAGGGTGCGGTGGTGCTCGACGACCTGGGTGCTGGCGCGGACCACCACCACGCCGTCGGCGTCGATCCAGGCGGTCCCGGCCTCGGTCTCCAGGTAGGCGTGGTCGACGGCCTGGCAGCGGTGGGTGCGATCGACCACCGCGGCGGCCCCGACCAGCGCGGCGTCGACGTCGCCCTCCTCGAACTCCCAGCTCGCCAGCAGGTTGCCGCCCTCGTGCAGGACCGGGACGTCCTCGTCGAGCGACCGGAGCGGGTCGTCGAGGACCGGCAGCGGGTCGATCTCCACCACGACCGCCTCGACCCCGGCGGCCGCCGCGTCCTCGGTCTCGGCCGCCACCAGCGCGATCGGCTCGCCGTCGAAGCGGACCACGTCCTCGGCCAGCATGTTGGCCCGCGAGCGCTCCGCCCCGGTCCCCGGCAGCTGCCCCGGCACCGGCGCCCAGAGGACGTTGTTGGGGACGTCGGCGGCGGTGTAGGCGCCGACGACCCCGGGGACCGCGAGGGCGGGCGTGACGTCGACCCGCCGCAGCCGCCCGTGGGCGACGTCGCTGCGCCGCAGGGCCGCGTGGAGGCGCCGCGGCTGCTCGACGTCGGCGGCATAACGGGTGCGTCCGGTCACCTTCTCGACCGCGTCGTGGCGGACCAGCTCGCGGCCGACGACCCGGAGCGCCGGCTGCTCGACGACGCTCATCCGCGGTCGGTCGGGGGAAGGCTTGCGTAGGCGGCCACCGACTCGACGATGCCGCGGTAGCCGGTACAACGGCAGATGTTGCCGGAGAGGCTGTGGCGGATCTCCTCGGGCGAGCCGCAGAGGTCGAGCGCGACCGCCTCGAGCCCGCCGAGAACCATCCCCGGGGTGCAGAAGCCGCACTGCACCCCGCCCCGCTCGACGAACTCCCGCTGCAGCGGGTGCATCTCCTCCGGCGAGCCGAGCCCGGCGACCGTCTCGACCCGGCGCCCGGCGACCTGCGGCGCGAAGAGGAGGCAGGAGCTGACCGCGGTGCCGTCGAGCAACACCGTGCAGGCGCCGCACACGCCCTCGCCGCACCCGTACTTGACGTCGGTCTGGCCGATGCCGTCGCGGAGCACCCGCAGCAGCGTCCAGTGCGGCTCGGCGCCGCAACGGACCGCCGTGCCGTTGAGCTCGAACCCGAGCTCCAATTCAGCCGCCACCGTCCTCCTCCAGCTCGATCCACACGTTCTTCTCGCGCGTGTACTCGAGCATCGCGGCGTGTCCGCCCTCCTTCCCGTACCCGGACTCCTTGAACCCACCGAAGGCGGAGACCGGGCTGAGCCGGCGGTAGGTGTTGATCCAGACGTTGGCCGCGTCGAGGTCCCGGGCCACACGGTGTGCGCGGGAGAGGTCACTGGTCCACACCCCGGCGGCGAGGCCGAAGGGAGTGTCGTTCGCCTGCCTCACCACCTCGGCCTCATCACGGAAGCGGAGCACCGACAGCACCGGCCCGAACACCTCCTCGCGCGCGATCGTCATCTGGTTGTCGACCCCCTCGAGGATCGTCGGCTCGACGAAGTACCCGCGGGCCAGCGGCTCGGTGGCGACGCGGACGCCGCCCGCGCGGACCACGGCGCCCTCCGCGCGGCCCCGCTCGACCATGCCGAGGACGCGCTCCATGTGCCCGGCGAACGCCAGCGGCCCCATCTCGGTCTCCTCGTCCAGAGGATTGCCGAGCTTGATCGAGGCGGCCCGCGCGGCCACCCGGTCGAGCACGTCGTCGTAGACGTCCTCGTGCAGGAAGCAGCGGGCGCCGGCGACGCAGGTCTGCCCGGCGGCGGCGAAGATGCCCGCCGCGATCCCGGCCGCGGCGCGCTCCGGGTCGGCGTCGGCGAAGACGATGTTCGGCGACTTGCCGCCCAGCTCGAGGATCGTGCGCACGAGCCGGTCGGCGGCGCGGTGGGCGATGTGGCGCCCGGTCGCCGGGCCGCCGGTGAGGCTGATCAGGTCGACGCCGGGATGCGTGACCAGGGCCTCGCCCGCGGTCGGGCCGAGGCCGGTGACCACGTTGACGACCCCGGGCGGGACCCCGGCCTCGGTGAGCAACGGCACGAACTCGAGCAGCGAGGCCGCGGTGTGTTCGGAGGGCTTGACGACCACCGCGTTGCCGGCCGCCAGGGCCGGCGCCATCTTGGTGACCGCGATCGTCAGCGGCGAGTTCCAGGGGACGATCGCCGCGGCCACGCCGACCGGCTCGCGCAGCAGGTAGTTGTGGCGGCTGCCGACGGTCGGGACGACCGAGCCGTAGAGCTTGTCGGGCCAGCCGGCGAAGTACTCCCACTGCTCGGGGAGCGCCGCCATCTGGCCGGCGACCTCGCGCAGGACCTTGCCGTTGTCGCGGCTCTCGATCCGGGCCAGTCGCTCGGCCTGCTCACCGAGCAGATCGCCCACGCGGCGCAGGATGTGGCCTCGGCGCGAGGGCGAGAGGTCACGCCAGGCGGGGTCCTCGAGCGCGGCGCGGGCGGCCCGCACGGCGCGGTCGACGTCCGCCGCCCCGGCGTCGGGCGTCTCGTACCACGGCTCGCCGGTGGTCGGGTCGATGCTTGCCACGTACTCGTCGGTGGCGGCGTCGACGAACTCCCCGTTGACGAACATCTCATAACGCTTCACCTCGGTCACCTTCCTCACACCTCCAGGCCGACCAGCGAGAAGGGGCGCTCGTAGATGATCTCCTCGATCAGCCCGGCGGGAATCTCGGGCAGCTTGCCCTCGGTCAGCGTGTTGATGTTGCGGAAGGCGTCGAGGCAGAACTGCGTGTCGGTCACCGGGAAGTCGCTGCCGAAGAGGATCCGGTCGGTGACCCCGTAGTCCATCGCGGCGAGCAGCATGTTGTGCAGCTGCCAGGGCCGGTGAAAGCGGGCGGAGAGGTCGGCGAACACGTTGCGATGCTTGTACATCAGCGCCACCGTCTCGAAGTACCAGGGCTGGCCCATGTGGGCGACGATGATCTTCAGTTCGGGGAAGTCCCGGGCGACCAGGTCGAGCAGCGCGGCGTTGGCGTACTCGAGGATCCCGCGGCGCGCGAACACCGCGCCCTGGTGGAACATCACCGGCATCCCGAGGTCCGAGGCCAGGCCGTACAGCTCGAGCGCCTCCGGCGCGTGCGGGTGGAACGCCTGGTATGGGGGCGCCAGCTTCAGGCCCCGCAGGCCGAGGGTCTCGCGCGCGTAACGGAGCTGGTCGGCGGCGTCGGCGTCGTTCGGGTCGACGCCGGCGAGGCCGACGGTGTGGGCAGGGTCGCGTTCGACATATTCGGCGATGAACTCGTTCGGGACCTCGACCCCGAGGTGGCGGGTGATGTTGCCGATCACTATCGCCTTCTCCACTCCGGCCGCCGCCCGACCCGCCTCGATGTCCTCGAAGTGCGCCTGCTCGATCATCGGACTGTCGTCGCCCCCGTAGTTGCGGGAGAGGTCGGCGACCCACTCCCGCCCCAGGTGCTCGGGCAGCCAGACGTGCATGTGCCAGTCGATCAACTGGCGGCCGTCGTCGGTCACGTGAACTCCGGCATCACATGCTCGCTGATCATCTTCATCTGCTCACGCACCGACGGTATCTCGCCGCGGCGGTCGCCGAGGATCATCTCCACGTGGCCTGCGTCGGCCACCATCAGCACCAGGTGGTTGACGTCGTCGGTGATGTTTTCCTTCAGCTGCTCGGCGCATTCCTGCGGCGTGCCGGCGACGTAGTAGAGGGCGGCCAGCTCCGGCGGCGTCAGCGAGACGGCTTTCGCCATGTCGCCGGCCAGCCAGGCGGCCTTGATCTCTTCGACCCGCGAGTAGTCGTACTCGGTGTCGTTGATCGCCTCGAAGTAGGGGCGGGCCTGGAACGGCAGGTAGAAGGTCGAGTGGATGCGGGCGACTTCGCGGGCGAGATCACCGTCCTCGGCGCAGACGAAGACCGGCCCCATCGCGAAGTCGAGCGAGGCGAAGTCCTTGCCCGCCTTCTCGGCGCCTTTGCGCACCAGGGCGGCGGCCCAGTCGCAGGTCTTCCGCGTCCACCCCGGCGCCAGGTGGGCGCCGTCGGAGATCTCCCCGGACAGCTCGAGCAGCCGCGGGCCGCCGCCGGAGCCGAACCAGAGCGGGATCTCCTCCTGCACCGGCCGGGCCTTCTGGGGCGAGTCGCGGTAGTCGTAGCTGAAGAAGCGCCCGTCGTACTCGATCCGCTCGTCGACCAGGGCGCGACGGATGACGTCGAAGGACTCGCGCAGGAAGGGCACCGGTTTCGGCGCGTCGGCACCGGATTGCGCAAGCGGGAAGCGCGCGTCGCCGAGGCCGAGCACGGCGTCGACGCGGCCGTCGCTGATCTCGTCGAGGGTGGCCAGCGAGCGGGCGGCGACCAGCGGGTCGGTGAGGAGGAGGCGGATCGCGCTGGGGCCCAGGCGCAGCTTCTCGGTCCGGGCCGCGGCCAGCGCGAGGATCGCCCAGAGGTCCTTGCGGTAGCTGGAGTCGGTCAGGTACCAGCCGTAGAAGCCGAGTTGATCAGCCGCTTCGGCGGTCACAACCTGCTCGGAGACCGGGTCGTGCGGGTAATGGACCGTGCTGAATTTCACGTCTTCTCTCCTCGTCGCTTACTCATTCTGTGGAAGTATATGCCACGATGTGGATGAACGTCGACGAAGGAGGAGACAGTGCCCTATCTGGAGATCAAAGCTTTCGAGGAGCGCTTCGAGGATGAGAACGTCGCCCCGGAGCTGATCGCGGCCCTCACCGATGCCGTCGTCTCGGTCTTCGGCGAGGACGCGCGCGACGCGACCTGGGTGGTCGTCGAGGGCGTCCCGCGGAACTGCTGGGGGTTCGGCGGCAAGGTGACCGGATGACGTCGGGCGGCGCCACCGGCCGGCTTCTGGCTACCGGCCTCACCCACGGCGATTCGACGCCGCGGGTGGTCGGCGGATCAGGGGTCTGGTTCGAGTTCGAGGACGGGCGCCGCCTGATCGATGCGTCGAACACGGCGGCGCCGCTCGGCCACCGTCACCCGGAGATGGTCGAGGCGATCCGTGGCGCCGCCGACGCGCCGGTCCTCAACGAGGGCTGGGGCTGGCGGGAACGCGAGGACGCGGCGGCCGACTTGATCGACATCGCCTTCGGCGGCGAGGACTGGGTCGGCGCCGTCCGCTTCTTCATCAGCGCCAGCGAGGCCAACGACGCGGCGCTCGCGCTCGCCCAGGCGCTGACCGGGCGGACGCCGCTGGCGACGCGCACCCGGGCCTACCACGGTGGTGCCGGACTGGCCCGCGAGATGACCATCCAGCCGCACTGGCACGGCGGCCTCGCCTCGGCAACCGGAGCGCAACGGGTCCCGCCGCGCTCGACCGAGGTGCTGGAGATCCCGGCGCCGACCAACGCCCGCATCACCGGTGGTGTCGATCCCACGGCGGAGCCGGGCTGGGCCGCCGACGCGGCCGCGAAGCTCGCGCGCAGCGCCGCGGTCATCCTCGACTACAGCCAGGGCGGCGTCTACCACACCCCCGCCTACCAGGACACGGTCGCCGCGCTCGCCCGCGAGGCCGGCGCGCTGTGGATCGCCGACGAGACCGTGACCGGCTTCGGCCGCACCGGCGGCTGGCTCCAGTTCCAGAAAGGCGAGTCCCGCCCCGACATCGTGACCATGGGCAAGTGCATCTGCGCGGGCGCGGCGCCGGCCGGGGCGATGGTCCTCTCGCGCGACCTCCTCGCCCAGCTGGACGGGACCAGTTGGCAGACCTACAGCACCTTCCGTGCCCACCCGATCGCGGTGGCCGCGGTGCGCGCCCACCTCAGGGTCTCGCTCCGCGACGACCTCTTCCGGGTGGCGGCCGAGCGCGACCAGGGCATGGTCGACCGCCTCACCAAGGTCGCCGCCGACCATCCGAGCGTCGCCCGCGTCGACGGTCGCGGCCTCCACTGGACGATCGAACTCCACGGCCCCGACTGGCACGACTGGGACGGCAGCGAGGCCGCCCCCCTCGCCAGCCGCGTCTCCGCCCGCGCCGCCGAGGCGGGCGCCATGATCGCCACCAGCGGCGAGCGCACCTCCCTCTTCGTCGCCCCACCCCTGATCGCCTCCGAAGCGGAGATCGACCTCATCGTCGAGGCCCTCGACCACGGGCTCGAGCTCGCCGACGAAGAGGTCGGGACGGGGACGTAGGCAGGGGCGGGGGCGTAGGCGGGGGCGGCCGTCCGAGGTGCGCCCCGATCCGGGCCCCGACCTCCCGCGCCCGTCCGAGGCGGCGCCCCGCCGGTCCGGTTGCGGCGCGACCCCGACCCCGACCCCGGCCGCCCCGCCCGTCCGAGATGGCGCCCGACCCCGACCCCCAGACCCGTCCGAGATGCGTCCCGACCTCGGGCCCCACACCCGTCCGAGATGCGCGACTCCGGGCCGCACACCCGTCCGAGATGCGTCGCGGGGGTGCGTGGCGGCCCGACCCCGACCCCCGCGCCCGTCCGAGTTGCGTCCCGACCCCGGGCCCCCGCGCCCGTCGGAGATGGCGCGCGGCCCCGGCCGCCCTACCCGTCCGAGATGCGTCCCGGGCGCCTCATGGCGCTCCTGGCAGGCTGTGAGCGCCATGAGGCGCCCGGGACGGGAGGGGGTCGTGGGAAGGCGGGAACAGGGACGGGAGGGGGTTCGTGAAAAAGACGACACAGGGAC
>JAFDWO010000107.1 GCA_018268415.1 Actinomycetota bacterium | reverse complement strand
GGGGTCGTGAAAAAGGGGGGACAGGGATGAGGGGAGACGCAGGGACGGGAGGAGGTCGGACTTCCGTGACGGGTCCGTGCGGGGGAGGCCACACCCCGCCCGGATCGGTCACGAAGACGCCGGGAACGTCACCCTCTCCTGAACCTTCGGTCCCTTCCCGGGCCCGAAAGGAAGGCCCGGGAACGCGTTCCGTACTTTGACCCTGCCATGGCAGGGTCAAAGTACGGAACGCGTCCGTGACGGTTGGACAACACGGGAGGAAGTGTGGACTTCCCGACGTCTTCGTGACGGGGTCGCTCTTCCGTGACGGTCCCGTCACGGAACGGTCGCACCCTCCGGCCCCCGGGGCCGGGATCAGGGGGTCCGGGCCCCGAGACGCCGGAATCGGGGGTCCATGGGACGCGCGTCGAGTTTTGGTTGCTGAGCAACCGAAACCAAACACGGAGATCCTTGAGTGATGGCGAAGGGTGGGAGGAAGGGGGACGTTCCCGGCATCTTCGTGACGGGGTCTCCCTTCGGTGACGGTCCCGTCACGGAACGGTCGCACCCTCCGGCCCCCGGGGCGCCGGGATCACGGGGTCCGTGGGGCCCCGTGAGGGATCCGCCTCACTCGCCCGCACCCTCCCGCGAGGGCCTTCCGTGTTCCCCCCGCCCGCTCCCCGCACCCCCGGCCGTCTCGGCCACGGCCACAGCCTGCCAGGGGCGTGGACGAGACGGCCGCGTACCTTTCCGCTGTGGGCGACAGCTTCATGCGGCCGCGTGCCGTTCCCTGCGGGCGACAGCTCGAGGGGGCCGCCGCCCTTTCCCCCGGGCGCCAGCTTCAAGGGGCCGCATCCCTTGGCCCCTCCGGGCGACAGCTTCCTGAGGCCGGCGCCCTTTCCGGGCCGTGGACGAGACGGCCCGGGCCTTGTCCGTCCCTTGGCCCCCGGGCGCCGGCTTCTCGCGCGCCGAATCCCGAATCAGCCCTGAAGGCTCAATGCCGCCAGAACCCTCTCGGTTACGCGGCGGTGGGCCGCCACGTTGGTCTGGCGGTCGGTGCGGACTTCGATCAGGCCGGTGCCCGCGGCGAGGGCCGTCGGGAGATCGGTCAGGGATTCGAGGCGCGTGTAGGAAAGGTCGAAGAGGGCGGCGGCGCGCTCTACCGAGACGGCGCGGGGGGTGCCGAAGAGGGCTTCGAACTCCTCCCCGTCGAGGGCCGATTGCTGGGGCAGGAAGTGGAAGATGCCGCCGCCGCCGTTGTCGATGACGACGATGCGGACCGGGGTGGAGACATCGCGCAGGGCGGCGAGGGAGCCGATGTCGTGGAGGAAGCCGAGCTCGCCGGTGACGATCGTGGTCGGCCTGCTGCTCGCCTGGGCGGCCCCGACCCCGGAGGAGACGAGCCCGTCGATCCCGTTGGCGCCACGGTTGCAGAGGAACAGAACGTCCGCGCCGCCCGGCCCGAGAAAGGTCTCTTGGTCCCGGATCGGCATCGAGGAGGCGGTGTAGACGAGGTCCCCGTCCCGATGGGCCCTTCCCAGCGCCAGGTGCAACGCGGGCTCGCTGATCGCCCCCGTCCCGTCCAGCTCCTCGGCGAGCGTGCGCAGCGCCACGGCCTCGGCCTCCAGCCACGCTTGCGGGGCGGGGCGGGGCGGCCCCTGAGCGAACCTCCCCGCAGTTCGTGAGAGGAGGGGCCGCCCCGGCCCGCCCTCGGAACGCCGGCCCTCGGAGTCCCGTTCAAGCCGCGCCGCCCAGCCACTCGCCACCTCGCTCGGATCCACCCTCAGGATCGCCGCCGCCCGTCCCGTCGGCTCGTTCCAGCCCCCGGTCGGATCGACGACGATCTGGTCGGCTCCACTTGCCGCCAGCCACGCGCGCAGCGGCTTCGACGTGGGCAGCTCGCCGAAGCGCAGCACCAGCTCCGGTACCACGCCGCGCGCCCAGTGCTCGTCGCGGAGCAGGGTGTCGTAGGTAGTGACGACGTAGGAGCGGTCGTGGGGGCCGAGCCGCATCTGCGAGGTCGGCTCGGCGAGGATCGGGAAGCCGGAGGCGCGGGCGAGGTGGGCGAGGGGCTCGCGCAGCTCCGGGTCGGTCTGGCGCCCGGCGATGATCACCCCGGCGATCGCATCGCCGATGTGGCCCGCGACCTCGTCGAGGATGAACTCGGTCGGCTCGAGGTCGACCCGGGTGACCGCGGTCAGCGGCCGCCCCCCATCGCGCCCGTGTAGCGCCAGGGGGTCGGTACCGGTCACCGCGCCCGCGACCGGGAGCGGCGCCAGCGGCTCGCGCCAGGGGAGGTTCAGGTGGACCGGGCCGGGTCGTATCTCACCGCGCGCCCGCGCCAGCGCCCGCGCCGCCACCGAGCGCAGGTGGAGTAATCCCGCGTCGTCGGCATCGTGCGTCCCCACTTCGCAGAACCACCGCACCGACTCGCCGAAGGTCTTGATCTGGTCGATCGTCTGCCCGGCGCCGATGCCGCGCAGCTCCGGCGGCCGGTCGGCGCTCAGGACGATCAACGGCAGCGCCGACTCGTCGGCCTCGGCCACCGCCGGGTGGTAGTTGGCGAGCGCCGTCCCCGAGGTGCAGAGGAGTGCCACCGGCTCGCCGCTCGCCTGCGCCGCCCCCAGCGCGAAGAAGCCCGCGGAGCGCTCGTCGACGATCACCGTCACCTCGATCCCCGCCTCCCGCCAGAGCGCCACCGCGAGCGGCGTCGACCGCGATCCCGGCGAGACCACGGCCCGCCGCAACCCTCCACGAGCGAGCTCCTCGGCAAAGGCCGAGGCGAGGGCGGTGTTGGCGTTGGTCGGGTCCATGGGGGTGTCGGCTGAGGCTTCTGGTCGTACCGGGACCAAAGGCCGCAGCGAGGGTCAAAGCTGGTGGTATCGCAGCGAATCCTCGTCGATCACGACGCCGAGACCCGGTCCTGGCGCCTCGTGCAGGAGGTCGCCCTCCAACGCGCACTCCTCCACGGCGATCGTCTCGCGGAAGAGGCGCCGCGTCGCGAGCCCGTGGGCGAGCCGCTCCGCGGCGGGAACCGTGGAGTCGACCCACTCCGCGAGTCGCCTCCCGATCGCGATCCCGACCGGCCCGTCGAGCGCGCTGGCAACGTAGGTGCGCATCACCCCCGCGATCTCCCGTCCCGCCTCGATCCCGCCGACCTTTGACAGCTTGACGCCGGTGATGGCGAAGCCTCCCTCGCGCACCGACTCCTCCGCGTCGGCGGCCGTGACGATGCTCTCGTCGCCCGCCAGCGGGATCGGGGTCCGCGAAGCGAGCTCCGCTGCTTCGGCGATCGTCTCCACCGGCTGCTCGACCAGCTCGATCCCGAGCGGCTCGACCGCGGCGAGAATCCGCGTCGCTTCCTCCAGCGACCACGAAGCGTTGGCGTCGAGCCGGATCTTGGCCGCCGACCCGACCGCCGCCCGCACCGCCTCGACCTGCGCCACGTCCTCGCCCGCGCCGACCTTCAGCTTGAACGTCCCGAAGCCCGCCTTCGCCCAGCGCATCGCGTCGGCGGCCACCTCGGCGGGCGATCCACTGACCAGCGTCGCGTTGCAGCGCACCGGAGCGTGCTCCCCCTTGATTGCGCGCCGCTTCTCCCCGAGGTCCAAAAGCGCCGTTGACACCGCACAATGGGCGGGGCGCGAAAGTCCGTCGGCCACGGTCCCCTGCTCCTCGAGCTCCTTCACGACCGCCGCGATCGTCACCCCGCCCCGCAGCGACAGCGGCACCGCTTCCCCGAGCCCTTCGACCCCGTCCTCGTCCCTCACTCGCAGCAGCACCATCTCCCGCCGCGTCAACCGCCCGCGCGCCGTCACGTAGGGCTCCCTGAACGGGAGCCAGTAGGGGACGACGTCCGCGCGGAGGGACATGTCTAGACCGAGATCAGCAGGCCGATCGTGACCAGCAGGCTGTAGACGGCGAGGAGGCCGCCCGTCGCGGCCAGGCATTTGTTCAGCGCCGGCCCGTCGGTGCGCGTTTCCAGCACCCGGATCGGTTTGATCGCCAGCGGGATCGCCCCGAGCCCGAGCAGCGGCCACCACTGGCATTCGCCCGCCCAGATCGTGAACGGCAGCAGCACGAACGCCCCGATCACCAGCAGCTTGTAGAGGTTGATCGCGTTGGCACGGCCCATCCGCACCGCCGAAGTGTTCTTGCCGGCGCGCCGGTCGGTCTCCAGGTCGCGCACGTTGTTGACGACCAGGATCGCCGTCGCCAGGAACCCGATCGCGATCGAGAGGCCGAGCGGCAGCGCCGCCAGTTCCTCGGTCTGCACGTAGAAGCTCCCGTTCACCGCGACCAGGCCGAAGAAGAGGAAGACGAAAACCTCGCCCAGCCCGGCATAGCCGTAGGGGCGCGGCCCGCCGGTGTAGAGGATCCCGGCGGCGATCGAGGCGACGCCGACGACGAGGATGATCCAGCCCGCAACGACGGCCAGGTAGATGCCGCAGGCGACCGCGACGCCGAAGGCGACCCAGGTCGCGGTAAGGACCCGCCGCGGCGTCACCAGCCCGGCCGAGGTGACCCGCACCGGCCCGAGCCGGTCGGCGGTGTCGGCGCCCCGCCGCGCGTCGGAGTAATCGTTGGCCAGGTTGGTCCCGATCTGGATGAAGATCGAACCGACCAGGGCCGCGACGAAGGCGAGCCAGCGCGGCAGGTGCCCCGCGTACTGCCACGCCGCCGCCGTTCCCACCAGGACCGGCGCGATCGCCGCCGGCAGGGTTCGCGGCCGCGCCGCCTGGACCCAGATCACCGGGCCTGCCGGTCGCGTTTGTGCATGATGGGGACGATATGAGAATCGACGACTGGCTCGCTCAGCGGGCGCAGAGCTGCCCCGAGCGGACCGCGCTGATCGCGGATGGCGCCGAGGTCACCTACGCCGAGCTCGAGGCCGAAGCGACCTGGATCGCGCGCCGGCTCGCCGCCCACGGCGTGCGGCGCGGCTCGACCGCCGCGCTGACCATGCACCCCCGCCGCGAGCAAGTGGTCCTCGCCCATGCGCTGATGAAGGTCGGCGCGGCCCTCCTGCCGCTCAGCCCGCGCCTCACCGAGGCCGAGCGGGCGCGCGTCGTCGCCGAGATCGAACCGATGGTCGACCTCGACGATCCCGGCCTCCTCACCCAGAACGAGGCCGACCTGCCGCTGCTCGGCGAGCATGACACCGACGACATCTGCGCCTACGTCCTCAGCTCCGGCAGTACCGGCACGCCGAAGCCGATCGGCCTCACCTACGGCAACTTCCTCTGGAGCGCGATGGGTGGTGCCTTCAACATCGGCGTCGACCCGGCCGACCGCTGGCTCTGTTGCGTGCCGCTCAGTCACATCGCCGGGCTCAGCATCGTCGTCCGCTCGGCGATCTACGGGACCACCGCGGTCCTCCACGACGGCTTCGACGTCGACCGGGTGGGGGAGGCGCTGGCCGGGGAACCGATCAGCGTCGTCTCGCTCGTCACCACGATGCTGAAGCGGCTGCTCGACGCGGGCGCCGATCTCTCCGGTCCGCGGGCCATCCTGGTCGGCGGCGGGCCGGTTCCGGCGGCGATGCTCGGGGAGGCGATCGAGCGCGGCGCCACCGTCGTCCAGACCTACGGCCTCACCGAGACCTGCTCGCAGGTGACGACGCTCGCCCCCGAGGACGCGCTGCGCAAGCTCGGCTCCGCCGGGCGCCCGCTGCTCTCCAGTCACGTGCGCATCCGGGACGGCGAGATCCTCGTCCAGGGCCCGACCGTCGCCCCCGGCCGTTACGACGAGTCGGGCTGGCTCCACACCGGCGATCTCGGCCACATCGACGACGAAGGCTTCCTCTACGTGCAGGACCGGATCGACGACATGATCGTTACCGGCGGCGAGAACGTCGTCCCCTCCGAGGTCGAGGAGGTGCTGCTCCGCCATCCGGCCGTGGCCGACGCGGCGGTGGTGGGGAGGGAGGACCCGGAGTGGCAGCAGGCCGTCACCGCGGTCGTCGTCCTCGCCCCCGACGCCGCGGTCACCCCGGACGAGCTTCGCCACCATTGTGCCGCGACCCTGGCCGGGTTCAAGGTGCCGAAGCGGGTCGAGCTGGCAGCGGCGCTGCCGCGCACCCCGTCGGGCAAGTTGATGCGCCGTGCGCTGCGCTGATAAGGCGCGCTCCGCTAGCCTCCTCGGCCATGCGAACCGACGACATCTTCTACGACAAAGACGCTGACCTCTCCAAACTTGCGGGCAAGACCGTCGCCATCCTCGGCTACGGCTCCCAGGGCCACGCCCACGCCCTGAACCTCAAGGACTCCGGCGTCCAGGTCGTCGTCGGCCTGCGCCCCGATTCCTCGAGCCGCGCCAAGGCCGAAGAGCACGGCCTCGAGGTGCTCGACGTCGCCGCGGCCGCAAAGCGCGGCGACGTGGTGATGATCCTGCTGCCCGACGAGAAGCAGGGCCCGCTCTGGCGCGACGAGATCGCCGCCGGGATCGAGCCGGGCAACCTGCTGCTCTTCGCCCACGGCTTCGCCATCCACTTCGGGGAGATCGAGCCGCCGGAGGGCGTCGACGTCGGGATGGTCGCGCCGAAGGGTCCCGGCCACCTGGTCCGCCGTCAGTACGAGGAAGGCAACGGCGTGCCGTGCCTGATGTCGGTGCACCAGGACGCCTCGGGCAGCGCCCACGACGTCGTCCTCGCCTACGCCTCGGGGATCGGCGGTGGCCGCGCCGCGGTGATCGAGACCACCTTCCAGGAAGAGTGCGAGTCTGACCTCTTCGGCGAGCAGGCGGTCCTCTGCGGCGGCGCCTCGGAGCTGGTGAAGGCGGGCTTCGAGACCTTGGTCGAGGCCGGCTACGATCCCCGCCTCGCCTACTTCGAGTGCCTCCACGAGCTGAAGCTGATCGCCGACCTGATGTACGAGAAGGGGATCCGCGGGATGGAGTACTCGATCTCCAACACCGCCGAGTACGGCGACCTCACCCGCGGCAAGCGGGTGATCGGCGAGTCCTCGCGGCAGGCGATGAAGGAGATCCTCGGCGAGATCCAGTCGGGCCAGTTCGCGAAGGAGTTCATCGCCGAGAACGAGTCCGGCGGCAAGAAGTTCGACGAGCTGCGCCAGGCGGGCGCCGACCACGAAATCGAGAAGGTCGGCAAAGAGCTCCGCGACATGATGCCCTGGATCGACCAGGGCTTCTGACCGCCCCGGCCGGGGCGGGGCTCAGCGGTGGGTCTCGCCCTCGGCCAGCTTGCCGTCGCGGCCGACGTAACCGCCCTTGCCGCCGACGCAGACGTAGACCGCCTCCTCGGTATCGCTGAGGTTGCGGAGGCGACGGTGGGTGGGCGCGTCGACCCAGGCGAGCCCGCCCGCCTCGAGCTCCTGTGAGGAGCCATCGCCGAATTCGATCGCCACGCGCCCCGCGTGGAGGAAGTACAGCTCCTCTTGCTCCTCGTGGAAGTGCATGCCGGTCACGTAGGCGGGCGGCAGCACGATCGCGTTGACGCCGAAGGCGGTGACCCCGAGGGCCGGGCGGATCTTGCGGAAGCCCGGGCCCTCGCCGAGGTCGTCGAGGTTGGCGACGGACCAGCCGTCGCCGCGCTCGACTTTCTCGTAGGTCTCCTCGGTCATGCGGCCGGGGCCGGCGGCGCGCCGCCCGGTGCCGGCGAGGGGACGACCTCGTTGCCGCCGCCTTTGGCTTTCTCGATGCCGATCGGCGGATAATCGTCGGTCAGCAGCGCCAGGTAGCCGTAGACGCGGGCGTAGAAGCTGTTGCAGAACGTCATCGCGGTGTTCAGCTGCTCCGGCAGGTAGCCGCGGAAGACGATCGACATCCAGGCGATCACCGCGATCCACTGGTGGGCGTAGCTCACCGCGTAGGAGACGATCAGCATCGGGAGCGCGAGGATGATCCGGAAGAACGCCTTGACCCGGCTCTGGTGCTCGGCCGGCGGCGCGACGTCGACCCGGATCGGGTAGCTGGTGTCGTCGGAGATCCCGAACGGCGGCCACTCGTCGGTCTGCAGGTAGATCCAGGCCGAGGTGCGGACGAAGTAACGGACGAAGCCCGCGTTCAGGTTGTAGAGGCCTTCCGGGTAGCGCCCGAGGATCACCACCGCCACCCAGGCGATCAGGTGGGTGAAGGTGGCGACGATGTAGTACGCGATCGCGACGATGAGCCACGGGATCGCGAGGATGATCCGGAAGAACGTCGTCGCACGGTTCTGCTCCGGCTGGAAATCGGCTTCGTAGGTGACTGGGTACATCTACTCCCCCTAAATGTCTGGGATTGCCTTCTGAACGGGACTTTTTGACTGCGTTCGGGACGGCGTGGCCAGCCTAACCGGGGGTCCGGCGGCGGTCCACCGCACGAGGTGAATAACCTGTCGCCCCGATGTCGCCCTCGAACACCATCGTCAAGATCCCCGACGATCTGAAGCCCGTGGACGGGCGCTTCGGATGCGGCCCCTCGAAGGTGCGCCCGGAGGCGCTCGCGAAGCTGGCCGAGCAGTCGCGGCTGATGGGCACCTCGCACCGGCAGGCGCCGGTCCGCGACCTGGTCCAGCGCGTCCGCGAGGGGATCGCCGAGCTCTTCGCCCTACCGGACGGTTACGAGGTGGCGCTCGGCAACGGTGGCACCACCGCGTTCTGGGAGTCGGCCTGCGCCTGGCTGATCCGCGAGCGCTCCCTGCACCTCACCTACGGCGAGTTCTCGCAGAAGTTCGCCAAGGCGGCCAAGGCCGCGCCCTTCCTCGGCGATCCGATCCTGGTCGAGGCGGAGCCCGGGGACGCGCCCGCGCCGACCGCCGACCCCGCCGCCGACGTCATCGGCTGGGCCCACAACGAGACCTCCACCGGTGTCTGCGTCCCGGTCGAGCGCCCCGCCGACGCGGGCGACGCACTGGTCCTCATCGACGCCACCTCGGGCGCCGCCGGGCTGCCGCTCGATGCCTCCCAGGCCGACGTCTACTACTTCGCTCCGCAGAAGGGGTTCGCCTCCGACGGTGGCCTCTGGCTGGCGGCGCTGAGCCCGGCGGCGATCGCCCGGATCGAGGAGCTCGACGGCGCCGCCGACCGCTGGCAGCCGGAATTCCTCTCGCTCGCCGTGGCGCTCGACAACTCGCGCAAGCAGCAGACCTACAACACGCCCGCGCTCGCGACGCTGATCCTGCTCGACGACCAGATCCGGTGGATGCTCGGCAACGGCGGCCTGGAGTGGTGCGTGTCGCGGACGAGCGATTCTTCCGGCCGCCTCTACGGGTGGGCCGAGGCGAGCGCGTTCGCGCGCCCGTTCGTCGCCGATCCGGCGAAGCGCTCGCTGGTGGTCGGCACCATCGACTTCGACGACGACGTCGACGCCGCGGCGATCGCCAAGGTGCTGCGCGCCAACGGCATCGTCGACACCGAGCCCTACCGCAAGCTGGGCCGCAACCAGCTGCGGATCGGCATGTTCCCGGCCGTGGAGCCGGGCGACATCGAGGCGCTGACCAAGAGCATCGACTGGGTCGTCGCGAACGCCGACGGCATCCGCGGCGGGAGCTAGGGTCACGCGCCCGATGAAGGTCCTGGTCAAGGAGAAGATTGCCGACACCGGCGTCGACCTGTTGCGGTCGCGCTTCGATGTCGACCTCGGGCTCGACATGTCCGACGAGGAGTTCCGCGCGAAGCTCCCCGAGTACGACGCGATCCTGATCCGCAGCGCCACCAAGATGACGCCGGAGCTGATCGACCTGGCGACCAACATGAAGGTGATCGGCCGGGCCGGCACCGGGGTGGACAACGTCGACATCCCGGCCGCGACGCGGCGCGGGATCATCGTCGCCAACGCGCCCGAGTCGAACTCGGTCGCCGCCGCCGAGCACACCCTGGCGCTGGCCCTGGCGCTGTTCCGCAACGTTCCGCAGGCGCACTCCTCGCTGGTCGCCGGCCGCTGGGACCGCTCCAAGTTCAAAGGCGCCGAGCTCTACGGCAAGACGCTCGGCGTGATCGGTTTCGGCCGCATCGGCCAGCTGGTCGCCAAGCGCGCCCAGAGCTTCGACATGGAGGTCATCGCCTATGACAAGTTCGTCTCCGCCGAGCGCTTCCGCGAGCTCGGCGTCGAGGGCTGCGAGGAGCTGACCGATCTGCTCGGCCGTGCCGACCTGGTCACCCTGCACACGCCGAAGACCCCGGAGACGATCGGGCTGATCGACGCCGAGGCGATCGCCGCGATGAAGGACGGCGCCCGCGTCGTCAACTGCGCGCGCGGCGAGCTGGTCGTGCTCGACGATCTCGTCGCCGGGCTCGAGTCGGGCAAGCTGGCGGGCGCGGCGCTCGACGTCTTCCCCGGGGAGCCGTTCACCGACCACCCGATCTTCCAGCGTGGCGACGTCGTCGTCACGCCGCACCTGGGGGCGTCCACCGCCGAGGCCCAGGACCGCGCCGGCGTCGTCACCGCCGAGCAGGTCACCGAGGCACTGACCGGCGGCGTGGTCACCAACGCGGTCAACATCGCCGCGGTGCGCCCCGAGCAGATGGAGGCGCTGGCGCCGTTCGTGCCGCTCTGCGAGAAATTAGGAAGACTTGCGCAGGGATTGGGCCAGGGCTCGGTCGATCGGGTCGCGGTCGAGTTCCGCGGCAAGCTCGCCGCCTACGACACCCGGCTGCTCGGGATCGCCGTCCTGGTCGGGATCCTCTCTGGCAACACGGAGACGCCGGTCAACCTCGTCAACGCGCCGCAGATGGCGGAGGAGCGGGGGATCGAGCTGATCGAGACCAAGGACACCGGCAGCGAGGACTTCACC
Organism: Actinomycetota bacterium; assembly: GCA_018268415.1. GTDB lineage: Bacteria > Actinomycetota > Thermoleophilia > Solirubrobacterales > 70-9 > VAYN01. The sequence goes on along the minus strand of JAFDWO010000107.1, from coordinate 15,884 downwards.
GAGCTCGTCACCGTCCGGCTCGGCTCGGGCGACGAGGAGGTCGAGGTCGCGGGGACCGGCGTCGGCCCCAAGAACGAGCCCTACCTGGTCTCGGCCTGGGGCGAGAGCTTCTACCTGCCGTTCGCCGAGCACATCACCGTCTTCCGCTATGCCGACCAGCCGGGGATGATCGGCCGCGTCGGCACGGCCTTCGGCGAGGAGGGCGTGAACATCGTCTCCGCTGCGGTCGGCGCCGAGCATGGGGGCGGGGGAGACGCGGTGATGGCCCTGACCACCGACGCGGCGGTCCGTCCCGACGCGCTCCAGACGATCCTCGGTCTCGACGGCTTCTCGCTCGGACGCTCGGTCGATCTCTGACCGCAACGTCGGCGTAAAAGGATTGTTACGAGGAGCGATGAAGCGTCTCGCTCCCCTTCTTCTGGTCGTCGCCATGGCGACCGCATCGATCACCGCGGGTGCCGCCTCCGGCGCGCCGACGGAACCACGGCGCGCCACCGCCGCTGCCGAAGCGTCGGTCAACCTCGTCCTCGCCGGCAGCCCCGGCGACGACCGGATCACGATCGAACTCGCCGCCGACGGTCGCGCCTACGAAATCACCTCGGCGACGCCGCTCGAAGTCGGCGGCACCGTCTGCACGCACCCGGAAAAACGCCCGGAGGCGTTGAGCTGCGAAGCGACCGCGATCGCCGGCTTCGAAGTCAACACCGGTGCCGGGAACGACACCGTCACCCTCGGTCGCACCGTCCCGGTCCCGGCCACGATCCGCGGTGGTCCCGGCAACGACGTGCTCATCGGCGGCGCGGGTAACGACAAGCTGATCGGCGGCCCCGGTGACGACGAACTCAACGGGCGGGGGGGTAACGACATGCTGCTCGGCGGCCCCGGCGACGATGTCCTGAACGGCGGGCCCGGCGAAGACACGTTGATCGGCGGCCCGGGGCACAACGTCCTGCGCCAGTAGGTCCGCTACTCTGCTTCGTGGAAATGGCCTTCCCGCTTAACGACCTCGCGCTTCTCCTTCTCCTCCCCCCTCGGGGGGAATAGCGCTGGGCGGCGCGATAGCCGCGAGAGACAAAAGGCCATTCAGGATTTAGAGAGAAGGAGGGGTCCCATGGGACCGCAACGCACCGACACGAACGCTTCGCCCGACGCCAACCGCGTCCACATCTTCGACACCACGCTGCGCGACGGAGAGCAGTCGCCCGGTATCTCACTCAACGCCGCCGAGAAGGTGGAGATCGCCCAGCAGCTCGTGCGGCTGGGGGTCGACGTGATCGAGGCCGGCTTCCCGATCGCCTCGCCAGGGGACTTCGAGGCGGTCCAGGCGATCGCCAGGACGGTCGAGGGCCCGGTCATCTGCGGCCTGGCCCGCACCCACAAGGCCGACATCGATGCCGCCTGGGGAGCGGTCAAGGACTCCGAACGTCCGCGCATCCACACCTTCGTCTCGACCTCGGACATCCACATCGAGCACCAGATGCGGACCGACCGCGAGGACGTCAAGGGCCAGGCCAAGGCCGCGGTGACGATGGCGCGGGCCTATTGCGACAACGTCGAGTTCTCGCCGATGGACGCGAGTCGCTCCGACTTCGAGTTCACCGCCGAGGTGCTGCAGATCGCGATCGACGCCGGGGCGACCGTGATCAACGTTCCCGACACCGTCGGTTACGCGACGCCGGAGGAGTACGCGGCGATGTGGCGGCGGTTCTACGAGCTGGTGCCGGACCTGCACAAGGTGGAAACCTCGGTCCATTGCCACGACGACCTGGGGCTGGCCGTCGCCAACTCCTACGCGGGGGTGATCGCCGGCTGTCGCCAGGTCGAGTGCGCGATCAACGGCCTGGGCGAGCGCGCCGGTAACTGCTCGCTGGAGGAGATCGCGATGCTGATCCGCGTCCGCGAGGACGCCCATGGCTTCACCACCGGCATCAACAGCCGTGAGATCGCCCGCACCAGCCGCCTGGTCAGCCGCCTGACCGGGTATCCGGTGCAGCCGAACAAGGCGATCGTGGGACGGAACGCCTTCGCCCACGAGTCCGGCATCCACCAGGACGGGGTGCTGAAGGAGCGCACCACCTTCGAGATCATGGACGCGACCGAAGTCGGCTTCGAGTCGAACTCCCTGGTCCTCGGCAAGCACTCTGGTCGCCACGCGCTGAAAGACGCCCTGGAGCAGCTCGGCTACAAGGTCGAGGGCGGCGCGCTCAACTCCGCCTTCAAGGCGTTCAAGGAAGTGGCCGACCGCAAGAAGCAGGTGACCGCGCTGGACCTGGAGGCGATCGTCTCCGACGAGATGCGCGATCGCGCCGACGCCCACGAGCTGGCCTCCTTCGAGGTCACCGCGGGGACCGACAAGGAGCCGCTGGCCCGGATCGGCGTCACCCTGCCTTCGGGCGAGGAGGTCGTCGGCGAGAGCACCGGCGACGGCCCGATCGACGCGATCTTCCGCGCCATCCAGGCCGCGGTCGGCATCGAAAGCGAGATGGTCAAGTACACGGTCGAGGCGGTGACCGGGGGAGAGGACGCGCTCGGCGAGGTGACGGTCCAGCTCCGCACCAACGGCACCCTGGCCTCGGGCTCCGGCGTCGCCACCGACATCATCGAGGCGAGCGCCCGCGCCTACCTGCGAGCGCTGTCCAACAGCCTCGAAGGCGCCGCGACCCGTGAGGCCGAGGCCGCCACGGCCGAAGCCGCCATCGAGCGCACCGGTCCGTAGCAAAGGCGCAAGCCAAAAGCCGAGATCTGCGCACCACATGTGCGCATTTCCCCGCCAGCATCGGTCGCATGCCCGGACCGTCTGCACTAACTCGTCCCCACGGCGAGTTAGTGCAGACGGTGGGTCCGGCGGTGGCCGATCTGGCGCGACGGCAGCATGGGGTGGTGGCGACGAGGCAACTCCTCGCCTTGGGACTGACGAAGGACTCGATCGCGGGATGGAAGGTTCGCGGCGCGCTCCACCCTCTGTATCGCGGGGTCTACGCGGTGGGGCACACGGCGATCACTCGGCAGGGATGGTGGATGGCGGCGGTTCTCGTGTCGGGGGACGGGGCGGTGCTGAGCCATCGGTCGGCGGCGGCGCTTTGGGGGATCTGGGGGTCGGGGACGGGGGAGGCGCACGTGACGACCCCGCGGAAATCGCGATCGCAGCGCTCCATCCGCCGCCACTTCTCGGTGCTCGCGGGTGACGAGCGCGAGGTCGTCGACGGGATTCCGGTCACCTCGGCAGCACGGGCGGTCCTCGACCTGGCTGCCGAAAAGGGCGCGGCGGCGGCGGAGGCGGCGCTCCGAGAGGCGGAATACCGCGGGATCTACGGCCGCATCTCGCTGCCGGCGCTCCTCGCTCGCTACCCGCGCCATCGGGGAGCGGCGATCGTCGAGGTCTGCCTCAAACGGTTGGAGGACGACCCCGGCGGGCGCCTCCGCAGCACGCTCGAGGAGCTCTTCCTGCCCTTCCTCGACGCTCACCGGCTCCCACGTCCGCGCCTCAACGCGTGGCTCACCGTGGGCGGGCACCACTATCAGGTCGATTGCCTCTGGTCCGAGGCCATGCTGGTCGCCGAGCTCGACGGGTTCAGGTCCCACGGCACGAAGCGTGCTTTTCGTGAGGACCGCAAGCGCGACCGGCGACTCGGCGCGGCGGGCTACCACGTCGTCCGCATCACCGAAGGCCAGATCCGCGACGAACCATCCGACCTCGCCGCCGACCTACGCACCGCGCTTCTTACAACCGTCCGTGATAACGTACGCGCGCGATGGCAGTAGCGACGCCTCAATCCACCGATCCCATCGCCGCCGTCGGCCCCCGCATCCGTGCCCTCCGCGACGCGATGTCCCTGTCCCTGCGTGACCTCGCCGATCGCTCCGGGGTCTCGGCGCAGATGCTGTCCCAGGTCGAGCGCAACGAGACCTCGCCGACGCTCGCCGTCGCGGCGAAGATCGCCGCCGGCCTCGAACTGACGCTGTCCCAGCTCCTGCGCCTCGACGAGGGCCGTCACGTTGCCGTCTCCCGCGCCGCCGACCGTCGCCAGAGCCGCCGGGGCGGCCACCGGATCGAGGAGCTGACCCCACCGCTGCCGGGGCAGCGCGCCGACGTGTCGCTGCACGTCCTCGACCCTGGCGCGACCACCGGCGGCGCCGCCGACCCGCCGATGCACGAGCCGGGCAGCCGCGAGACCGCGGTCGTCCTGGCAGGGGACCTGGCGCTGGTCGTCGAAGGCGAGCGCCACGAGCTTCAAGAAGGGGACAGCGTCACCTTCGACGCCGATCTCCCGCACCATTTCGAGAACGAAGGAACCGATCCGACCCGCTTCATCGCGGTGATAGCCGCCGGACTGAGGAGGAGTTAGCAGTGCCCAAGAACATGTTCGAAAAGATCTGGGAGCAGCATGAGGTCAGCGAGGGCCTGATCTATATCGACCTGCACCTGGTCCACGAGGTCACCTCGCCGCAGGCCTTCGACGGCCTCCGGATGGCCGGCCGCCAGGTCCGCCGCCCGGACAAGACGCTGGCCACGGCCGATCACAACACGCCCACCGACGGCACGATGGCGGCCCGCCTGATCGCCGACGAGCTCTCCCGCATCCAGGTCGAAACCCTCGAACGCAATTGCGAGGAGTTCGGCCTGAAGCTGTACAGCCTCGGCTCCGACCACCAGGGCATCGTCCACGTGATCGGCCCGGAGCTCGGCATCACCCAGCCCGGGATGACGATCGTGTGCGGCGACAGCCATACCTCCACCCACGGCGCCTTCGGCTCGCTGGCGTTCGGCATCGGCACCTCAGAGGTCGAGCACGTCCTCGCCACCCAGTGCCTGGTGCAGAAGCGCCCGCGCACGATGCGGATCAACTACGCCGGTGGGCTGGGGGCGGGCGTCACACCCAAGGACCTGATCCTGGCGACGATCGGCAAGCTCGGGACCGGTGGCATGACCGGCTTCGCGGTCGAGTACGCGGGCCCAACGATCGAGGGGCTCTCGATGCCGGGTCGGATGACGATCTGCAACATGACGATCGAGGGCGGCGGCCGGGCGGGCATGATCGCCCCCGACGAGACCACCTTCGAGTTCGTCCGCGGCAAAGCGGCGGCGCCGGCGGACTTCGACGCCGCGGTGGCCCGCTGGCAGGAGCTGCCGACCGAGGCCGGCGCGAGCTTCGACCAGGAGATCGACATCGACGCCGCGGCGATCTCGCCGATGGTCACCTGGGGCACCAACCCGGGCATGGTCGTCCAGGTCACCGACAGGGTCCCGGATCCGGCCGCGATGGAGTCCCCGGCCGACCGCGAATCGGCCGAACGCGCCCTCGCCTACATGGGCCTGACCGCGAACACGCCGATGACCGAGATCGCCCCGGAACGGGTCTTCATCGGTTCCTGCACCAACAGCCGCATCGAGGACCTGCGCGAGGCCGCCGCGGTCGTCGACGGCCGCAAGGTCGCGAGCTCGGTCCGGGCGATGGTCGTCCCCGGGTCCCAGCAGGTCAAGAAGGCCGCCGAAGAGGAGGGGCTCGACGAGGTCTTCCGCAGCGCCGGCTTCGAATGGCGCGAGGCGGGCTGTTCGATGTGCCTCGGCATGAACCCCGACACCCTCGACGAAGGCGAGCGTTGCGCCTCGACCTCGAACCGCAACTTCGAGGGGCGTCAGGGCAAGGGTGGGCGCACCCACCTGGTCAGCCCGAAGATGGCGGCCGCGGCCGCCGTCGAGGGCCACTTCGTCGACATCAGAGATTGGAGCTGAACATGCGACCCATCGACGTGATCGAGGGCAAGGTGTCGGTGCTCGACCGGAACGACGTCGACACCGACCAGATCATCCCCAAGCAGTTCCTGAAGCGGGTCGAGCGGACCGGCTTCGGCGAGTTCCTGTTCTACGACTGGATCCGCGATGGCGAGATCGAGTTGGAGCCGAACCCGATCCTCGTGACCGGGCGGAACTTCGGCTGCGGCTCCTCCCGCGAGCACGCCCCCTGGGCGCTCGAGGACTTCGGCTTCGAGGCGATCATCGCGCCCTCGTTCGCCGACATCTTCTACTCCAACTGCACCAAGGTCGGCCTGCTGCCGGCGATCGTCGACGAGGCCCACTGCAGGGAGATCGCCGCGGCCGGGGAGGCGCGGATCGACGTCGACGACGAGACGATCGACTGCGGTACCGCCGGCGTCTTCCCGTTCCAGGTGCAGCCCGACGTCAAGCACCGACTGCTGAACGGGCTCGACGACATCGGCATCACCCTGCAGAACGTCGCGGCGATCGACGAGTACGAGGGCTCGGGCCGCGCCGTCGGCCCGGTCACCACCAGCATCTAGGAAGGAGCGCCAGATGGCCGGATCGAGCACCCGCGACTGGGACGCGACCACCTACCAGCGCGTCGCCCTGCCCCACGAGGACTGGGCGCGCGCGGTGCTTGACCGGCTCGGCCTGGAGGGCGGAGAGACGGTCCTCGACGCCGGCTGCGGCAGTGGCCGCACCACCGCGCTCCTCATCGAGCGGGTGCCGAACGGCCGCGTGATCGCGGTCGACGGCTCGCCTTCGATGGTCGCGAAGGTGAAGGAGGTGCTCCGCCCGCAGGACGTGGCGGTGGTCAGCGACCTGACGAAGCTGGAGCTGGACGAGCCGGCCGACGCCGTCTTCTCGACCGCCGTCTTCCACTGGATCCCGGACCACGACGCGCTCTTCGCGCGGATGCGGGCGGCGCTCCGCGAGGGTGGCCGCTTCGCCGCCCAGTGCGGCGGCAAGGGCAACATCGACGCCTTCCGCCGAGCCGGGGAGGAGGTGGCGCGGCGCGCGCCCTACGCCCCGTACCTGGAGGGCATCGAGGGTCTCTGGAACTACGCCGGCGCGGAGGAGACCGAAGCGCGCCTGCGCGCGGCCGGCTTCACCGATGTGCATTGCGCGCTCGAGCCCTGGCCGGTCGATCCGCCCGAGCCCGAGGTCTTCGCCCGGACGATCTGCCTCGGCGCCCACGTCGAGCGCCTGCCGGACGACCTGCGCGACCGATTCGTCGCCGACGTCCTGGCGGCGCAGCCGAGCCCCCTGCGCCTCGACTACGTGCGCCTCAACATCTCCGCCGTCGCGGCCTGAGTAGAGTCCGGCGCCATGCCTGACGCACCCAACGTCGTCGTCCTGCCCGGGGACGGAATCGGTCCCGAGATCGTCGCCGCGACCCGCGAGGTCCTCGACTCGCTCGGCGAGTTCAACTACGACGAGCGCCTGATGGGCGGCTGCTCGATCGATGCCCACGGCGTCGCGCTCACCGACGAGGTGCTGGACGCCTGCAAGGCGGCCGACGCGGTGCTGCTGGGTGCGGTCGGCGGTCCCAAATGGGACACGACGAACCCCGACGACCCACGCCCCGAGCAGGGACTGCTCGGCCTGCGCAAGGGGATGGGCCTCTACGCCAACCTGCGGCCCGTGCGGCCGAGTCCGGCACTGATGGGCGCCAGCCCGCTGCGCGAAGACCGCATCTCCGGCACCGACCTGCTGGTCGTCCGCGAGCTCACCGGCGGCATCTACTTCGGCAGGTCCGGGCGCGACGGCGATGCCGCCTTCGACACCTGCGAATACGACGCCGGCGAAATCGAGCGGATCGCCCGCGCCGCCTTCGAGGCGGCCCGCCGGCGCGCCGAGGGCTCCGGCCGCAAGCCCAAGGTCACCTCGATCGACAAGGCCAACGTGCTGGAGACCTCGCGGCTCTGGCGCGAGGTCGTCACCCGCGTCGCCCCCGAGTACGACGACGTCGCCCTCGACCACCTGTTGGTCGACAACGCGGCGATGCAGCTGGTCTCCCGCCCCACGGACTTCGACGTGATCGTCGCCGAGAACCTATTCGGCGACATCCTCAGCGACGAGGCGGCGATGCTCACCGGCAGCCTCGGGATGCTCCCGTCGGCCAGCCTCGGCGCCGCGGGCGACCCCGGCCTCTTCGAGCCGGCCCACGGCTCGGCCCCGGACATCGCCGGACACGGCACCGCCAACCCGCTGGCGACGATCCTTTCGGCGGCGATGATGCTGCGCCACGGTCTCGGCCTGCCCGAGGAGGCGGCGCGGATCGAGGCGGCGGTCGATGCCGTCCTCGAAGACGGCCTGCGCACCCCCGACCTCGCCGGGGGGCCCGCCGCACCACCGCCGATGGTGGACGTTCCCCCCGAGGTCGAGGTCGGCACCGCGGAGATGACCGCCGCGGTGATCGGGGCGCTGGCCCGCGGCTGAGCGCCTAGGGCGCGGTCACCGCCCAGACGCCGGAGGCAACGAAGTTGCCTTCGGCGGCTTTCAGGCCCTTGGCGGTCAGGTTGACGCCGAGGCGGTTTCCTTCCGGGGTGACGGCGGCCAGGCCGACGCCGTCCAGGTTCGTTTCCGTGGTCAGGTAGAGGCAGACGACGCCCGCGGCTGCTTCCGGCGTGGTGTTGCCCCCGCCGAGCCCCGGGCAGACGCCGGGGATCGTGGCCCCTTTCGCCACGACCTGGACCGAGGTCGGGTTGGCCGCCAGCAACAGCTGGAAGCTGATCGAGCCGAACGCGCTCGCTTCTTTTTCTTTTTCCTTGGTCCCGCCGACGCTGAAGACGCCGCGCTCGGTCTGGGTGCTCTTCAGCGTTTCGACGTTGCCGATCACGCCGGCGGCGATCTTTTCCTTGGTCACCGCGCCGTTGGCGAGCTTCGCGGTGGTCACGGCCCCTTCGGCCAGGTTCCCGGTCCCGACGCCCTTTTCGGCGATTTTTTCCGCCGTCACGGCCTTGTTGTTCAGTTTGTTGGTGGTGATGACGTTGTTCTTGATCTTTTCCGCGGTCACCGCGCCGGCGGAGATCTTGCCGGCGTCGATGATCCCGGGACCGAGGTTGCCCGGCAGCACCGCGTTCGGGCCGAGCTTGCCCGCGGTCACCGCCTTGGGTGCGATCTTGCCGCTCACCACGGCCTGCTTGGCGATCGCCTGGGCGGTCACCGCACCCTTCTTCAGCTGGGCCTTGCCGACGCTGTTCTTAGGCAGTCCGGCCGCCACCGCCGCGCCTCCCAGCGCGATGAACAAGGCCAACGACGCGATCACGTTCGCGTAGGTCAGCCGGGGCAGAAAACGCTTCATCCTGCTTCCTCCTTTGGGGTTTTCGAGGGTGCTTTCACCTGCTTGGTCCAACACCTTCGATCCATCGGGCATAATCCCCCCAACATGGATTCGTGCGATTTGATTTGGAAGAACGGCGAGTTCGTCCCCTGGGACGACGCCAAGGTGCACGTGCTGACCCACGGCCTGCACTACGGAACCGGCGTGTTCGAGGGCATCCGTGCCTACGAGACCGACCGCGGCCCGGCCGTCTTCCGCCTGCCCGAGCACCTCGATCGGCTGCAGAAGTCGGCCGAGCTCTACTACCTCCAGATGCCCTACAGCCCGGAGGAACTGCGCGCGGTGACCAAGGAGCTGATCGCCCGCAACGGTCAGACCTCCTGCTACATCCGCCCGCTCGCCTTCCGCGGCTACGGCGAGATGGGCCTCTACGCCAACAACGCGCCGATCGACGTGATCATCGCGACCTGGCCCTGGGGGGCCTACCTCGGCGAAGAGAGCGCCGGCAAGGGCATCCGCGCCAAGGTCTCGAGCTGGCGGCGGATCAGTCCCGGCGGCGCGATCCCGCACGCCAAGGCCTCCGGCTCCTACCTCAACTCGATCCTCGCCAAGACCGAGTCGGCCAATGCCGGCTACGACGAGGCGATCCTGCTCGACGACCGCGGCTTCGTCTGCGAGGGGTCGGGCGAGAACATCTTCGTGGTGCGCGAGGGAGAGATCCTGACGCCGCCGCACGTTGCCTCGATCCTCGACGGGATCAACCGCAAGTCGGTGATCCAGATCGCCCGCGACCTCGGGTACACCGTGGTCGAGCGCGACATCGCCCGCGCCGAGCTCTATCTCGCCGAAGAGGTGTTCATGACCGGCACCGCGGCCGAGATGGTGCCGGTGCGCGAGATCGACGACCACGAGATCGGCGGTCCCGGCGAGATCACCCGCCACCTGCAGGCGAAATTCATGGACGCCCTGCACGGGCGCGCCGACGAGTACCTCGAGTGGCTCGACTTCGTCGAGGTCGCGGCCGGCACGCCGGCCGACGAACGCGACGGTGCCAAGATCGGCGCCGAGGAGATCGAGTCGACCGACGAGACGATCGGGCGAATTACCCCAGCCGCCTAGCGGCAGGCGCGGCCGGATGCGGCCGTGCGCCCCGGGCCCCTCGCGCGGCCCAACCGATCTCTCGAAACTCGAAAGGCAGTACGGATGGAACAGGTGAAGCTTTACGACACGACCCTGCGGGACGGCATGCAGGGCGAGGGGATGTCCCTCTCCTCGGCGGAGAAGGTGCGCGTGGTGCGGGCCTTGGACAAGCTCGGCGTGCAGATGATCGAGGCGGGGTTCCCGAGCTCCAACCCCAAGGAGGAGGAGCTCTTCGGGGCGCTCGCCGGGGTCGAGCTGGAGCACTCGGTCGTCTGCGGCTTCGGGATGACGCGGCGGCGCGGGGTGGCGGCCGCCGACGACCCGGCGCTCCTCACTCTGGTCGATTCCTTCGCCCCGGTCGTCACCCTGGTCGGCAAGACCTGGGCCCTCCACCTGGAGAAGGTCACCAAGGTCTCGCGCGAGGAGAACCTGGCGATGATCGCCGAGTCGGTCGGCTTCTGCCGCGAGCGCGGCAAGCGGGTCGTCTATGACGCGGAGCACTTCTTCGACTCCTACCGCGAGGACCCCGGCTACGCGCTGTCCTGCCTGGAGGCGGCGATCGACGCCGGGGCCGAGAACGTGACCCTCTGTGACACCAACGGGGCGAGCCTGCCGAACCAGGTCGCGGCGGCCACCGAGGTCGCCGTCAACCGCTTCGGCGCCCGCGTCGAAGTCGGCATCCACGCCCACGACGACGCGGGCTGCGGGGTCGCCAACAGCCTCGCCGCGGTCGAGGCCGGGGCGCGGCTCGTGCAGGGGACGGTCAACGGCTATGGCGAGCGTTGTGGCAACGCCAACCTGACCACGATCCTGCCCGCACTGCAGCTGAAGATGGGCTTCGCGGTGGTGCCCGCGGAGAACCTGGAGACGCTGACCGAGACGGTGCACTTCGTCGACGAGCTCTGCAACCTCCCGCCCGACCCGAACGCGCCCTACGTCGGTCGGAACGCCTTCGCGCACAAGGGCGGCATGCACGTCGCCGGGGTCGAGGCCGACGCCCGTACCTTCGAGCACATCGACCCGGCCGCGGTCGGCAACGAGCGGGCGATCCTGCCCTCGGAGCTCTCCGGCAAGGCGACGATCCGCGATCGGGCCGCCGCGGTCGGCCTGAAGATGGACGATGCGACCGCCTCGCGGGCGATCGAGGTGCTGAAGGAACGCGAGCACCACGGCTTCCATTACGAGGCGGCGCCGGCCTCCTTCGAGCTGCTCCTGCGCCAGGAGGCGGGCGTCTACAAGCCGCTCTTCGAGCTGGAGAGCTACCGGGTCGTGACCCAGCGGCGGGCCGGGGGAGAGGTGGAGACCGAGGCGACCGTGAAGTTGAAGGTCGACGGTGAGCGCTATGTCGAGATCGCCGAGGGTAACGGGCCGGTGAGCGCGCTCGACCACGCGTTGCGCAAGGCGATCACCAGTCGCCACCCGCACCTCTCCGAGATCGAGCTGACCAACTACAAGGTGCGGATCCTCGATCAGGACCGCGGTACCGACGCGGTCACCAGGGTGCTGCTCGACTCCGCCGACGGCGAGCGCGAGTGGGGGACGACCGGGGTGTCCGGGAACGTGATCGAGGCGTCCTGGCAGGCGCTGGTCGACTCGCTGGAGTACGCGTTCCAGTGAACGCGGAGCGAGCAACCATCCATATCTGATGATTCTGGGCCGCGAGCGAAACGCGAACATCTATGGCGAGTAGCCCCGAAAACCCGATCCCCCTGGCGAGCCCGGAGCTCGGCGAGCGCGAGGAGGAGCTCGTACTCGAGGTGCTGCGCTCCGGGCGGCTCTCGCTCGGCCCGATGGGGCAGCGCTTCGAGCGCGCCTTCGCGGACTTCCTCGGGGTCGATGACGCGGTCGCGGTATCGAGCGGCACCGCGGCGCTCCACCTCGGCGTGCGGCAGCTCGGCTGGGAGAACGGGGACGAGGTCATCACCAGCCCGTTCACCTTCGTCGCCTCCTCCAACTGCCTCCTCTACGAGGGCGCGCGGCCGGTCTTCGTCGACGTCGACCCGGTCACGCTCGACCTCGACCCCGCGGCGGCGGCCGACGCGGTCACCGAGCGCACCGTCGGTCTCCTGCCGATCGACATCTTCGGCTGGCCGGCGGCCTGGCCGGAGCTCGAGGCGCTGGCGGCGCGCCATGGCCTCGGCGTCCTCGAGGACGCCTGCCAGGGGCTCGGCGGCGTCGACTCGGAGGGCCGCAAGGTCGGCTCGCGCGGCAACTTCGCCACCTTCGCCTTCTACGCCAACAAGCAGATGACGACGGGCGAGGGCGGGATGATCGTCCCCACCGACGCCGAGGCGGCGGCGCGCCTGCGCAGCGAGCGCAACCAGGGCCGCGCGGTCGACATGGGCTGGCTCGACCACGACCGGCTCGGCTTCAACTACCGGCTCTCCGACGTGGCGGCGGCGATCGGCCTCGCCCAGGTGGAGAAGCTGCCGCGCCTGCTGGCGGAGCGCGCCGCGGTCGCGACGATGTACGGCGAGCGGCTCGCCGACGTGCCGGGGGTCGAGGCGCCGATGGCGGCGCGCGGCCGCGAGGTGCGCGGGTGGTTCGTCTACGTGGTGCGGTTGGCCGACGGGGTTGACCGCGATGCGGTGATCAACCGCCTGCGCGAGCGCGGCATCGACTCCAAGGATTACCTGCCGAGCATCCATCTCTTCCCGCACATCCGCGAGCTCGGTTATCGCGAGGGTCAGTTCCCGGTCGCCGAGGCCGCCTCGGCGCACTCGATGGCGCTCCCGTTCTTCCCCCGGATGAGCGAGGCGCAGGTCGAGCGGGTGTGTGCGGAGCTGGCGGCCGCCGTCGACGCGTCCCGGCGGGGCCCGGGACCTCGATAACCAACATAATCAGCCGCTGATGGCTCGCTTCCCGACCGACGACGACGCCCCCGCGCGGTTCCGCAAAGACCCGGACCCGCGCTTCTGGCGGATGAACCGCTCGCTGCCCTTCGACTGGCAGCTGGCTCCCTACGACGTCCTCCAGTCGCAGGCGCACGCGCGCGGGCTCGCCCGGATCGGGGTGATGACCGAGGCCGAGGCGGAGGAGATCGCCGCCGGGCTCGACCGGGTGCTCGCCCGGATCGAGGCGCCGGGCTTCGCCTTTGCCGAGTCCGACGAGGACATCCACATGGCGATCGAGCGGCTGCTCGGCGAGGAGATCGGAGCGACGGCGGGCAAGCTCCACACGGGGCGCTCGCGCAACGACCAGGTCGCCACCGACATCGCGATGGTCGTCAACGCCGCCTCGCACCGAGCGATGCGCCTCTGTGGGGCGGCGATGGAGCGCCTGCTCGGCCTCGCCGAGTCCCATAAGGACTGGCCGATGCCCGGCTATACCCACCTGCAGCGCGCCCAGCCCGTCTACCTCGGCCACCACCTGCTCGCGTACTTCTGGATGCTGTCGCGCGACGCCCGCCGCTTTGGCTTCGCCGCCGAGTCGGCGAGCGTGATGCCGCTCGGCTCGGGCGCTCTCGCCGGCGTCAACTGGCCGATCGACCGCAAGATCGTGGCTGCCGAGCTCGGCTTCGGCGCGATCACCCCGAACTCCCTCGACGGCACCTCCAACCGCGATTTCGTCATCGATTATCTGAGCGCGGCGGCGACCTGCGCGATGCACCTCTCGCGGCTGGGCTCGGAGCTGGTGATCTGGTCGAGCACCGAGTTCGGTTTCGTCGAGCTCGACGAGGGCTTCTCCTCGGGCTCCTCGATCATGCCGCAGAAGAAGAACCCCGACTCGGCCGAGCTGCTGCGGGCGAAGAGTCCGCGGGTGGCGGCGGCGCACCAGACGCTGCTCGGGGTGATGCACGCGCTGCCTCTTACCTACGGCAAGGACATGCAGGAGGACAAGGAGCCGCTCTGGGACGCGATCGACACGATCGAGGCGAGTCTCGAGATGACGGCCGGGATCCTCGAGGACATCGCCTTCGACCGCAAGCGACTGGAGGAGGCCTCGGGCGACGAGATGCTGGCGGCGACCGAGGTCGCCGACCTGCTGGTCCGCCAGGGGGTGCCGTTCCGCGAGGCGCACGGGATCGTCGGCGAGCTGGTCCGCGAGGCGATCGCGGCCGGCGTGCCGCTCTCGGGACTCGACCGCGAGGAGATCGCGAGGATCTCCGCCGCACTCGACGGCGATGCCGCCGAGGAGTACTACGCGGTGTTGGGACGCTCCAGCTGGCTGGAGTCGAAGCGGATCGCCGGTGGCACCGGCTCGGAGCCGCTCGCCGCCCAGATCGAGGAAGCGCGCGAGGCGCTCGGCGCGCTGCGCGACGCGGCCGGGTGAGCGCCGGGCCCAGGCGGGCGGACGGCCGCCTGGGGGCCGACTTCTTCGACCGCTCCGTCCACACGGTCGCCCGCGATCTGATCGGTTGCGGACTCCTCTTCGGGGGCGTCGGCGGAGTCATCGTCGAGACCGAGGCCTACGAACGCGAAGATCCGGCGAGCCACTCCTTCGTCGGGGTCACTGAGCGGACCAAGGTGATGTTCGGCCCCCCGGGCCACGCTTACGTCTACCTCTCCTACGGCATCCACAGCCTGCTGAACTTCGTCTGCGAACCCGAGGGCGAGGCAGCCGCCGTCCTGATCCGCGCCCTGGAGCCGACCACCGGGCTGGAGAAGATGCGCGGTCGCCGCGCCAAGGCCCGTACCGACCTCGACCTCTGCTCCGGTCCCGGCAAGCTGACCGAGGCCCTCGGTGTCACCCTTGCCGACAACGCCACCCGCCTGGACCGGGACCCTTTCCGACTCCTCCCGCCGACAGGCAATCCGCCCAAGATCGTGACGAGCCCCCGCATCGGCATCACGAAAGCCGTGGAGAGGCCCTGGCGCTTCTCCGCGTCCGGAAGCAAGTACGTGTCGCGACCCCGTCCGTGACGTTCCTCGCGCGGAGCTGTGTGGCGGGGCGGGTGCCGTTCGGGGACGGGGTGGCCGGCCGAGCCGCGGAGCGGGGGTGCATTGGCGCGCGACCCCGACCCCGCCGCCCGTCCGAGTTGCGTTGCGGGGCGCGTAGCGCCGCGACCCCGACCCCCGCACCGGTCCGAGTTGCGTCCCGGGCGCGCGTGGCGGCGCGACCCCGACCCCCGCACCCGTCCGAGATGCGTCCCGGGCGCGCGTGGCGCCGCGACCCCGACCCCCGCACCGGTCCGAGTTGCGTCCCGGGCGCCTCATGGCGCTCCTGGCAGGCTGTGAGCGCCATGAGGCGCCCGGGACGGGAGGGCGGTCGGGGGGAAGGCGGATACAGGGACGGGAGGAGGTCGTGCAGAAGACGGGCACAGGGATGAGGGAGAGGCAGGGACGGGAGGAGGTCATGAAAAGGCGGGACAGGGACGGGGGGAGGCACAGGGACGGCACGGGGTCGGACTTACGTGACGGGTCCGTGCGGGGGAGGCCACACCTGGCCCCGATCGGTCACAAAGACGCCGGGAACGTCACCCTTTCCTGAACCTTCGGTCTCTTTTCGGGCCTCGGGAGAGGGCCCGGGAACGCGCTGCGTGTATCGACCCCCCTATACGGTGGAAAACCCACGCAGCGCGTCCGTGACGGTTGGACAACACGGGAGGAGGCGTGGAGTTCCCACGGTCTCCGTCACGTGGGCCCGGATCTGTGACTCTCTGTCACACCTCGGGCTCCGGGCTCCGGGCCCCGAGAACGCCGGGCCCCGAGCCCCGAGACGCCGGGATCGGGGGTCCGTGGGACGCGCGTCGAGTTT
>JAFDWO010000106.1 GCA_018268415.1 Actinomycetota bacterium | reverse complement strand
TCCATCACGTGAGGGATCCGCCTCACTCGCCCGCATCCTCCCGCGAGGGGCCTTTCGTGCTTCCGCCGCCCGCTCCCCGCACCCTCGGCCGTCTCGGCCACGGCCACAGCCTGCCAGGGCCGTGGCCGAGACGGCCGCATCCCTTTCCCCTGCGGGTGACAGCTCGAGGGGGCTGCATCCCTTGCCCGGGGCGCCAGCCTCCTCGGGCCGCTTCCCTCTCCCTGCGGGCGGCAGCTTCACCAGGCCCCGTCCCTCCGGAGCCGTCGCCTTCGCACTTTGCCGGACCGGTTACGGCAAGTGCGAACTCCGGGCGGACCCGGCCTCGTTCGGGACCGCGGTTCGCCAGCTGGTTCTTCGGCGCCCTCGGGGATTTCACCCTGATCGGATGAGGACAAGGGCGGGGCGGCATTCCACCATCGTGGTATCGCGCCGCAGCAAGGACATCCCGACGCCGCCGGCGACGCGCCGGCCGCCGATGTCTTCGTCGTCTTCGGCATCAGCGGCGACCTGGCGAAGGTGATGACCTTTCGGTCGCTCTACCGACTCGAGGCGCGGGGACTGCTGGAGTGCCCGATCGTCGGGGTGGCCGTGGACGACTGGAGCGACGACGAGCTGCGGGAGCACGCCCGGCGGGCGATCGAGGAGTGCGGCGAGACGATCGACCCGGCGGTGTTCGCGCGGCTTGCCGACCGGCTCTCCTACATCGCCGGAGACTTCGGCGATCCGGCGACCTTCGAGCGGGTCGGCAAGGCGATCGAGGACGCGTCGACGCCCGTCTTCTACCTGGAGATCCCGCCCTTCCTCTTCGGCCCGGTGATCAAGGGCCTGCACGACGCCGGGCTGACCGGGTCGGCCCGTGTGGTGGTCGAGAAGCCCTTCGGCCACGACCTCGCCTCGGCGCGACAACTGAACGAGGAGGTCCACCGGTACCTCGACGAGTCGCAGGTCTACCGGATCGACCACTTCCTCGGCAAGATGGGCCTGGTCGAGATCCTCTTCCTGCGGTTCGCCAACACGATGTTCGAGCCGATCTGGAACCGCAACTACGTCTCCTCGGTGCAGATCACCATGGCCGAGAGCTTCGGGGTCGAGGACCGCGGTCACTTCTACGACCCGGTGGGGGCGCTGCGGGACGTGGTCGTCAACCACCTGATGCAGATCGTCGCCGCCGCCGCGATGGAGCCACCGGCGGGCGGCGACCCGGCGACGCTGAAGGACGCGATGCACGCGGCGTTCCGCTCGATGCGCGATGCCGATCCCGAGTATTACGTGCGCGGCCAGTACGACGGCTACCTCGAAACCGACGGGGTCGCCGCCGACTCACAGACCGAGACCTACGCGGCGCTCCGCCTCGAAGTCGAAAACTGGCGCTGGTCCGGGGTGCCGTTCTTCATCCGCACCGGCAAGCATCTGCCGGAGACCCAGACCGAGCTGCGGCTCGTCTTCAAACACCCGCCCCGCCTCGGCTTCGGCTTCAAAGGCCGCCCCGAGCCCGACCAGCTGATCATCCGGCTCGACCCGAGCACCGGCGTGCGGATGCTGCTCCAGGCACAGCGCAGCGGCGCCCGCGATCCCGAGCAGATCAGCCTCGACATGGAATTCGCCGAGGAGGGCGGCGAGGGCCCGACCCCCTACGAGGTGCTGCTGCACGCGGCGATGCTCGGCGACAGCGCCCGCTTCACCCGGCAGGACGCGGTCGAGGAGGCCTGGCGGGTGCTGCAGCCGCTGCTCGATCACCGGCCCCCGGTCCAGCCCTACGCGCAGGGATCGTGGGGACCCGACCAGGCCCGGCACCTGACGGCCGGCCACGGCACCTGCCACGAGCCCTGGAGCGGCTCGTGACCACCAGCGCCGCCGCGCCGTCGCCGTTCCCGCCGATCGCCGACTTCGCCTTCCTCTCCGACTGCCACACCGGCGCCCTGGTGGCGCCGGACGGGTCGGTCGACTGGCTCTGCGTGCCGAGCTTCGACTCCCCGAGCATCTTCGGCAGCCTGCTCGATCGCGAGGCCGGCTCGTTCCGCTTCGCCCCGTTCGGGATCAACGTCCCCTCGGCCCGCTCCTACGAGCCGGGGACCAACGTCCTGGTGACCACCTGGAAGACGCCGACCGGGTGGGCGGTCGTCCGCGATGCGCTGAGCCTGGGACCGACCCGCGGCGAGGACACCGTCACCCCGCACACCCGCCCACCGACCGACGAGGACGCCGAGCACCTGCTCGTCAGGACGGTCGAGTGCATCGGCGGCAGCGTCGAGTTCGAGGTCGTCTGCGAGCCGGTATTCGACTACGGCAGGACCGCCGCCGAGTGGTCGATGGTCGACGGCAAGGCCTATGCCGCGGATGCCAAGGGCGCCGGCGTCACCGTGCGGCTGCGCAGCGACATCGCGCTCGGCATCGAGGGCGAGCGGGTGCGGGGCCGACACACCCTGCACGAGGGCGACCGGGCCTTCTGCGCACTGTCGTGGGAGAGCGGGCTACCCGGCCCGGAGACCACCGAGGAGGCCGCCGCGCGCCAGGCCGAGACGACGCGCTTCTGGCGCGACTGGCTCGACGGCGCCCGCCTCCCCGATCACCGCTGGCGAGCGGCGATCGAGCGCTCGGCGCTGACGATCAAAGGCCTGACCTACATGCCGACCGGCGCCACCGTCGCGGCGCTGACCACCTCGCTGCCCGAGACCCCGGGCGGCGAACGCAACTGGGACTACCGCTACACCTGGATGCGCGACACGACCTTCACCCTACAGGCGCTCCACTTCCTCAACCTGGACTACGAGGCAGAGGAGTTCATGCAGTTCGTCGCCGACCTGGAGCCGAACGACGACGGCGCGCTGCAGATCATGTACGGGATCGACGGCCGCCGGGACCTCACCGAGTCGACCCGCGCCGAGCTCTCCGGTTATGCCGGCGCCGGCCCGGTCCGGATCGGCAACGGCGCCTTCGACCAGCGCCAGAACGACGTCTTCGGCGCCGTCCTCGATTCGATCCTTCTCCACACCCGGCGCAGCAGCCGCCTGCCGCGCCGCCTCTGGCCGATCGTCGAGGCGCAGGCCGGGTGTGCGAGCAAAGCCTGGGGCGACCCCGACCAGGGGATCTGGGAGGCGCGCGGCGCTCCCCAGCACTACGTGTCATCGAAGCTGATGTGCTGGGTGGCGCTCGACCGCGCCGCCAAGCTGGCCGAGATCCGCGGCGACGGGAAGCAGGGCACCGTCTGGGCCGAGATCGCCGCCCAGATCAAGGGCGACGTGCTCGAGCACGGGCTGAAGGACGGCGTCCTGCGCCAGCACTACGCGACCGAGGCGCTCGACGCCTCGACCCTGCTGGCAGCGATCTTCGGCTTCCTGCCCGGCGACGACGAGCGGCTGCGGGCGAGCGTGCTGGCGATCGCCGATGAACTGACCGAGGACGGCTTCGTCCTCCGCTATCGCACCGACGAGACCGACGACGGGATGTCGGGCCACGAGGGCAGCTTTCTGATCTGCTCCTTCTGGCTCGTCTCGGCGCTGGCCATCGTCGGGGAGGAACAACGCGCCCGTGATCTGATGGAACGCCTCCTCCGGGTCAGCTCGCCGCTCGGTCTCTACGCCGAGGAGCTCGACACCGAGACCGGGCGCCACCTCGGCAACTTCCCGCAGGCCTTTTCCCACCTGGCGCTGATCGAGGCGGCCGCCCGGATCGTCCTCGCCGAGCGGATCGCCGAGATCTCCTGAGCATCCCCCCTCGCGGCGGCAGCGGAACCGCTGCCGGCCCGCCGGCAACTCCTGGATGAACAGCCGCAGGGGTTCATCGGGGAGCCGACGCGGCTGACGCTGCGACACGCTATGCCTGCGACGCCTGACCGATGACGCGCGGTGCCAAACCGACGGCGGTGGTCGTGGTCGGGTGTGGTGGTGGTCGGGTGTGGTGGTGGTGCTGCCGTCGCGCGAGGCCGCTCCTCCCTTGATCGACGGTCGACGGTGGCGGAGAAAAACGAGGCCTGAGCGCCCCGGTTCATCCTCTTCGGGTGATGGCATAACCCTCGGCGCCGGCCAAGCTGGGGGCATGCAAAACGACTCAGACCTCGCGTTCCTCCCCTTCATCGTCGTCCTCGTGGTCGCCGTCCTGGCGGTCCTCGCCTGCTACTTCTTCATCGGCCCCGTGGCGGGCACCGTGGTGCTGGTGGTGGCCGTCGTCGTCGCGATCGTTGCTGCCACGCGATTCATCAAACGCAACGACCTCAGCTGAGCACCCGTTCGCTCGTCCGGGCGCGCGATCCGGCATTGATGCGACGGCGGGGCGGGACGGGACGGGACGGGCGCGATTCGCGGCCGCCACGGTCGTCGCGGTCGTCCGAGATGCACTGCGGCCCCGGACGGTGTGGCCGTCCGGGGTGCGGCGCGGGCGCCCGTTGCGGCTCGACCCGGGCCACCCCGCCCGTCTGAGTTTGCGGCGCCCGGGTGGCGATGCGAAGCGGCCCGCAGCGCCCGCCCGTCCGAGATGCCGCGCGGGGTGCGTGGCGGCGGCCGTCCGGGATGCCGCGCGACCCCGGCCCCCGCGCCCGTCCGAGTTGCGTCCCGGGCGCCTCATGGCGCTCCTGGCAGGCTGTGAGCGCCATGAGGCGCCCGGGACGGGAGGGGGTCGTGGGGAAGGCGGTCACAGGGACGGGACGGGGTCGTGAAAAAGACGGGACAGGGACGGGAGGGGGTCGTGAAAGAGGCGGGACAGGGATGGGGGAGGCGGAGGGACGGCACGCGGTCGGACTTCCGTGACGGGTCCGTGCGGGAGGGGCCACACCTGGCCCCGATCGGTCACAAAGACGCCGGGAACGTCACCCTCTCTTGAACCTTCGGTCCGTTCCCGGGCCCGAAAAGAGGGCCCGGGAACACGTTCCGTACTTTGACCCTGCCATGGCATGGTCAAAGTACGGAACGCGTCCGTGAGCGTTGGACAACACGGGAGGAGGCGTGGAGTTCCCTACGTCTCCGTCACGGGGTCCCGGTCCGGTGACGGTCCCGTCACACCTCCCGGCCCCGGGGGGCCGGGATCGGGGGGGGGGGGGGTCCGTGGCACCCTCCGGCCCCTGGCCCCCGGCCCCGGACGCCGGGATCGGGGGTCCGTGGGACGCGCGTCGAGTTTTGGTTGCTGTGCAACCAAAACCAGACACGGAGATCCTTGAGTAATGGCCGGGGCGGGAGGAGGGGTGAGGTTCCCGGCATCACTCAGACGAAGTCCCATTTCGGTGAAGGTCCCGTCACGGGTCCGTGCCGCTCCCGCGACGGATCCCCCCGCGGTCTTCCGCGCTCCCCCCGGCCGCTCCCCGCACCCCCGGCCGTCTCGGCCACGGCCACAGCCTGCCAGGGCCGTGGACGAGACGGCCGCATCCCTTTCGCCTGCGGGCGACAGCTTGAGGGGGCCGCATCCCTTTCGCCCCACGGGCGACAGCTTGGGGGGCCGCATCCCTTTCGCCCGCCGGGCGACAGCTCGAGGGGCCGCGTCCCTTGTCCCCACGGGCGACAGCTCGAGGGGGCCGGGGCCTTCCCCGCGGGCGACAGCTCGAGAGGGCCGGGGGCCTTCCCGGGCGACAGCTCCTCGAGACCCCATCCCTCCCGGGCGACAGCTGGCAAGGGCCCCGGCCCTTCCCGCGGGGCGCCGGCCGGTAGCGGCCCGGCCCGTCCCGGCCCGGCCCGGCCCGTGGGGCGGTCGTACCTTGCCGTAGCCCGTAGGGCAAGGAGCGAACGCCGAGGGTGCGGACCGGCTTTCCACACCGAGCTGAACCCCGCCGGTCGTAGCGCCGTAAGGCATAGGAGGCGCCGAGAAAGGAGAGCTATGAACAGGTTGCTCATCGCCGTCGTCGTCATCGCACTGGCCCTCGGGGCGATGGCCCCGGCAGCCCTCGCCGGCGGCGGGAACCCCAGCGGCACGGGGCCGCCCAGCCAGTCGTGCCAGACGATCGAGGGTGAAGGTGGAACGACGCCGGGTCGCGCCGCCTCTTCGCCCGGGTCCCCGTTCAACGAGCCAGGGATCAACAGCGAAAAAGGCGGTACCGGCGGTCAGCACTACAGCGAAAGTTCGCAGTACGACGTGGCCTGCTACCACGTCTCGCGTTGAGCTTCACCTCGGGGCGGGCCCGACCCGCCCCGAGGATGGAGTCGGTTCAGGTGACGCGGGCGAATCGGAGCCATCAGGGTCGGGGGCGTCGCGCGGGGCGCGGGCGATGAGGAAGAGGAGCAGGAGACCCATCGCGGCGGCGCCGACCCAGATCGCGGCCGACCAGCCGGTGACGAAGGCGCCGCGGGCGGTGGCGATCAGGGCGTCGGCCCGGGCGGCGTCCGCCTCCCGGGTGGCGACCTCGAAGGCGCGGCCGATGCCTTCGCGGGCGGCGTCGGCGACCCGACCGGGGAAGGCGGTCAGGTCGGGCGCGATGGCACTGCGGTAGGAGGCGGTCAGCACCGCTCCCAGCAGGGCGATGCCGAGGGCGCTGCCGAGCTCACGGGTGGTGTCGTTGAGCGCCGAGGCGACGCCCTGGCGGTCGGCCGGCAGCGAGGCGGTGATCGCGTGCGTGGCGAGCGGCATCGCGAGGCCCATCCCGAGCCCGATCAGCACCATCCCCGGAAGCACCGCGAAATAGCCGCCGTCGACAGAAACCAGAGCCGCCATCAGCGCCAGCCCGATCGCGGCGGCGGCAACGCCCGCCAGGGTGGTCGTCCTCGCCCCGAGCCCCGCCGACACCTTGGGCGCCAGCCCCGAGGCCCCCATCATCGCCACCAGCATCGGCAGCAGCCCGGCCATCGCCTGGATCGCCGACCATTCGAGCACCGTCTCGAAGAACGGGAAGAGGACGACGAAGACGCCGCCGAGGACCGCGAAGATCACCAACAGGGTGGTCGAGCCCGCCGCCAGGCGACGATCGCGGAACGCCCTGAGGTCGAGCAGCGGCGCCGGACAGCGGAGCTCCCGCAGCACGAAGCCGAGCGTGGCGAAGACGCCGACCGCCAGGCTCGCCACCGTCAACGGCGCCGTCCAGCTGCGCGCCGGGCCTTCATAGATGCCGACGACCAGGCCGCCGATGCCGACCACCGAGAGGAGCGAGCCGGCCAGGTCGAAGCGGGTGGCGACGCGCTCGCGCGAGTTCGGCACGGCCGCTGCCGTGACCAGGAACGCCGCAACCACGAGCAGAAGCGGGAGCGCGAACACCCAGCGCCAGCCGACGGCGCTGACGAGGACCGCGGAGGTCAGCATGCCGAGCAGGCCGCCGCCCCCGGCGACCGCCGTCCAGACGCCGATCGCCTGCGCCCGTGCCTCCTCCGGGAACGACGAGGTGAGCACCGAGAGGGTGACCGGCATCACCATCGCCGCGCCGACCCCGGCGAGGATGCGCAGGGCGATCATCAGCCCGACCGCGTCGGCCACCGCCGCCCCGGCGGTGGCGGCACCGAAGAGCGCCAGGCCTGCGATCAGGACCGGCTTGCGGCCCCGGTGGTCGGCGATCGCGCCGGCGGGCAGCAGCAGCGCGGCCAGCGCCACCGTGTAGGCGTTGATGATCCAGAGGACGCTCCCCTGCGAGGCGCTGAGGTCGACCGCCATCTGCTGCTGGGCGACGTTCAGGCCGGACGCCGAGGCGACGACCGCCATCAGGGCGGCGCAGGTCGCGATCAGGATCGTTCGCCGGCGGGCGGGGTCGGCGACGATCGTCGCGGTTTCCCGCTCCGGCTCGAGTACGGGTGCCTGCGGGTAAGGATGGTTCATCCGGCCACCGTAGGGCGCGGTGCGCTTCTGGCATAGTCTCTTGCCAATGACGCAAAGCGAGGCGATCGAAAGCACCGCTCGCCGGCGCCTCCGGTCGCTACGGCAGGCCCGCGGCTGGTCCCTGGAGGAGCTCGGCCGCCAGGCGAACCTCAGCCCCTCGACGATCAGCCGCCTCGAGACCGGCGGCCGGCGCCTGGCGATCGACCATCTGGTGACCCTGGCGCGCGCCCTCGACACCACGGTCGACGAGCTGCTGGTCGAGGACGACGGCGGCGACGTCGTCATCCGGCCGCGCCGCGACCGGACCGGCGGCACCACCTTCTGGCTGCTCACCCGCCAGGGCGATCCCTCCGACCGGGTGATCGTCAAGATGCGGCTGCCGGAGCGCAAGCGGCTGCCGGAGCCGCGGACCCACCCGGGGCGGGACTGGCTCTACGTCCTCGCGGGCACCGTGCGCCTGCGCCTCGGCAGCCGCGAGATCCTGATCCCGGCCGGGAAGGCCGCAAGCTTCGAGACGATGACCCCCCACAGCATGGGCGGCCACGAGGGTCCCGCCGAGGTCCTCAACATCCTCGACCACCACGGCGAACGCGCCCACCTGCACGGCTGACCCGCCCCCGGCGCGCTCAGCGGTCGCGGAACTCGGGCTTACGGCGCTCGACGAAGGCGCTCATGCCCTCGACCCGGTCCTCGCCCGCCATCGCCAGGACGAAGAGATCACGCTCGCGGGCGAGGCCCGCGGTCAGCGAGGTCTCCTCGGCGGCCAGCACCGCCCGCTTGGCAAGTTCGGTCGCGAGGCCGGAGCGGCGGGCGACCTCGCGCGCCAGCTCGTGGGCCGCCTCGAGCCAGCCGTCGGCCGGGGCGACCCGGTTGACGATCCCGAGCTCGTGCGCCTCCGCCGCGCTCAGGCGCCGGCCGGTCAGGACCATCTCCATCGCCCGCTGGCGGCCGAGCAGCCGCGCGAGGCGCTGGCTGCCGCCCCCACCGGGGACGATGCCGAGTCCGACCTCGGGCTGGCTGAAGGTCGCCGTCTCCGAGGCGACGATCAGATCGCAGGCGAGCGCCAGCTCGCAGCCGCCGCCGAAGGCGTAGCCCGACACGGCGGCGAGGAGCGGCTTGCGGATCGCCCGCAACCGCGGCCAGAAGCCGGCCCCCTCGGCCCGCAACGCGTCCTGGAAGCTCTGCTCGCGCATCGCCGCGATGTCGGCGCCTGCCGCGAACACGTCCTCCCCACCCGCCACGACGTGACAGCGGACCGCGGCGTCCGCGTCGGCCCGCTCGAGCGCCCCGGCGACCGCGTCACGCAGCTCCGGCGAGAGCACGTTGCGGGCTCCCTCGCGGTTCATCCGCACCACCCCGACGCCGTCGCGCGCCTCGGTCAGGACCAGCGGCTCGTCGCTCATCTCAGGAGCCGCGCACCGGCTGCCAGAGCCGGGCAGCCGCCAGGAGCTCACCGTCGTCCTCGCCGAAGCGCCGCGGCGGCGGCTTCGGCGGTCCGACCGTGCCGTCCTGCGGCTTGCGGCGCCCGGAACGGTACTGGGGGATCCACGGATCGCCCCGATATTCCTGGTCCGCCGCCGCATGCAGGGTCCAGTAAGGGTCGTAGAGATGCGGGCGACCGAGCGCGCAGAGGTCGGCGCGGCCGGCGAGGATCGTCGTGTTGACGTCCTCGGCGCTGGAGATCGCGCCGACGGCGATGGTCGGGATCTCCGCCTCGTGCCGGATCCGGTCCGCGAACGGCGTCTGGAAGCTACGCCCGTAGGCCGGGGCCTGGTCCGGGGACACCTGGCCGGTGGAGACGTGGACGATGTCGACGGCGTGCCGGCGCAGGAGCGCCGCCAGCTCCACCGCATCGTCGCCGTCGAAGCCGCCGGGCACCCAGTCGGTCGCCGAGATCCGCACCGAGATCGGCTTCGCCGCCGGCCACACCGCCCGGCAGGCGTCGAGCACCTCGAGCGGGAAGCGGGCGCGGCCGGCGAGGTCACCGCCGTACTCGTCGTCGCGCACGTTGGTCAGCGGCGAGAGGAACGAGTTGAGCAGGTAACCGTGGGCGAAGTGCAGCTCGAGCAGGTCGAAGCCGGCCGCCTCGGCCCGTCGCGTCGAGGCGACGAACTGCTCGCGCACGACGTCCATCTCGGCCCGGGTGATCTCGCGCGGCACCGGGCTGTGCTCGAAGTACGGCAGCGGCGACGGCGAGACCGTTTCCCAGCCACCGGCCTCCAGCGGCTCGCTGTCGCCCTCCCAGATCAGGCGGGTCGAGCCCTTGCGGCCGCTGTGCCCGAGCTGGGCGCCGATCTTGGCGCCGCCGTAGGCGTGGACGAAGTCGACCACCCGGCGCCAGCCGGGGACGTGGTCGTCGCGGTAAAGCCCGGCGCAGCCCGGCGTGATCCGCCCCGCCGCCGAGACGCAGATCATCTCGCTCATCACCAGCCCGGCCCCGCCGATCCCACGGGCGCCAAGGTGGACGAGGTGGAAATCACCGATCGCCCCGTCGACGGCGCTGTACATGTCCATCGGCGAGACGACCACGCGGTTCTCCAGCTCCAGCTCGCGCAACCGGTAGGGCAGGAACATCGGCGGGCGC
The DNA here is from genome assembly GCA_018268415.1 of Actinomycetota bacterium. Classification (GTDB taxonomy): domain Bacteria; phylum Actinomycetota; class Thermoleophilia; order Solirubrobacterales; family 70-9; genus VAYN01. The sequence goes on along the minus strand of JAFDWO010000106.1, from coordinate 12,222 downwards.
ACCGTCGCACCGGCCTCGGGCTGGAGCTCCCGGTCGACCTCCTCGACGAATCCGGCATCGCGGAGCTGCAGGTTGTCGTAGGTGATCCGGCGGCTGCGGGTGATCAGGTTGAAGGCGAACTGCCCGGCCGGCTGCCCGACGTAGCGGGCGATGTCCTCGAACCACTCCAGGCTTGCCTGCGCCGCACGCTGGGTGCTGGCGACGACCGGACGCCGCTCGTCCTCGTAGGCGGCGAGCACCGTCGCCACGTCCTCGCCCGCGTGCTCCTTGAACGCCCAGGCGAGCGCGATCGCGTCCTCCATCGCCAGCTTCGTCCCCGAGCCGATCGAGAAGTGGGCGGTGTGCGCGGCGTCGCCGAGCAGCACCACCGTCCCGTCGCTCCAACTCGCGTTGCGGATCGTCCGGAAGTTCAGCCACTTCGAGTTGTTGGCGAACAGCTGGTGCCCCTCGAGCACGTCGGCGAAGCGCTCGCGGGCGAAGTCGATCCCGTGCTCGTCACTCACTCCCGGTGGCAGCTCACGCCCCTCGTTGAGATCGAGGCCGGCGCGGCGCCAGGTCGCCTCGTCGGTTTCGACGATGAAGGTGCTCATCCGATCGTCATAGGGATAGCCGTGGATCTGGAAGACGCCGAACTCGGTCTCGACGATGTGAAAACGGAAGGCGTCGAAGACGAGGTCGGTCCCCAGCCACATGTACTTCGAACGGCGGGTGTCGACGCTCGGGCCGAACGCCTCCTCGCGGGCCGCCCGCAGGATGCTGTTGGCGCCGTCGGCGGCGATCACCAGGTCATGGTCGCCACAAAGGGAGTCGACGCCGGGGGCCTCGGTGCGGAAGGCGACCTCCGCCCCCAGCTCGATCGCCCGCTCCTGCAGGATCCCCAGCAGCAGCTTGCGCTCCAGGGCCGAGAAGCCGTGCCCACCCGAGCGCCGGCGGGTGCCCCGGTAGAAGACGTCGATGTCGGTCCAGCGGGCGAAGCTCGCGGCGATCCGGGCAAAGGTCACCGGGTCGGCCGACTCGAACGCGGTGAGCGTCTCGTCGGAGAAGACGACGCCGAAGCCGAAAGTGTCATCGGGCGCGTTGCGCTCCCAGACCGTCACCTCGTGACCGAGGCGCCGCATCAGGATCGCCGCGTACAGGCCGCCGGGCCCGCCTCCCGCGATCGCGACCCTCATGCCGCCGCTCCCTCGCGGGCGCGCGGGAACAGGGCGCGGGCGATGATCTCCCGCTGAACCTCCGAGGCGCCCTCGTAGATCCGCGGCGCGCGCACCTCACGGTAGAGGTGCTCCAGCAGGTGACCCTGCTCGAGCCCGCGGGCGCCGTGCACCTGGATCGCCAGGTCGACGGCCTCCTGGGCGACCTCCGTCGCCAGCAGCTTGGCGATCGCCGACAACTGGGTGACGGGACGGATCCCGCAGTCGTACGCGGTGGCTGCCTCGTGGACCGCCAGCCGCGCGGCGTGCACGCGGGCGACGACGTCGGCAAGCCGGTGGGAAAGCGCCTGCAGATCCTTCAGCGGGCGCCCGAACGCCTGGCGGGAGCCGGCGTGGGACACGGCGGCGTCGAGCGCCGCCTGGGCCATCCCGATCGCGAAGGCGCCGACGCTGGGGCGGAACATGTCGAGCGTCCGCATCGCCACGCGGAAGCCCCCATCGACCTCGCCCAGCAGCTGCTCGGGCGCGACGTAGACGTCCTCGAAGCGCAGGCGCCCGATCGGGTGCGGTGAGAGCAGCCGCAGCGGCTCGCCGCTCAGCCCGGCGCTGTCGCCGGGGACCAGGAAGGCGCTCAGGCCGCGGGCGCCCGCGCCCGCGGTGGTGCGGGCGAAGACCGTGTAGAAGTCGGCTTCCGGCGCGTTCGAGATCCAGACCTTCTCGCCGGTCAGGCGGAAGCCCTCGCCATCACGCTCGGCGCGCAGCGAGAGCGCCGCGACGTCGCTCCCGGCGTCGGACTCGGTGAGCGCGAAGCCTGCCGCCGCCTCGCCCGCGGCGACTCGCGGCAGCCAGGCCTCGATCAGCTCCGGCCGCCCGGCCTGCAGCAGCGGGAAGGTGCCGAGGCCCTGGAGGGCGAAGGCGGTCTCGGCGGCGGTGCAGCCGCGCGCCAGCCCCTCGCGGATCAGGCAGAGGTCGAGCGCCGAGACCTCCGGCCGCCACCCGTCCCCCTCGCCGACGAACAGCCGGCCGAGCAGGCCGTGCGCGGCGAGGGCGCGCAACAACGGGCGGTCGATCCGCCCGTCCTCGGACTCGGCCGCGAGCGGCGCCAGGGTCTCGCCCGCCAGCGCGGCGGTCCGCGCGAGCAGCTCCCGCCGGTCGGCGTCGAGGTGCGCGTCGATCGGGACGACGCCGTCGTTCATCGGCCCCGCTCCTCGGGGACCACGGCCACCGCCATCAGCTCGATCAGCGCCGGGTCGTCGAAGAGGCGCGTCACCCCGAACAGGCCGCTCGCCGGGTAATGGCGGCCGAAGCGGCGCTGCCAGACGGCGCCGAGCTCCGGTAGCTGCTCACGGTAGGCGGCGACGTCGGTGACGAAGATCTGGATCGAGACGATGTCCTCGGGGACGCCGCCGGCGGCGCGCAGCACTGCGAGCACGTTGCCCGCCGCCTGGTCGAGCTGCTCGACCAGGCCCTCGCCGACGATCTCGCCGTTCGCGTCGAGGGCCGTCTGGCCGCCGAGGTGGACCAGCCGACCCGGGCCGGCGACCACGGCGTGGGCATAGCCGACGGGCGGCGCCAACTCCGGCGCGGTGACGATTTCGTGGGACATCTTCAGCGTCCTTTCCACTCGGGGGGCCGGTTCGCACGCCAGGCGTCGAGGAACTCGTGGTGGTCGTGGCTTGACATCAGCAGCGCCTGCGCGAAGGCCTCCAGCTCGATCGCCCCGGCCAGGTCCATGTCCTGCTCCTTGGCGATCAGCGACTTGGTGGTCGCGTAGGCGAAGGCGGGACCCTCGGCGAGCCGGCGTGCGAGGGCCGCGGCGCGCTCCGGCAGCTCCGCGTCCTCGACCACCTCGCCGGCGAGGCCGATCCGCAGCGCCGCCTCGGCGTCGAGGCGGTCGCCCAGCAACAGCAGTTCCGTGGCCCGACCGAGGCCGACGATCCGCGGCAGCAGGTAGGCCGAGCCCATGTCGGCGCCGGCCAGGCCGACCCGGGTGAAGAGGAAGGCGAAGGAGGCCGAGCGCGCCAGCAGGCGGAAGTCACTGGCCAGGGCCAGCACCGAGCCGGCCCCGGCGGCGATGCCGTTGATCGCCGCGATCACGGGCAGCGGACACTCGCGCATCGCCTTGACCGTGGCGCCGGTCATCCGGGTGAACGCGAGCAGCCCGGCGGCGTCGAGCTTGCGCAGCTCGCCGATGATCTCCTCGACGTCCCCGCCGGAGCAGAAGCCGCGACCGCGGCCGGTGAGGACGACGACCCGCACGTCATCACGGTGCGGCAGCTCCGCGAACAGATCGCGCAGGTCGGCATAGGCCTCGAAGGTCAGTGCGTTCAGCTTGTCGGGGCGGTTGAAGGCGATCGTCGCGACCCCGTCGGCGACCGTGAGGTCGAAGTGCTCCCAGGAGGAGTCGGGGGTGAGCGGCGCCGAGGCGCGGAAGCGGGTCACGACTGGATCCCGCCGCCGTCGAGGACCAGCGCCTGGCCATTGATCGACCGGGCGGCATCGGAGGCCAGCCAGGCGACCGCGTCGGCCACCTCCTGCGGATCCAGAAGGCGCCCGAGCGGCGAGCCGCCCGCGAGGGCGGCGGCGCCCTCCTCCGGAGTGCGGCCGGTTGCCTCGACGATCTGCGCGATCGAGCGCTCGGTCATCGGCGTATCGACGAAGGTGGGACACACCGCGTTCGCGCGGATCCGGCTGCCGGCGAGCTCGGCGGCCACCGCGCGCATCAGCCCCACGGCGGCGTGCTTTGACGCGGTGTAGGCGGCGGTGTACGGGGCGCCGACGCGGCCGGCGGTCGAGGCGACGGTGACGATCACGCCGCTTTCGGCTTCGCGCATCGGGCCGAGGGCGGCGCGGGTGCAGAGGAACGCCCCGGTCGCGTTGACGGCGAAATGGCGCTCCCAGTCGGCCAGGGTGACCCGGGCGAGTGGCGCGGCGGTGGCGACGCCCGCGTTGTTGACGAGGACGTCGACGCGGTCGAGCGCATCGAAGGCGGCGGCCACCGCCGCCTCGTCGGTGACGTCACAGACCGCCGTGGCGAGGCTCCCGGCCGCGCCGCTGTGGAGGCCCGCGGCGAGGTCGGCGAGAGCGTCCTCGTCACGGCCGAGGGCGGTGACGCGATCGCCCTCGGCGAGGAAGCGGGCGACCAGCGCGCGGCCGATCCCCTTCGCGCCGCCGGTCACGACGACGGAGCGGCTCGGCGAGGGGGTTGCGCGGGCGGTCACGGGACAACACTATACATTTAACCGAGGTGCCCTGTCATATATAGTCCCGGCGACGATGCCGACCGCCTGGATCCTCGACGCGCTGCGGACGCCGATCGGCCGCCATCGCGGCGCCCTCTCCCCCGTCCGCCCCGACGACCTCGCGGCGGAGGCGATCGCCCGCGTGGTCGAGCGCGCCGGGATCGAACCGACGCGGATCGAGGACGTCTACCTGGGCTGCACCAACGGGGCCGGCGAGGACAACCGCAACGTCGCCCGGATGGCGGCGCTGCTGGCGGGCCTCGGCCACGGGGTCCCCGGGGCCACGGTCAACCGCCTCTGCGCGTCGGGCCTCGAGGCCGTCGCCGCGGCCGCACGGACGATCCGTTGTGGCGAGGGAGAGCTGCTGATCGCAGGCGGCGTCGAGTCGATGAGCCGTGCTCCCTGGGCGATGCTGAAACCGGAGGCGGCGCTGGCGCGCGGCGACGCGCAGCTCGTCGACACGACGATCGGCTGGCGTTTCGTCAACCCGCGGATGTCGGCGGTGGCGGCGCTCGACTCGATGGGCCAGACCGCGGAGAACGTCGCCCGCACCCGCCGCATCGCCCGCGAGGACCAGGACCGCTTCGCGCTCGAGTCCCATCGCCGCGCGCTCGCCGCCCGCGAGGCCGGCCGCTTCGCCGACGAGCTGGTACCGATCGGGGTGCCCCGCCGCGGCGAAGACCCCCTGCTGGTCGACCGCGACGAGGGCCCGCGTCCCGAGACGACGCTGGAACGCCTCGCGCAACTGCGGCCGGTCTTCGCCGCCGACGGCAGCGTCACCGCCGGCAACTCCTCCTCGATCAACGACGGTGCCGCCGCGCTCCTGCTCGGCGGCGACGCGGCGCTCGCCGCCTGGGGCCGCGAGCCACTGGCGCGGGTGGCCGCGGTCGGCGTCGCGGGCGTCGACCCGGCGTTGATGGGGCTGGGACCGATCCCGGCGACCCGGACCGCGCTCGGACGCGCCGGGATCGAGGTCGATGATCTCGCCGTCGTCGAGTTGAACGAGGCGTTCGCCTCGCAGGCCCTCGCCTGCATCCGCGAGCTCGGCCTCGACCCCGAGATCGTCAACCCGAACGGGGGCGCGATCGCGCTCGGCCACCCGCTCGGCTGCTCCGGCGCCCGGATCGTCGGGGCGCTGGCCTGGGAGCTGCGCCGCCGCGGCGGCCGTTTTGGCCTGGCGACGATGTGCGTCGGGGTCGGCCAGGGGGTCGCGATGGTGCTCGAGAACCCGGCGGGAGCGCGGTGAGCGCACCGCGCCGGATCGCCGTCATCGGCGGCGGCACGATGGGCGCCGGGATCGCTGCCCTCGCCTGCCGCAGCGGCTTCGCAGCGGTGCTCTGTGACGTCGATGAGGAGGCGGTCCGGGCGGGGGTCGGGCGCGCCTTCGAGGACTTCGCCCGCGCGGTGCGCCGCGGGAAGATGTCGGCAGGCGAGGCCGACGCGGCCGCCGCCCGGTTGTCCGGCAGCGCCGACCTCGCGGCGATCGCCGGCGTCGAGCTGGTCCTGGAGGCGGTACCCGAGCGGACCGAGCTGAAGCGCGACCTGCTGGCGAGCGCCGGCCGGCACGCCCCCGCCGCGGTCCTCGCCTCCAACACCTCCTCGATCCCGATCGCGACCCTCGCCGACGCGGTCGAGGATCCCGGCCGGGTGCTCGGCCTGCACTTCTTCAACCCGCCGGGCGCGATGAAGCTGGTGGAGCTGGTGACGACGCCGGCGACCGCCCCGGCCGCAACCGCCGGCGCCCGGGCGCTCGCCGAGGCGATGGGCAAGCAGGTCGTGGCGGTCGCCGACGGGCCCGGCTTCCTGGTCAACCGCTGTGCGCGCCCCTACTACCTGGAGGCGCTGCGCATCCTCGAAAGCGGGACGGCCACGCCCGGCGAGGTCGATCGCGCCTGCGAGGCGGCGGGCTTCCCGATGGGCCCCTTCCGGCTGATGGACATGATCGGGATCGACGTCAGCCTTGCCGTCACCCGTTCGATGTGGGAGCAGTCCGGCGGCGAGCCGCGCTGGGCACCGACCCCGACCCAGGAGCGGATGGTCGCCGCCGGTGAGCTCGGCCGCAAGAGCGGCAAGGGGTTCCACGTCTACGACGATCGCGGGCGGGAGCGTGACGCGGAGACCGGCGACGGCGACGTTGCCGCGGGTCTGGTCGAGCGGATCGTCGCCCAACTGGTCAACGAGGCGTGGTTCGCCCTCGATGACGGCGTGGCCGACGCCGCCGACGTCGATCTGGCGATGACGGTCGGCCTCGGTTATCCCCGCGGGCCGCTGGCCTGGGGCCGGGAGCTCGGCCTGCCACGCGTCGTCGCGCTGCTCGAACGGCTCGCCGGGCCGGAGGCCGATCCCCGTTATCGAGTGGCCGCAGGACTCGCGGCGACGGCATCCGGTACCAATTCCGGTCTCGATGCCGCCGCGCTTTCTGATCGCTCCTGACTCCTTCAAGGGCACCTTCGCCTCCGATGCCGTCGCGGCCGCGATCGGCCGGGGCGTCACCGCCGCGGGTGGCGAGGCCGACCTCTGCCCCGCCGCCGACGGCGGCGAGGGCACCGCGGCGGCGATGCTGGCCGCGCGCGGCGGAACCGCCCGGCAGGCACCGACGCACGACCCCCTCGGCCGGCCGATCGAGGCGTCCTACGTGCTCCTCGACGACGGCACCACCGCCGTGATCGACGCCGCCGCCGCCTCCGGCCTGCCCCTGCTGGCGGGGGACGAGCTCGATCCGGAGCGCGCGAGCAGCCGCGGCACCGGCGAGCTGATCCTCGCCGCCGTGGCGGCCGGTGCCCGGCGGGTCCTGCTGGCGGCAGGCGGCACCGCGACCATGGACGCGGGCCTCGGCGCGATCGAGGCGGTCGAGGCCGGCGGCGGGCCCGGGGACACCACGATCCACGTGCTCTGCGACGTGACGACGCCGTTCGAGGAGGCACCGCGGGTCTTCGGGCCGCAGAAGGGCGCCGACGCCGCCGCGGTCGAGCGGCTGCGCCGGCGGTTCGAGGAGATCGCCGCGACCTTCCCGCGCGATCCGCGCGGCGTCGCGCTGAGCGGCTGCGCCGGCGGCCTCTCCGGCGGCCTGTGGGCGGCGCTGGGCGCCTCGCTCGAGCCGGGGGCGGCGTTCGTCCTCGACGTCCTCGGGTTCGAGCGGCGCCTGGGCGACGCCGACGCCGCGATCTCCGGCGAGGGCGGCCTCGACAGCCAGAGCTTCGAAGGCAAGCTGGTCGGCCAGATCGCCGCGACCTGCCTGGCGGCGGGGAAGGACCTGCACCTGGCGGTCGGCCGCGACGGGCGCCGGCCGGGTGACTTCACCAGCCCCGCGGTGCGGTCGGTCCGCGAGGCGACGACGCTCGCCGAGCTCGAGGCCGCGGGCGGCGAGATCGCCGCCGCCTACGCGTCCTCGGCGGGGTAGCCGGCGGCCCGCAACGCCTGCCGGACGGCCTCGGCGTGCTCGGGGCCACGGGTTTCCAGGGTCAGCTCGACCGCGGTCTGGCGCACCTCGAGTCCGAGCTGATCGCGGACGTGCTCGACCTGGATCAGGTTCGCCCGCGTGGCGGCCACGGTGGCCAGCAGGTGGGCGAGGCCCCCGGGCCGGTCCGGCACCTTCGTCGACAGGCGCAGGCGCCGGCCCTGGAGCGTCTCGCGGCGCTCGGCGATCGTCGCCAGCAGGCCGATGTCGACGTTGCCGCCGGAGAGGACGACGACGTTGGCCCGGTCGGGATCGAGCTCGACCTGCCCGGAGACGACCGCGGCGAACGCCGCCGCCCCGGCGCCCTCGACGACGAGCTTCGACCGTTCGAGCAGCATCGCCATCGCCTCCGCGATCGCCTCCTCGGAGAGGATCAGCACCTCGTCGACCAGCGCATCGACCAGCGGCAGGGTGATCTTCCCCGGTCGCTTCACCGCGATCCCGTCGGCGATCGTCGAGCCCGCGGTGATGTCGACCGGGTGTCCGGCGGCGAGCGAGTCGCGGAACGGCGCGCAGCGCGCGGCCTGGACGCCGATCACGCGCGCATCGGGTCGGACCTGGCGGACCGCGGCGGCGACCCCGGAGATCAGGCCGCCGCCGCCGATCGGCACCACGACGGTCCCCAGCTCCGGCTCCTGCTCGAGGATCTCGAGCCCGACGCCCGCCTGGCCCGCGACGATGTCGAGATCGTCGAAGGGATGCACGAGCAGAAGGCCGGCCCGCTCCGCCCGCTCGGCGGCCAGGGCCACCGACTCGTCCACCGACTCGCCGATCTGGTGCACGGTCGCCCCGAAGGCGCGCACCGCGGCGAACTTGCTGACCGGCGCGTCGAGGGGCATGAAGACCTCGCACTCGCAACCGTAGGCGCGGGCCGCGTAGGCGAGCGCCTGGGCGTGGTTGCCCGCGCTGCCCGCGACCACCCCGGTGCCGGGCGCCAGCGAGCGCACCTTGTTGAGGGCGCCGCGGAGCTTGAAGGACCCCGTGCGCTGGAGGTTCTCGGCCTTCAGCAACAACGGCCCGGCGAGCTGGGCGGAGACGCTGCGCGCGGTGAGCAGCGGCGTCCGCGACACGATCTCGGCCGAGTCGCGGTGGGCCCGCTGCAGCTCGGCGAGGGCGAGCTCGGGCGGCAGATCAAGGGTCGGGCTCAAGGCATCGCGACGACCGCGTCGATCTCCACCGCGGCGCCTTTGGGAAGAGCGGCGATGCCGATCGTCACCCGGGCCGGAGGGTCGCTGGGGAAGAACTCGGCATAGGCGTCGTTGATCGCGGCGAAGTCCTCGAGCCGGGTCGTGTAGATGGTCATCCGCACGGCCTGGGCGAGCGTGGTCCCGGCGGCCTCGCAGACCGCCGCCAGGTTCTGCAGGCACTGCGTGGTTTCCGCGGCCACCGACTCGTCGACCACTCCCTCCCCGTCGGCGAGCAGGGGGATCGCGCCGGAGCAGTAGAGCAGGCCACCGTGGGCGACGGCGTGGCTGTAGGGACCGATCGCCGGCGGCGCGTCGGGGGCGACGATCGCGGTACGGCCGGCGGTGGGAAGCTCGTTCACTGGGGTCCTCCTGGTGGGGTTCAGTCGGCGGCCTCGCGGACGGCGGCGAAATCCGCCGGCCCGAGGCGCCGGGTGGTGGCATCGAAGTGGCGCTGGGCCTGCTTGGCGAGCGCCGGGTACAGGGTCCGGAAGAGGCCCCCCGCCACGTCGCGCTCCTTCGCCGCCGGGAAGACGTCGGCCGGCAGCCCGGGGTCGAGGTAGGGGAAGCGGCGGAACCAGTCGGAGAGCAGGGTGCGCGCGACGAAGGCCTCGGCGTCGCTGAGCCCGCGGCGTTTCAGCGGCGCGAAGCGTTTGTTGAAGAGCCGATAGCGGAGCGCCAGCTCCTCGTCGTCCCAGGCGCGGGCGATCGTCGCCTGCGGCTCGACCTGCTGGTCGCCGACGATGATCCCGACCCGGTCGCGCACGCCCAGCCGCTCGAGATAAGGGAGGACCTCGGCGCTCTGGTCGCGCGGGGCGACCCAGGTGCTGTCCTCCAGCGGCCCGAAGCCGAGGAAGCGCAGGCGCCTGCCCAACCGGTGGCGAACCCGGCGGAGCTCGTCCGGGATCGAGTACCAGACCACGGTCCAGGTCGAATCCCACTCGGGCGGGTCGGTCAGCGCCGCCATCCGGCGATCGCCGACGGCGATCAGGTCGCGCAGGCGCTCGGTCGGGGCGTAGGAGATGAACCGCCCCTCACGGTGGCGCTCCAGCAGCCCGCGCTCGACCACGCGGTTGAGCGCGATCCGCGAGGACCCGGTGGTGCAACCGAACGCCGACATCAGCTCGACCAGGCCGCCCGACCACGCCGGTCTGGCGTCGGCGCCGACGTAGGCCCCGAACAGCGTCACGATCAGCTCCTGCGGCTGGATCGTGTCCGACGCGCGTGGCGGACCGGGGTGCTCGCGCCGAGCGCTGTCACGTTTTGAGGCCATTCGCGGGAGTGTATGTCGACCAATGGGACACGGCTCGACTGATAGTTCACAGAATCTTACACTGACCTGTTATATATTGGCCGGGTGCTGACCCATGCGGACCTCCCCGAGCGGCTCAACCTCACCGATTGGTTCCTGCACCGCAACCTGGCGAACGGCAACCGCGAGCGGGTCGCCCTGCACACCCCCGAGGGGCCCTGCACCTACGCCGAGCTGAGCGCGCGGGCCAACCAGATCGGCAACGTCCTGCGGGAGCTGGGGATCCGCCGCGAAGAGCGGGTTCTCCTCGTGCTCGGCGACGGCACCGCGTTCGTCGCCTCCTGGTTCGGCGCGGTGGCGATCGGCGCCGTCGCCGCCGAGGTCTACACCTTCCTGCCGACCAAGGACCTCAACTACTTCCTGCGCTACACGGGCGCCCGGGCCGCCATCGTCGACGCGACCACGCTCGCGGCGATGCGGGAGGCGCGCCAGGGAGTGGAGACGCTCGAGCACCTGCTGGTTGCCGGCGACGCGCCGGACCTCCGGCCGGGCGAGGTCGCGCTCGACACCGCCGCCGACGCGGCCTCGCCGGACCTCGCTCCGCTGCCGGTCTCCAAGGACGACATCGTGCTGTGGAAGTTCACCACCGGCAGCACCGGGTCGCCGAAGGCCGCGGTCCACCTCGCCCACGCGCCGATCCTGAACTTCGAGGCCTACGGACGCGAAGTCCTCGGCCTCGGTCCCGACGACGTGGTCCTGCCGGTCCCCAAGCTCTTCTTCGGCTACGCGCGTGATCTCGCGGCGCTCTACCCGATCGGCGTCGGCGCCTCCTCGGTCGTCTACCCGGAGCGTCCCACCCCCGAGCTGCTCTTCGACCTGATCGAACGGCACCGCCCCACGGTCCTCGTGCAGGTGCCGACGATGATGCGGGCGATGCTCGACCACCCGGGCGCCGCCGAGCGCGATCTCTCCAGCATCACCCGCTGCATCTCCAGCGGCGAGGCCCTCCCTCCCGCGCTGGCCGCCCGCTGGACCGAGCTCTACGGGCTGGAGACGCTGGAGGCGATCGGCTCCTGCGAGTGCTACCACGTCTACGCCTCCAACCGGCCCGGCGCGGTGCGCCCGGGGACCGTCGGCCAGATGGTCCCCGGCTACGAGGCGGCGATCGTCAGCCCCGACGGCACGCCCCTCCCCGACGGCGAGATCGGCGAACTGCACGTCCGCGCGCCGACCGCCGCCGTCATGTACTGGGGCGACCGGCTGAAATCGCAACGGACCTACGTCGGCGAGTGGGTGCGGACCGGCGACCTCTTCGAGCGCGACGCCGACGGCTACCTCTCCTCGCACGGCCGCGCCGACAACCTCCTGAAGGTGGGCGGGATCTGGGTCGCCCCGGCCGAGATCGAGCACTGCCTCGCACTCCATCCCGACGTCGCCGAGTGCGCCGTCGTCGCCTTCGAACGCGACGGCCTGACCCTCCCCCGCGCGGTGGTCGTCCTGCGCGAGGGTGCGACCCTGGACGCCCCCGCCCTGCAGAAGTTCGTCAAGGACCGCCTCTCCCCCCACAAGTACCCCCGCGAGGTGGTCGCGGTAGACGAGCTGCCGAAGACCCCGAGCGGGAAGTTGGATCGGAAGCGGCTCGAAGGGTAGGAGCGCCTGCCTCTCGCCGTGGCGAGGGGAAGCTGTCGCCGCCGGGTCGCCGGGGGAGTCACGGAGAGGACTGTGTCCGGGCACGAAGGCGTGAGGATCAGGGACGAAGTCGCGAGAGAGGCGTGGCGGCCCCGTGCGCCTCGACGGGCCGACCGCCGGGTCGCGGAACGGGGCCCCATCCCCCTTCCGCTGTTCCTTATGGTCCCCACAGGACCATAAGGAACAGCGGGGCGATCTCCGGGGACGGAGGGATGCACGGAAGCGTGACTTCTCTTCCCTTCCGTGA
>JAFDWO010000105.1 GCA_018268415.1 Actinomycetota bacterium | reverse complement strand
TTCTTTGGCTTTCGGCATCGTCGTCAGGTCAGGACCGCCGTTGCCGCCGTGGCCGGTGGCGCCGTGGCAGATCGAGCAGTTTTCGGCGAACACTTCTTTGCCGGCTTCGGCGTTCACCGCGGCGGCGGCGCCGCCTTCCGCTTCTTCAGCACCGCCTTCTTCGGCTTCTTTGCCTTCTTCGGCCGGCGCTTCGGCTTCTTCGCCGCCTTCTTCAGTGGCTTCGCCTTCGCCGGATCCCGCGCTTTCTTCACTTTCAGAGCCGTTTTCTTCGCCTACTTCTTCCATTTCGGCGGCTTTCCGGCTGTCGATTTCAGCGGCGCTTTCGTTCGCCGCGCGGAGGTCCTTCTGCTGTTCGGCGATGAATTCTTCGAAGCGTTCGGGCGTCACCACTTCCACCGCGGTCCGCATCGAGGCGTAGGCCTGGCCGGAGAGGGTGGAGGCCTGGCCCCAGAATTCGCCTTCGGCGTCGGCGCGGAAGTAGATCGAGGTGTCCTTACCGGGGACCGCGTCGGTCTTCGGCGCCAGGTCGGGGACGTTCCAGGTGTGGATCACGTCGGTCGACCGCAGCTTCAGCTGGATCTCGGTGTGGACCGGGATCACCAGCTTGTAGTAGCTGAACGAGCCGTTCGGGTAGTTGTAGCGCCAGATCCACTGCTGCCCGGTGGCCTTGATCACCAGCGGTCCTTCGAGCTTTTCCCCGTGGTAGGAGGTCAGCCCGGCGGAGGTGGTCTGCGGCGTCGAGGTCGCGTTGGAGGTGAAGATGATGCCGAGCACGAAGAGAAGGGCGGCGAACCCTGAGAGCAGACCGGCGACGCGCAACTGCGAGCCGACCGCGGCCCGCGACTGGGTCGCGGTGCGCCCGCGGCCACCGCGGTTGCGGCGGATCGCCCCGAACAGGCCGAGGTTGATCGCGAGAAAGACGATCAGGGCGGCAAAGAAGCCGATCCAAATCAGAGTGTTTATCTGGCCGGTGCCAGGCGAGTGCGGCGTCAAGGCGCGGCCATTCTAATCACGGCGAGCGGCGTGGATGCGGTGCGGTGGGTGCGGGCCGACCCCGGGTTCTTATACTCGCCGACGCTATGAGAAGGCGCTCACGGCCACCCAAAGCGGTACGGCTGGCCGTCCGGGCAGGTGCGGCCGCGATCGTCGGCTCGGCGATCGCCCTCCCGTTGGTGCGCCGGCGCCTGCGCGTACCGGGGGCGGTGACCCTCGCCGTGGCCGCCTCGGGGCCCCTCGCCGTCGCCGTCCTCGCCCCCCGCTCACGCAAGCGCGACGTCGCCCTCTTCGCGATGCAGATGTGGTCGTTCACGGTCGTCCATGAGATGCCCTACGACGATCCGGAGGGACTCCGTCGCCGCCTTTACGTCCACTACCCGATCAAGGTCGATTCGATGATCGGGCGCGGCCGCCTCCCCGGGGAGCGCCTGCAGGCCCTGCTCGCCGGCCGCCGGGGTATCGCGGCGCTCGACCGCCTGCTCACGGTCACCCACTGGCTCTGGTTTTTCGAGCCCTACGCGGTGCTGTCCTGGATCCTCGTCCGGCACCCGGAGAACTTCCCCCGCGCCGCCCGTCAGATGGCGGCCGTTTTCGACGCCGGCGCCTTCGGCTACTGGGCGGTGCCGACCGCACCGCCCTGGTGGTCCTCGCAGCAGGGCCACACCGAGGAGCCGATGCGGCGGATCATGATCGAGGTCGGCGAACCGCTCTGGGGTCGCCTCTGGGGGCCGCTCTACAAGGCGCTCGGTGGCAATCCCTGGGCGGCGATGCCCTCGCTCCACTTCGCCACCTCGGTGCAGGGTGCGGTCTCGCTCTCGGAATCGAGCCGCGGCGAGGGGGCGGTCGCCTGGGCCTACGCCCTCACCCTCGGCTTCGGCCTCGTCTACCTGGGTGAGCACTACGTCACCGATCTGCTTGCCGGTGCCGGCCTGGTCGGCGCCGTACGCCGCGCCGATCCGGTCTTTGCCCCCGCGGTCGGGCGGGTCAGCGGCGTGGTTCAACGGCTCGAGCGGATCGCCGGCGGCACGCCCCGGTAGCGTCAGAGGCAGTGCCCGACGACGAGCGGCGAGAAGAGGGAAACGGCGGCGGCCGCCTGACCGAGCTGCCGATCTTCAGCACCAGGCGCATGCTGCAGACCGGCGCCGTCGTGCTGATCCTGCTGGTCGGGATCTACTTCCTCTTCCCCAAGCTCGTCGGGCTGGGGGACGCGGTCGGCAGACTGGGTGAAGCCGAGCCGATCTGGATCGCCGTCGCGGTTGTCTTCTCGATCGCCTCCTACGCGACCTACATCGCCCTCTTCAAAGCGGTGGTCGGCGGTGAGGACCTGCGGTTGACCTGGAGCGAGACCTACCAGGTCAATATGGCCGGGGTGGCGGCGACCCTGCTCTTCTCGGCGGGCGGCGCGGGCGGGGTGGCGCTGACCTACTGGGCGCTGCGCAAAGCCGGGATGCGGCGCCGCGAGGTGGCCCGCCGCATGGTCGCCTTCATCAGCCTCCACTACGCGTTCTACCCGCTGGCGTTGATCGTCTGCGGCCTCCTGCTGCGGACCGGCGTCGTCAACGGCGAAAACTCGGTCGAGCTGACGATCGTCCCGGCGGCGATCGCGGGCGTGATGCTGGTGCTGGGCGTGCTGATTGCGCTGATCCCCGCCGACGTCGAAGGCAGGCTGATGCCGCACGTCCGCGGCGACCACATGCGCAGCTTCGTCGAATGGGCCTCGGGGGTGCCGGAGACGCTGGGGGAGGGCTTCCGCTTCGCGCTGGGGCTGTTCGCCCACCCGCGCCGCGGCGGCCTCGCCGTGCTCGGCGCGGCGGGCTTCTGGGCGGCCAGCATCGGCGTCCTCTGGGCCTCCTTTCACTCGCTCGGCATCCACGTGCCGCTCGCCGTCGTCGTCCAGGGCTTCTTCATCGGCATGGTCGCCAACCTCTTCCCGCTGGCCCCGGCCGGCGTGGGGGCGGTCGACGCCGGGATGATCGGCGCTTTCGTCCTCTTCGGCCTACCCGAGGAAACGGTCTTTCCGGCGATCCTGATCTTCCGCCTGGTCTCCTTCTGGATGCCGATCCCACCCGGCGTCGTCGCCTTCTTCCAACTGCGCAACACTGTCCGGCGCTGGGAAGAGGAGGGGCTGCCGATCGATCGGGGCAGTGGTACTATAAAAAGTAAAGTATTGGCGGGCGAGAGGTGAGCGAATGAGCGAGGACAAGAAGAAAGTCGAGAACGTGATCATCGTCGGCGGTGGCCCGGCCGGCTACACGGCGGCGCTTTACACCGCCCGCGCGAACCTCGAGCCGCTCGTCTTCGAGGGCTTCCAGTGGGGCGGCCAGCTGCAGAACACGACCGACGTCGAGAACTACCCCGGCTACCCCGAGGGGATCATGGGCCCGGAGATGATGAGCCAGTTCCGCGCCCAGGCGGAGCGCTTCGGGACCCGCTTCGTCACCGATGACGTCGACCGCGTCGAGCTCTCCGACGGCGGCGTCCAGAAGGTCTTCCTCGGCGACGAGGAGCACCGTGCGAGGACCGTGATCCTGGCGATGGGAGCGGAGCCCAAACGGCTCGGGATTCCCGGTGAGATGGAGCTCGGCGGCCGCGGCGTCTCTACCTGCGGCGTCTGCGACGGCGCCTTCTTCAAGGGCCATCGGGTGCTGGTGATCGGTGGCGGCGACTCGGCGATGGAGGACTCGATCTTCATCTCCAAGTTCGCCGACGAGCTGACGATCGTGAACCGGCGCGACGAGTTCCGCGCCTCGAAGATCATGCGCGACCGGGCGCTCGCGGTCGACAACATCGACACGCTGACCCCCTACGTGCCACTCGAGTTCGTCGCCGGCGAGGACGGCAAGCTGGCGCGGGTCCGCCTGCGCCACGCCGAGACCGGCGAGGAGAGCGCGGTCGAGGCCACCGGTGCCTTCGTCGCGATCGGCCACGTGCCGCGCTCAGAGGTCGTCGCGGGCCAGGTGGCGACCGACGAGGACGGCTACATCAAGGTCGAGGCGGGCTCGACCCGGACGGACCTGGCGGGGGTCTTCGCGGTCGGCGACGTGGTCGACCACACCTACCGCCAGGCGGTCACCGCCGCGGGCACCGGCTGCATGGGAGCTCTCGACGCGGAGCGTTATCTGCGCGACTCGGCGCCGCCGGTCGAGGCCCACTGGTTCCCCGGCGGCGAGCCGGTCGAGATGGAGATCTGACCGACTTCCCCATCGTTTGGGGGGACTCGTATATTCGTCCAATCTGTCGGGATCGCTATGTTTGGCTCCAGTGGCCGCCGAGTGCACCCATCTCGACTCTGTGCAGTTCCTGGATCTCCCCGGGGACGTCGAGGGCTGTGAGGAGTGCCTGGCGCTCGGCATGCGGTGGGTCCACCTGCGGATGTGCCAGACCTGCGGCCACGTCGGCTGCTGCGACAACTCCGAAGGCAAGCACGCCACCGCGCACTTCAAGTCGACCGGCCATCCGATCATCCGCTCCGCCCAGCCGGGTGAGGACTGGAGTTGGTGCTACGTCGATGAGCTGATGCTGCGCCTGATCGGCGACTGACCAGCGGGGCGCCGGTGGCGCCTAGGCCTCGGCCATCGGCGTCATTGCGTTGATCCCGGTCGCGGCGCGGCCGATGATCAGCTTCTGGATCTGCGAGGTGCCCTCGTACAGGGTCGTCACGCGGGCGTCGCGGAGATAGCGCTCGACGGGATAGTCGTCGACGTAGCCGGAGCCGCCGTGGACCTGGATCGCGAGGTTGGCGCACTCGACCGCCGCCTCGGTCGCGTAGACCTTGGCGACCGAGGTCTCGGTCGCGTTCGGCTTGCCTTCGTCCTTCAGCAGCCCCGCGCGGAGGACCAGCATGCGGCTGGCATCACGCTTGAGGATCATGTCGGCGATCATCTCCTGGACCAGCTGGAAGCGGGCCAGCGGGACGCCGAATTGTCGGCGCTCCTTCGCGTAGCTGACGCTGGCGTCGACGCAGCCGTCCATGATCCCGACGCAGCCCGCGGCGACGCTATAGCGGCCCGATTCGAGGGCGCTCATCGCGACCTTGAATCCATCGCCGACCGTGCCGAGCAGGGCATCGTCGCCGACCTCGACCGCGTCGAGGGAGAGCTCGGCGGTGTCGGAGGAGCGCAGGCCGAGCTTGCCGTGGATCGGGGCGCTGGTGAAGCCCTCGGAGGCGGTCGGGACGATGAACGCGGCGAGCCCCTTGTGCTTCAGCACCGGGTCGGTCTGGGCGAAGATCAGGGCGAACTCGGCGGCGTTGCCGAGTGAGATCCACATCTTCTGACCGCTGATCGACCAGCCCGAGTCGGTCTTGGTGGCGCGGGTGCGCAGGTTGGCCGCGTCGGAGCCGGTATCGGGCTCGGTGAGGCCGAAGCAGCCCAGTCCCTCGCCGCTGCAGACGCCCGGCAGCCAGCGCAGCTTCTGATCCTCGGTGCCCCACTTCTCGACCGCGGAGCCGACCAGGGAGGTCTGCACGGAGACGACGGTGCGGGCGGAGGAGTCGGCGCGCCCGATCTCCCCGACGATCAGGCCGTAGCCGATGTAGTCGAGGTCGCGGCCGCCGTAACGTTCGTCGAGGATCGGGCCGAGGAAGCCGACCTGGCCGAGCTTGCGCGCCAGCTCGCGGTCGAAGCGTTCGGCGCGGTCGTTCTCGCGCACCCGCGGCAGGATCTCACGGTCGGCGAACTCGCGCGCGGTCTCGGCGATCAGCTGCTGCTCGCCGGAGAGGTTGAAGTCCATGTCAATCGATGGTCGCCGCGAGCTCCGCGTCGCGGGCGGCGGCGAAGAGCTCCTGCGCCTCGCGAGTGCGGGGTCCGGGCGCCTCGGGGAGCGCGACGTCGTCGATCTGGGCGACCGCCTGGATCTCGCGCGTGGTCGAGGCGAGGAAGGCCTCCGAGGACCGCTTCACCTCGTCGAGCGTCCAGGCGCCCTCCTCAATGCCGGGGATCGCCGTCAGGATGCGGTCGCGGGTGATCGAGGCGAGCACTCCCTCGGCGAGCGCGGTGGTGCGGAGGGCGCCCTCGGCGACCCAGAAGATCGAGGAGGTCGGCGGCTCCAGCACGATCCCGTCGGGGCGGACCAGGAGGGCCTCGTCGGCGCCCGTCTCCTTCGCCAGCCGCGTCGCCAGCATGTTCGCGCCGTAGGAGAGCGACTTGACGCCGTTGAGGATGATCGTCGGCTGGTAGGTGACCGATGCGACCCTGATCGTCTCGGCGTGGACCGGTACCGGCTCGGTGGTGGCGATGCGGCGGCCGCCGCGGGTGACGATCAGACGCAGCTGGCCTTCGACCGCGCCTGCCGCGCCCAGCAGCGCGTCGATCTCGGCGCGCAGCGCCATCCGGTCGAACTCGAGGCGGAGCGCCGCGGCGGAGCGTTCGAGGCGGGCGATGTGGTCGGCGAGCGCCAAGGGGCGGCCCGCGTAAAGGCGGATCACCTCGAAGGCACCGTCGCCGCGGTAGAGGCCGTCGTCCTTCAGCCCGATCGTCGCCTCGGCGGTCGGTCCGATCCTCCCGTCGACGCTGGCCATCTCGGTGAAGCCGCTCGTCATGGCGGCGAGGCTACCTGACGCGCGCCGGGCGGGCGTATGCTGGGACGGTGCTGCTTCTGTTGGGGACGGTCGCGGTTCTGGTCTTCCTCGTCGGCGTGGTCGTCGTCGTCGGTCACTTCTACCCCGGTGACGACGCCGAGCTGCTCGACTGGTTCCCGACGCGCTCGCCCGCGGTCGAGGTCCAGAACGAGCTCGACGACGTGCGCCAGATGCTGGAGGCGCAGAACGAGATGCGCCGCCGCCGCGGCGCCGAGGAGCTGACCGAGGCCGACATCGAGGCGCGGGTCCGTGACGACGAGCGCTGGAAGGCCCGGATGCGCGGCAGCCGCTGAGCGGCTGCTACGCGGCGGCGGGGGCGGGCTCGCTCGCCGTCGCCTTCGCCCGGGCGGGGAGGGAGACGGCGAGGGCGGCCGCGCCGATGCCGGCGCCGAGGGCGAACCACCAACCGCTGCGCAGGCCGTGGAGGAGGTCACCGCCCGAAGAGTCGAGCAGGGCGACGAGGATCGCGACGCCGATCGCCGAGCCGAGCTGCCGGGCCATGCCGAAGACGGCGCTCCCGGTGGCGAAGCGGCCCGGGGGCAGGGAGGCGGTCGCGGCCGCCGGGAGGGTCCCCAGGGTCAGCCCGACCCCGACGCCGGCGAGCATGAAGGCGGGCAGGAAGGTCGTGGCATATTCGGGCCTCGGGCCGATCGCGGCGAGCATGAAGGCGAAGCTGCCGGCGAAGATCAGGGAGCCGAGCGTCGCCACCGGCCGCTGGCCGATGCGCGCGCCGAGCCGCCCCGAGGGCGCCGCGAACGCTGCCGCCATCAGCGGCCCCGGGGAGAGGGCGAAGCCGGCGCGCAGCTCCGACCAGCCCCAGACCTCGGTCAGCAGGAGGACGCCGGAGAGGAGCATCGCGCCGAAGCCCATGAAGAAGACCAGCGTCGCCAGGTTGGCGAGGGCGAAGGAGCGGACCCGCAGTAGCGGGAGCTCGATCACCGGCGCGCGGTGGTGGGCGGAGCGGAAGAGGAAGGCGACGACGAGGAGGATCGCGGCGACGAACGAGCCGAGCACGCGGCCGTCGGTCCAGCCCCATTCCGGGCCCTGGACGATGCCGAGGGTGAGGACGCCGATGCCGAGCGCGAGCATCAGGGCGCCGAGCAGGTCGGGGCGGCCATCCTCGGGTTCGCGGGCCTCGTCGAGGATGCGCATGGCGGCGAACGCCGTGGCGAGGCCGATCGGCACGTTGACCAGGAAGATCCAGTGCCAGCTGAGCTGGACGAGGAGGCCGCCGATCGGTGGGCCGAGCGCGGCGGCAACGCCCGAGACGGCCGACCAGATGCCGATCGCGACCGGGCGCTGCTCGGCCGGGAAGGCGGGGAGGAGGAGGCCGAGGGTGGTCGGGATCATCATCGCCGCGCCGGCCGCCTGGAGAACGCGGGCGCCGACCAGGAACGGGATCGAGGGCGCTACCGCGCAGAGGGCCGAGGCGGCGGAGAAGAGAAGCAGGCCGCTGATGAAGACGCGCTTGCGGCCGATCCGGTCGGCGATCCGGCCCGCCGGGACGAGCAGCGCGGCGAAGACGATCGCATAGCCGTTGAGGACCCAGGAGAGGCTCGACAGCGAGGCGTCGCCGAAGGAGCGCGAGAGATCGGGGAAGGCGATGTTGACGATGAACAGGTCGAGGCTGGCCATGAAGAGGCCGATCGAGGTGACTGCGAGGACCTTCCAGCGGTGTGCCATGTCGTCGCTCTCCTCCTCCGCGTCGCAGTGGCGCGGTTGGTCGCTTGCATTTCGCAAGTCACGGTAGCAGAAGTAGCTTGCGAAAAGAAAGTGACTGCTAGAATCCGGACATGGCCATCGAGGCTTACGCCGAGAAGAACTGCTCGATCGCGAAGCCGCTCTCTTTTCTGGGGGAGCGCTGGACGGTCCTGATCCTCCGCGACCTCTTCCTCGGGCGGCGCCGCTTTGACGAGTTCCAGGCCTCGCTCGGCGTCGCCACCAACGTCCTGAGCCGGCGGCTGACGACGCTGACGGAGGAGGGGATCGTCGAGCGACGCCGTTATAGCGAGCACCCGGAGCGCTTCGAGTACGTCCTCACCGAGAAGGGCCGCGATCTGCAGCCGGTGCTGCTCGCCCTGCTCGCCTGGGGCGACAAGTACACGGCCGAGAAGGGGCCGCCGCTGGAGGTGGTCCACGGCGACCACGCCTTCCACGCGGTCCAGATCTGCTCGGTGTGCGGCGAGCCGGTCGACAGCCACAACGTCCACAGTCGCCCCGGTCCGGGCGCCAACTCCGAACAGCGCCGCGCGAACGGTCGGCGCGCCCCCGAGTGGCTCGCGCGCTGATCGTCGGCTGCGGCTGCTCCGGCCGCGCCCTCGGCTCCGAGCTGCTCGACGAGGGCTGGGCGGTGCGCGGGACGAGCCGCGATGCCGAGGGCTTGGCGCCGATCGAAGCCGCCGGGATCGAGCCGGCTCGCGCCGATCCCGAGCAGCCGGGCACGATCCTTGAGCTGGTCGACGACGTGGCGGTGCTGATCTGGCTCCTCGGCTCGGCGACCGGCGACGCCGAGAACCTCGCCGCGATCCACGGCCCACGTCTCGAATCCCTGCTCGAACGCCTTGTCGAAACCCCGGTGCGCGGCTTCATCTACGAGGGCGCCGGCACGGTGGGAGGCGCCCTGCTGGCGGGCGGCGCCGAACTGGTCCGCAACGCCGAACGCACCTGGCGCATCCCGGCGACGGTGACGGAGACGCCGCGAGCGGGCGGCGCGCGGTGGGTCGCGGAGCTCGAGGCCGGCGTCGTCGAGATCCTGTCGCGCCGGTAGCTGAAACGTCCCTGTGGGACTGGCCTCCTGTCACCCCTATGCGATGCGTCTAAGGAAGTCCCCCAGGATCCTCGCCGTCGCTCCCCAGATGAGTTGGCCGTCGACCTCATAGGTCGGCGTGTGGATTGCCACGCCACGGCGGATCAGTCGTCGCATTTCGTACCCCTCACGGAGTCGGCCGAGGGAGAGGGTGAGGACGGTCTCGACCTCGGTCGGGTTCGGTTCGAGGCCCAATGCACGCGGGTCGTCGACCAGTCCGACGAAGGGCTGGATCCGGTAGCCGGTGACGAAGGTGGAGACCGGGGGCAGCGCGCCGACGACCTCGACCGCGGCCGGGTCGAGGGCAATCTCCTCGCGCGCCTCGCGCAGCGCGGTTGCCTCGAGGTCGGCATCGCCGGGGTCGTGGCGGCCGCCGGGAAAGGAGACCTCGCCCGCGTGTCGCCGCAGGTCGGCGCGTCGCTCGGTGAAGATCAGCCCCGGCGCGTGTGGCCAGCCGTAGAGCGGTAGCAGCACCGCCGACTCGGTGCCGCCGTGGGCCTCCATCGCCTGCGCCTCGGCGGCCCCGAGCAGCAGTGCCCCGATGTCCCCGTTCCGCTCCAAGCCCCCATCATCCCCTGCCGCCGCGGTCGTCCTTTCCAACCCACCCCGAGCGCGGTCGTCCTAACCGACCTATAGCGCCGGTTAGGACGACCACGGGCCGTGGGGGCGCCGGTTAGGACGACCACGGGTGGTGGGGGCGCCGGTTAGGACGACCACGGGTTCGGCGGCGGGGCCCGCTACCAGGTCGCGCCGGCCACGTGGGAGGCGCGGGGGGAGCAGAGGAAGGCGATCTCGCGGGCGGTGGCCTCGAGGTCGGTAGCCGGATCGGGGCAGAGCGCGTTGACGAGCACGCCCTGCTTGGCATAGCGGTCGGCGAAGAGGCGGGAGAGGGAGAGCGTGGCGGCGCCCGCGACCGAGCCCGCGGAGGGGCAGACGTTGACGATCCGGCCCCCGCTGTGCTCGGCGAGGAGCGGAGCGATTGCCTTCATCGCCCGCAGCGGCGCCATCACCGCGAGCTCGTGGGCGGCGCGCAGGTCGTCCACGTCGGCGCCGCCCGCGAAGCTCACGAGGAAGTCGACATCGCCGATCGCGCCGAACTCCCCCGGGGCCGCCTCACGCACCTCGGCGCCCTCGGCGCGCAGCAGTCGCGCCGTCGCCGCCTCGAGCTCGCCGCCGGCGCCGGTGATCACCCCGGCGTGCCCGGCGAGCCCGAGGTCCATCAGGCCGCGAGGGCGCGTTCGGCGACCGTGATTTCGGAGCCCTGCTCGAGCAGCCTGTGCACCGGACATTTCTCCGCGATCACCATCAGCCTGCGGCGCTGGTCGTCGTCCAGCCCCGCGGGGAGGGCGACCTCGACGGCGAAGTGGGTGGGCTTGCGATCCGGGTCGGACTTCATGTCAACGGAGACCTCGAGGGTCGGCAGGTCCCAGCCTTTGCGGTCGGCGTAGGCCTCGATCGTGATCGCGGTGCAGCCGGCGAGGCTCGACGCCAGGAGCTGGGTCGGCCGCGGCCCGGTGTCGGTGCCGCCGTCGGCGGCCGGCTCGTCGACGACGATCTCGCGCTCGTCGCCGAGGTCGATCTCGTGCGAGTAGCCCGCGATCCGGCGGGCCACCACGTGGGCGTGCATCAGCGGCCGCGGCCCGCGAAGAGCGCCGGGTCGTCAACGTCGGCCCAGCGGGCCATCGCGTAGGCGAGGTCGGAGGCGCGGTTGACGAAACCGACCACGGTGTCGCTCGCCAGCTCGCCTTCCTCGGCGAGGGTGGAGATGCGGCGCTCGGCGCGGCGGATCGCGGTACGGGCGACGTCGAGGTGGGCGGAGAGGAGGTTGCCGCCGGGGATGACGAACTTCGGCGGCAGCTCGACCTCCGACATGTAGCGGTCGATCAGTCGCTCGGCCTCCTCGACCATCGCCGGCGTCGTGCGGCTGACCCCGTCTTCGAGGCGCTCCGCTGCCTCCGGCGCGGTCGCCAGCTCGGCCCCGGCGACGAAGAGGTCGTCCTGGAGGCGCAGGATGTCGGCGGCGAGCTCGTCGCTGCCGTCGCCACCCGTGCAGAGGGCCCGCGCGACGCCGAGCGCCGAGCAGGCCTCGTCGAGCGAGCCGTAGGCCTCGGTG
This sequence comes from Actinomycetota bacterium, assembly GCA_018268415.1. GTDB lineage: Bacteria > Actinomycetota > Thermoleophilia > Solirubrobacterales > 70-9 > VAYN01. Next base: position 38,610 of record JAFDWO010000105.1, on the reverse strand, counting down.
CGGGTGCTGTCCTTGGGGACGCGACCGCCATACCAGAGGGAGGTGGTGCCGTCGTCGCCCTTCTTCGTGTAGATCTTGACCATGCGTCGATCCTACGCGGGCGGGAGGACCGGCCGCGCGGGTGCGCCGGTCAGCCGACCGGGTTGAAGACCAACCCGGTCATCACCTTGGGGAAGAAGTAGGTCGACTTCGGCGGCATGTTCGCGTCCGTGGCGGCGACGGCGCGGACCTGCTCGATCGGCACCGGGCGGAGGATGAAGGCGAGGTCGTAGATGCCGTTCTCCACCATCTCGACCGCGTCGGGGACGCTCTTCGCGTACTCGAGGCCGCGACGCTCGGTGATGTCCTCTTCGCTCATCCCGGCCAGGCCCGTCAGGACGAGCGTCTCGAGGATCGCCGAGTCCAGCCGGCGGTAGGCCTCGGGCTTGCCGGCGAGGCGGCGGTCGAGCTCGGCGGTGTCGCGCAGGCGCAGGCGGCGGGCGGTGCCCTCGGCAGCGTCGAAGAGGCCGAAGACGCCGACGCCCTCGGCCGTGGCCGGGTCGAGCTGATCGCGCGGGACCTCGGCGACCTCGAAGAGCTCCTCGAGGCCGGCGAGGAGGCGCTCGCGGCGGGCCGGGTCATGCGAGAAGCCGCTCAGCAGGCGGTGGGTGGGGAAGACGGTGAGCCCGGGGTCGTCGAGCCCGGTGAGCGCCATCAGGGTGTAATTCTGCGGGCCCTCGCCGCCGATCTCGTCGCGGTAGGCGCGCGCGGTCTCGTAGCGGTGGTGACCGTCGGCGATCAGCAGCTGGGCGTCGGCGAGGCGCTCGACCACGGCGGCGACGACGGCGGGGTCGGCCACGCGCCAGACCCGGTTGACGGTGCCGTCCTCGTCGGTCACCTCGCCCCAGGGCTCGGCGGCGAGGGCGGGCTCGACCAGCGGCCAGGGGTCCTCGGTGGACAGCGAGAAGATCGGCGAGAGGTTCAGGCGCGTTGCACGGGTCAGTTCGAGACGGTCCTGGAGCGGGCCGGGGTGGGTGCGCTCGTGGGGGCGGACGGTGCCGGTCTCGTAGTCCTCGACCCGCACCCGGACGAGCACGCCGTGGCGGGAGTGCCTGGCGCCGTCGGGGGCGGTGTACTCCTGGGACAGCGCCCAGACCGCGTCCTCGGCGTCAGCCTCGAGCACGCCCTCGGCGCGCCACGCGTCGATCCGTCGCGCCGCGTCCTCGTATGGATCGCCGACCGGCCTGCTCGCCGGATCGTCCGGATCGAACGGCACCGGCAGGTCGATCGCCACCGCGTTGTAGGGGGAGCGGCCGAGCAGCCGGGCCCGCTCGGCGGCGTCGATCACGTCGTAGGGCGGCGAGGCGACCGCCGCCAGGCCGTCGACCTTGGCGAGGTCGTAATGAAGCGCTTTCAGTGGTTTGACGTCGGCCATCGCCACGGGAAGCTAGATGATCTGCGCGGGGTCCACCGGTGCGCCACCGCTTGAAGCCCGCCCGAGATCGCCGGCTGTGCCTACACTGCCCCGGTCGGGGCGTGGCGCAGCCTGGTAGCGCGCCGCCTTTGGGTGGCGGAGGTCCCCGGTTCGAATCCGGGCGCCCCGATGATCGATCCGGTCCGCCGATGAGTTTCGGCCGCTGTCCCGGTCCAGGTGGTGGACAGGTGATTCGGAGGACTCGAAAGGTGGGCGAGATGGAGAAGCTGCTCTGGCACACGATGATGAGTCTTGACGGCTTCGTCGCCGGACCCGACGACGGCATGGACTGGGTCTTCGAGGTCGACGGCGGCTCGGGCGGGACGGCCGCCGAGGTGGTGAGCTCGACCGGGGCGCTGCTCGTCGGCCGGCGGACGCAGGACGTCGAGGACCGGCGGCAGCCGGGCTTCTATGGCGGCGCCTTTCGGGGCCCCTTCTTCGTGCTCAGGCACGACCCGCCCGCCGACCCGCCGGTCGTGAAGGGCGTCACGGGTCGGTTCCTCGACGTTCCCATCGTGGAGGCCGTCGAGATCGCGCGGCAGGCCGCGGGGGGTGCCGACGTGGTCGTTCTCGGCGCCAACGTCGCCCGCCGGTGCCTCGAGGCCGATCTCCTCGACGAGGTCATCGTCCACGTCGCCCCGATCCTCCTGGGCGATGGCGTCCGCCTCTTCTCCCGCGCCGACGCGGGCCCGGTGGGGCTCGACCCGATCGCCTCCACCGTCGAGGGCGAAACGACGGTGCTGCGCTACGCGGTCAGGGTCGTTTCGCCGTGAGTCCCGGCCCTGCGGCCGGGCTCAGCCCAGCTCGGCGCTGGCGGCGTCGGGCTCGGGTGGGGTCCTTTTCGGCGGCTCGGTCGTCCGCCTGGTGTCAGGCACGGAGACGAGGTGGGAGGCGACGTCGTCGCGCAGAAGGCACCTCGGGCATAGCTCTATGTGTGCAAAGCGGGCGGAGTTGAACCGGCTTCCACAACGTTCGCAAACGTAAATCGCTCTCTCCGTTCCGGGCCTCCCGATGCCCTGCCCCGGGAGCCTACCGCTTCAGGGACTTCGACCGGACGCCAGTTCACAGTCTTGTTATGCCTGGGGCGTAACGTTCCCCTCATCGAAAGAGAGGAAGACGGATGAGCTCGATTGGAAAGCTGATGGCGATGTTGAACGCCGACAAGACCCAGATGGTGAGCGCCGAGGACGCCCTGCCGGGGCGCAGTGAGCCCGCGTTCCAGGTGCCGGAGACGCACGCGGTCCTGGGAACGCCGCTGAAGCCGCCGTTCCCCGCGGGGACCTGCGTCGCCTACTTCGCGCTGGGCTGCTTCTGGGGAGCGGAGCGGCTCTTCTGGGAGATGGACGGGGTCTACTCGACCGCGGTCGGATATCAGGAGGGGAGCACGCCGAACCCCACCTATGAGGAGGTCTGCTCGGGCAGGACCGGCCACGCCGAGGCGGTGATGGTCGCCTTCGACCCGGCCAAGGTTTCCTACGAGGACCTGCTGAAGAAGTTCTTCGAGGAGCACGACCCGACCCAGGGCATGCGCCAGGGCAACGACGTCGGCACGCAGTATCGGTCCGGCATCTACTTCGCAAACGACGCGCAGAAGGAGACCGCGGAACGGGTTCGTGACGCTTATGACGCCGATCTGCGCGCCGCCGGCAAGGAGCCGGTGACCACCGAGATCGCCCCCGCAGGGCCCTTCTACTACGCCGAGGACTACCACCAGCAGTACCTCCACAAGGTCCCGAACGGCTACTGCGGGCTCAAAGGAACCGGGGTCGCCTGCACCATCCCGACCGCCGCCTGAGCGGTCGGGGGCGCTCCCGACGGGCGCGGTGAATAGCATCACGCGCCCGTGGCACCCTCCTTCGGCTCCTACATAGCCGGCAGCCTCGCCGTGATCGGGATCCTCGCCGCGCTCGGGCTCGGCGGGTACTGGTTGCGGCGCTGGATCGTGCCGGAATTCTCCGGCGCGCTGGCGCGGCTTGCCGACGCCGTGCTCGCCGTCGCCCTGCTGGTGATCTCGCTGGAGATCCTCGGGTCGCTCAGCATCCTCGACTTCGGCTGGATCATCATCTTCACGATCGCGGTCGGTCTCGGCGCCGCCGGCCTCGGCTATTGGCAGGCGCCCGAGCGCGGCGAGGAGATCAAGGCCCCGGCGGTCACCAAATGGGCGTTCCTGCTGGCGGTGGCAGTCGCCTCCTTCACGATGGCCGAGTGGACGTTCCCGTCCCAGCTGGCTCTCGACCAGGGCATGTTCGGCGGCGACACGACCTGGTACCACATGCCGTTCGCGGCGACGATGGCCCAGGAGCATTCGACGGTCCATCTCCACTTCACCGACCCGCTGCGCCTCGCCGCCTGGTTCTATCCGCAGAGCTCGGAACTGATCAACGGCGCGGCGATCGTCCTCTTCAAGACCGACTGGCTCTCGCCGCTGATCAACCTCTTCTGGCTGGCGATCGCCCTGTTGGCCTGCTGGTGTGTCGGCCGGCCGTACAAGGTCGGCCCGGCGACCCTGATCGCGGGGGCGATCATCCTCGACTCGGGCGTGATGATCGAAACGCAGCCGGGCGAGGCGCGGAACGACATCATGGGCCTGGCCTTCCTGGTGGCCTTCGCCGCCTTCCTGATCAACGCCCACCAGCGCCGGGCGCCGCGCGAAGGAACCGCGGTGCAGGACACGCCGGAGCGCGGCGCGCCGCTGCTCGACAAGGGGCCGTTGGTGATGGCCGGGATCGCGGCCGGGCTGGCCGCCTCGGTGAAGACGACGTTCCTGGTGCCGGTGGCGGCGATCGCGATCGGCGTCTTCCTCTTCAGCGGCAAGGGGCGGCGTTGGACGACCGCCTGGATCCTCGGCCTCTCGATGCTGGCCACCGGCGGCTACTGGTACGTCCGGGCGGCGATCAAGACGGGCGGCAATCCGATCCCGATCACCAAGTTCGGGCCGCTCAACCTGCCGGTGCCCGACCAGATGCCGCTCGACCCGCGGCCGCGCTTTGCCGTGGCGCATTACCTCGGTGACCCGACGGTCTACCGCTACTGGTTCTTCCCTCAATTAGAGAACGCGCTCGGCCCGCTCTGGCCGCTGATCCTGATCATGGCCGTGGCCGCCGCGGTCTTCATCATCTGGCGCTCGAACAACAAGATCCTGCGGGTGATCGCCGCCGCGGCGCTCCTCACCGCCGTCGTCTACGTCTTCACGCCGCTGACCGCGGCGGGCCAGGAAGGATCGCCGACGGGCTTCTTCACCAACACCCGGTACCTGATCCCGGGGCTGATCCTGGCGATGGTGATGCTGCCTCTTGCGCGCCCGCTGCGGGCGCCCGACCGGCGCGCCTGGATCACGATGTGGTTCCTCGCCGCCATCTACTGGGTGACCGTGCTGACGACGCCGAAGTGGTACACGACCTACACCTTCGGGGCGATCTTCATCACCCTGGCACTGGTCTGGGTCCCGGCGGCGCTCGGCGTGGGGCGCTCGCGCGGCGCGCTGTCGCGGCGCATCGTGACCGTGGCGGGCGTGGTGGTCGTGGTCGCGTCGGTCGTCCTCGGACGCGCCCAGGAGACCCAGTTCGCCGAACAGCACTACACGAATACGAAACTCTTCCTCCAGGAAGGCGGCCCGCAGAAGGCCTACTCCTTCGCCCAGAAACTGCAGCACCAGCGGATCGGGATCATCGGCGACAGCGAGATCATCTTCGGGCAGTACGGCTTCTTCGGTAATCCGCCGACCAACGAAGTCGAGTACATCGGCGTGCCCGGCCCGCACGGGGCCTACCGACTGCCGACGTCCTGCCCGCAGCTGATGGAACGGATCAACGCCGGCAACTACGACTACCTGATCATGTCCCGCGACACCGAGGACTCGAGGGACGGCGAATACGGCGCGTACTTCTATCCCGTCTACGCCTGGGTGAAAGACGATCCGGCGCTGACGAAGGTGATCGAAGAGCCCGACATCGTGCCCCAGCCCGACTATGTCTTCAAAGTGAACGGCAAGGTGTCGCCGAGCTCCTGTCCGACGCCCCAGCAGGAAAAAGAATTCGAAAGATCGGTCGAACTCGAAGAAGAAAAGAAGGTCGAAGCAGAAGAACGGGCGTCGGAAAAAGAACGGCAGGAAGGCGCCGAAGAAGGGGTCGAATAGGGCTGCCGGCGTCGCGGAGCGGGTGTCAGACGCCTGACCCCGAGGCGCCTGCTCGAGGGCGCCGTTCAGGCGCCGAGCGCGTGGGTGCGGACCAGCTCGGCGGAGCGCTCGGGCCGCTCCCACCAGAACATGTGGCCGACGTCGCGCAGGATCTCGAGGCCGGCGCCGGGGATCAGCGAGGCGATCAGCTCGCCGTTGGCGACCGGGATCATCTTGTCCGCCGAGCCGTGGACGACCAGGGTCGGGGCGGCGATCTCGGCGAGGCGCGCCTGGGTGTCGTGGCCGCCGATCGCGCCGAGCTGGAGCTGCACGGTCCGTTGGCGGGCGGGCAGGGCCTTGGCCATCGCGGCGAAGTCGGCGAAGTGGGACTCCTCGGCGCGGAAGCCGGGGGAGAGGTTCACCTCGTACATCGCCATCAGCATGCGGTCGAGGTTGCCCGAGCCCATCGCCTCCAGCAGCGGCCCGGCGTCCTCCCCGGCGATCAACGAAGAGCCCGGTCCGCCCGGGTAGGTACAGCCGAGGGTCAGGCTGCGGAGGCGGTCGGGGTGGACGAGGGCCAGCTCCTGCGCCGTCATCCCGCCCATCGAGATGCCGAGCACGTGCGCGGTCTCGAAGCCGGCCGCGTCCATCACCGCCAGCGTGTCGGCGGCGAGGTCGGCGATCGTGAACGGCTCCCCGACCTCGTCCGAGTCGCCGATCCCGCGGTTGTCGAAGACGACGCAATCGAAGTCGGCTCGCAGCCGCGAGAGGAACGGCTCGCCCCAGCTGAGGCGCGTCCCGCTCATCCCCTGGATCAGGAGCAGCGGCTCACCCGCGCCCGTGCGCTCCCAGTAAATCCTTCCCCCCGCGTCCCCCGCCATCGGCACGCGGGCATCCTACCCCGGAAGCCGGCTGCCCGGCCGGCTCAGGGCACCTGCCGATCGGATCCACCCGCGACGCCCGCCCGGCACCTCGCCGCCCGGGGAGCGACAATGCCCCCGAGCCCCCGTAGCTCAGCTGGATAGAGCACCGGACTTCTAATCCGACGGTCGCAGGTTCGAATCCTGCCGGGGGCGTTTCGGGTGCGAGGGCCTCGATGGCCTGGTCGGGCAGGCGCTCAGCCACGCTTGCGGGCGCGCCAGACTTCCTCGCAGGGGAAGCGGCGCGCCCAGTCGAGGGTGACGCTGGTGGATTTCGTCTTCGCGTCGGCGGGCGGGCGGACTTCGATCAGGTCGGTGACCTCGAGGTCGCAGTCGCGGAGCAAGGCGATCATCTTGCCCGGCGGCAGGTGGAATTCGACCGAGTCCTCGCCGGGCCACTGCACCCGGTGCATGCCGAAGAGCGGGCGCAGGAGCCGGTCGCCCGCCGGGATCGTCTCGTCGTCGGGGCCGCAGAGGATCGTGAAGATGGAATTGACGAGGAAGACGAGCTCGCCGGCGGGCCGCAGGAGGCGCGCCGCCTCGGGGATCCAGGCGTAGGGGTCGCACCAGATGCTCGCCCCGTACTCGGAGATCGCGATGTCGAAGGACGCGTCGGGGTAGGGCACGCGCTCGGCGTCGCCGTGGAGGAGGGGGAAATCGATCCCGAACTCCTGCTGGAAGGCGCGCGCCGTCGCCAGCTGCCTGGCGGAGTTGTCGATGCCGACCGGGCGGGCGCCACGCCGGGCGAGCCAGGCGGAGACGTAACCGGTGCCGCAGCCGAGCTCGATCGAGTCGCGCCCGTCGATCTCGCGTGGCAGCATCCCCACCTCGCGCTCGGACACGGAAAGATCCCCCAGGCCGGTTCCTCCCGTTCCCAGTTACGCCGACCCGACTCGACGTATCTCGCCGCCAGTCCGTCCCAGAAGACGCGGTTGGTGGCGACGTGCTCTGGGAGCTCGGCCATGCGACGAGCCTAGCGCCGCCGCCAGGTGGGCAGGCGGGGGCGTCTGTCGCACCGGAGCGCGGGCCGCCGTGCGGTACGGTGCCCACACTTGCAAATCGCAACTACTCGGAGGCGCCGATGTCGGACACCACCTGTCACATGTCGATCTCGCTCGACGGCTTCGTCGCCGGGGCGGACCAGAGCCGGGATGATCCGCTGGGGAAGCGCGGCCTCGAGGTCCACGGCTGGCACCTCGGCGAGGAGCGCGAGAACGACGCCGACGCGACGGCGGTGAGCTGGCTCATGCGACCGCGCGGCGCCTACGTCATGGGTCGCAACATGTTCGGGCCGATCCGCGGCGAGTGGGACGAGGAGTGGGACGGGTGGTGGGGCCCCGAGCCGCCCTACCACGCGCCCGTCTTCGTGCTCACCCACTACGCCCACGAGCCGATCGAGATGGAGGGCGGCACCAGCTTCCACTTCGTCACCGGGGGTTTCGACGCCGCCTACGCGCAGGCGGTGGAGACGGCCGGCGACGATGGCATCGACATCGCGGGCGGCGCCTCGACCGTCCGCCAGGCGCTCGCCGCCGGAGTGATCGACGAGCTCACGCTCGACGTGGCTCCGGTCCTGCTCGGGTCCGGCGAGTCGCTGTTCGACGGAATCGAGTCATTCGACTTCGAGCCGGTCGAGGTGCTCCACTCGCCGCTCGCCACGCACATCCGCTACCGGCGAGCAGGTTGACCGACGTCCTTTAAGCACTCTTTGCCGGAGCTTGAGGTGCCGTTGGCCGAGCGCTGCTTACCTTGGTGGGGAAGGAAGCGAGATACCTGACATGCCCACCGCCGACACCATCCGAACGACGCCGTTGACCGGCCGGGTGGACCGTCGGGACGAGCGCGTCAGGCTGATCGAGGAGTCGGTTCTCCTGATCCGGGGTGATTGGCCGGCGGTCGCGATCGGCCTTTGCGAGCAGGTCAACCGTTCCGCGGGGCTGATTGTCCGAACCCCGCGCGACCTCGACCAGGCGATCGAAAGGACGTGCGCGGAAGCGCTGCGGCTTGTGCAAGACCTCTACGGCCGGGAGGCCGTGCGCGAGGTCGAGCGGTTGGCCGCCGCCGGCGCTGCGCCGACGCCGGAGCCGGCGCCCGCCGTTCGCCACCGTCGCCTGCACCTGCCGCGGCCCCACCGCGGGATCCGGGCGCACGCCGGCTGATCCCGAACGTCAGCGACGCAGGGCGTGCTCCTCAGGCGGATTTCGCCAGCTCCGCCTCATAGGCGGCGCCGAGGCGGGCGAGGACCGATTCGGAGCCGGAGGGACGGGGGATGCCGAGGTGCTGTTCGCGCAGCTCGTCCATGAATTCGGCCCATAGCTGTGGGCCGCCTTCCTCGAGCAGCTGGGCGCGGATCGACAGCTCGGGGGTGGTGGGGAGGTGGCGGCGGCCCCAGGCGCCGAGGTGGGCGATCACCGGGACCAGCTCGATCGCCGGCTCGGTGAGGCTGTAGATGACCTTCTGCTTGTGCGAGGGGTCGGGGGTGCGGGAGACGAGGCCCTGGGCGGTGAGGCGGCGCAGGCGGTCGGCGAGGATGTTGGAGGCGATCCCCTCCTCCGAGCCGGCCAGCAGCTCACCGAAGTGGTGGCGGTTCCCGAACATCATGTCGCGGATCACCAGCAGCGACCACTTGTCGCCGATCACCTCGATCGAGAGGTTGATCGGGCATCCCGAGCGGCCGTCGCCAGACTCCTTCGGCTTTCTGCTTGCAGTCTGCAATTGGTTGATGATAGCGTGCGCCCGCTACTTGCAGCCTGCAATCAGTCACGCCGCCGATCATGAGGGGGCGCGCGAGGCAGCGGGGGAGAAGAGCGTCTCGATCGCCGGCGGTCCCCGCACTCTCAACCAGTACCTGGCCGCGGGCCTCGTCGACGAGCTGCGACTGCACGTGGTGCCCTTCGTCGCCGGCCGCGGCGAGCGCATCTTCGCCGGTGTCGGTGACATCGAGCTGAAGCCGATCTCGAGTCGCACCACGCCGCATGTGACTCACCTGGTGTATCGACGACGGGGGACCGTCGTCCCTACTGCTTGCATTCTGCAATTGGTTGGTGCTAAGGTCGGGAGACCGCTTGCAGTTTGCAATTAGTTGCGATCACACGAGGAGGAGACGAATGCCCGAGGTCACCGCAGACATCACGATCACCCTCGACGGCTACGCCACCGGCGTCGGCCAGAGTCGCGAGCAGCCGTTCGGCGACATCGACGGCGAGCGCCTGCACGCGTGGATGTTCGATCACGGGGACGAAAATGCCGCGGAGAAGGCGGCGTTTGCGGAGGCGGGCGCCTACATCATGGGGCGCAACATGTTCGGCCCCGACCGCGGCGAGTGGGACCTCGACTGGCAGGGCTGGTGGGGCCCGAACCCGCCCTTCCACGTGCCGACCTTTGTCCTCGGCCACCGTCCGCGCCCGAGCGTCGAGATGGAGGGCGGCACCGTCTACCACTTCGTCGCCGATGGGATCGAGGCGGCGCTCCAGCGGGCGCGGGAGGCGGCCGGGGAGAAGGAGGTCTCGATCGCGGGCGGCCCCAGCACCATCAACCAGTACCTCGCCGCGGGCCTGATTGACGAGCTGCGACTGCACGTGGCGCCCTTCGTCGCCGGCGGCGGGGACCGGATGTTCGCCGGCGTCGGCGACATCGATCTGACGCCGGTCGCGAGCCGCACCACGCCCCACGTCACCCATCTCGTCTACCGCCGCTGAGATGTGACTCTTCCGCCGTGGTCCCTCAGGGACGACAGGGGAGGCGCCATCACCCCGGGACGGGCGCGGGTCCGGCTCGGCGTGGGCCGATAGCTCGGGCCGCTCGACATCACCGCCAGTTCACCTGCCCACTCCAGGCTCGCTCGAACCGACAGTGAGAAAGGAGTCGTGATGTTGAAGAAGACCAGGAAGATCGCGCTCGTGGGCGGGGTTCTGGCGGCGGTCAGCCTCGGGGGTTCCGCCCTCGCGGCGGCCGGTGCCGCGCCGGTCCATCCGACCCGGGTCACGGTGCTCAAGCACGCCGACAGGGAGACCGCCGACGCCGGCAACACCGACCCGGAGGTCGGCTCCGAGACGCCCGGGAACGACGGACCCGGCGGTCACGCCGACGAGCCCGGCAACCCGAACGCCCAGCATGAAGCGGGCGGCCAGACCGAGGAGTAGGTCCCTGGGCGCCGGGGCCGGGCAGCCCATCGGAGCGGTTGTCCGGCCGGACCCCGGCCTCATCTGGCTCTCATCATCGAGGGGAACGCTGGAGTCATGCGAGTGCTCGTGGTCGAGGACCAGGTCCGGCTCGCCGGGCTCCTGCGGCGCGCCCTACGCAGCGTCGGCGAGGCCGCCGACGTCGCGGTCAAGGGCGAGGACGCGCTGTGGATGGCGGCCTCGACGCCCTACGACGCGATCGTGATGGACGTGATGCTGCCCGGCATCGACGGCTTCGAGACCTGCCGGCGCCTGCGCGAGGACGGCGTCACCACCCCGATCCTGGTGTTGTCGGCGCGCGACTCGCTGCCCGACCGGATCGCCGGGCTCGACGGCGGCGCCGACGATTACGTCGCCAAGCCCTTCGAGCTGTCCGAACTCCTCGCTCGCCTGCGGGCGCTGGCGCGCCGCGGCGAGGTCCGCCGGGCGCCGACCCTCGAGGTCGGGACGCTGCGGATCGAGCCGGCTACCCGCAAGGTCTGGCGTGGCGAGGCCGAGGTCGAGGTCTCGAGCAAAGGCTTTGCCTTACTCGAGGTCTTTATGCGCAACCCGGACGTCGTCCTCGATCGTCTCGAGCTCCTGGAAGGGGCCTGGGACAACGGCTACGAGAACCGCTCCAACGTGATCGCCGTCCACGTCCACCAGCTGCGCGATCGGATCGACCGCCCCTTCGGCCTCGGCAGCATCGAGACGGTGCGCGGAATCGGCTATCGCCTGCGCAGCGACGACGGCAAGTGAGGGAACGGCTGCCGGTCCGGCTGAAGCTGACGCTCGCCTTCACCCTCGCGATCGCCGCCGTCCTCACCGCGACCGCGCTCTTCCTCTACCTGCGCCTGCGCACCGAACTCGACAACCGGATCGACCAGTCGTTGGAGGCGCGCCTCGAGCTGGTCACCAACCGGTTGCAGGGAGGCAGCGGCGGGGTGCGGTCGGTGACCCGAGCCGTGTCCCGGGGGGAAGAGGGCTTCGGGTTCCTGCAGATCGTTCTCCCCGATGGCCGCACGGTGGTCGGCGCCCGCGAGGGTCTCGGCGACGAACCGATCCTCGACCGCACCGACCTCCGGCGCCTGGCGGCGAGCGGCGGCACCTACGACCTCCAGTCGGGCCAGGCCGAGCTGGGGGCGGTCCGGATCGCGGCCGCGCCGGTCACCGTCGGTGCCCACCACTACATCGTCACCGTCGGCGCCGCGCTCGAGGAGCGCAACGAAGCGCTCGCGAACGTGCGGACCCTGCTTCTGATCGGCGGCCCGGCCGCGCTCATCCTCGCCGCCCTCACCGGCTGGATCGTGGTCGGCGCCGCCCTGCGTCCGGTCGACCGGATGCTGGTGCGCCTCGAGGAGGGCCTGCGTCGCGAGCGCTCCTTCGTCGCCGACGCCAGCCACGAGCTGCGGACGCCGCTGACGATGCTGCGGATGGAGCTCGAGCTGGTGCGTCGCGAGCGCCCCGAAGGGGAGGAGCTCGACACCGCGATCGGCGCCGCGATCGGCGATACCGACCGCCTCGCGAAGTTGAGCGAGGATCTCCTCGTCCTCGCCCGCGCCGACCGCGATCGCCTGCCGGTGAACCGGGAGGAGATCGACGTCGGTGAGCTGTTCACGGCGCTCGTCGGGCGTTATCCGACGGGTCAGGTCGAGGTCGCGGCGGCGGGGGAGGGCGGCGGGACGGGGACGATCGAGGCCGACCGCACCCGGCTCGAGCAGGCCCTCGGCAACCTCGTCGACAACGCCCTCGCCCACGGTGCCCCGCCGGTCAGGTTGAGCGCCGTCCGCCGTCCCGACGCGGTCGAGCTCCACGTAACCGACGCGGGCGACGGGTTCCCGCCTGATTTCCTGCCGCGGGCGTTCGACCGCTTCAGCCAGGCATCGCCGGGAGACGGTGGCAGCGGTACCGGGCTCGGACTCGCGATCGTGCGGGCGATCGCGGCGGCGCATGGCGGCACTGTCGGCGCCGACAACCGGGGCGGCGGTGCCGACGTCTGGTTGGCGCTGCCGACGTAACGCCCAGTTCACCTTCCCCGCATAGACCTCCGGCGAAGAGCAATCGCAATGGAGGCGAAGGTGAAGAACAGACTCTTGACGTTGGTCGGGGCGACGGTGGTCGCCGGCGCCCTGGTCGCCGGCTGTGGGTCCGGCAGCAGCGCGGAAGGCCCGCAGACCACCGCAGCGGCCGAAACCGCGGAAGCGACGAAGGGCACCGGCGGGCAGGCGACGGGCAAGGGTGCCGGGACCGAAGCGGGCACCGGCGGGGCGACCCCGAGCGAGGCCGAATCGCTGGCCACCGGCGACATCCCCGACAACCAGGAATTCCTCACCTACACCGACCAGCACGCCGGCTACTCGATCAAGTACCCGGCGGGCTGGGCGCGGACGGGCAACGGGACCGACGTCACCTTCCGCGAAAAGGGCAACGTGGTCCACATCGTGGTCCGGTCGGGCTCGGCCAAGCTGGGCCCCGGGGAAAAACGGACCCTGACCAGGCGGAGCGCCCCCGACCCGGTGACCGGCAAGCGCGTGCCGCTTCTCGTCGACGTCTACGAATACGAAAAAGGCGGCAAGGTCGCGGTGCTCGAACTGAGCACTCCCGAAGGGGTCGACAACGTCGACGCCTACCGGATGATCAGCGAAAGCTTCCAGTGGCGGTAGAGAGCCTCTACCGCGAGCCGGAGGCCGAGCGGCAGGTCGAGTGGCCGATCCTGGAGATGCACGACGTCTTCAAGATCTACCGCTCCGGGCCGGTCGAGACCGTCGCCCTGCGGGGCGTCGACATGGTGGTCCGCGCAGGCAGCGTGATCGCCATCCTCGGGCCGTCGGGCTGTGGCAAGAGCACCCTCCTCGCGCTCGCCGCCGGGCTCGACCGGGCCTCGGCCGGCGACGTGCGCAGCTCCGGCCTCTCCCTGCTGACCGCGAGCGAGGACGAGCTGGCCGCCTACCGCGCGCGCTCGGTCGGGATCATCTTCCAGAGCGGCAATCTCTGGTCGACGCTGAGCGCGCGCGAGAACGTCCTCGCGGCGCTGCGGCTGGCCGGGATCGAGGACGCGCCCCAACGTGCCGCCGAGGCGCTGGTCGAGCTCGGCCTCGGTGGGCGGACCGAGCATCGCGCCGCGGCGCTCTCCGGCGGCGAGCAGCAGCGGGTCGCGATCGCCGCCGCGGTGGCGCGGCGGGCGCCGCTGATCCTCGCCGACGAGCCGACCGGGGAGCTCGACGCCGCCAACCAGGACGTCGTCCTGCGGGCGCTGCGTCGCCTGCCCCGGGAGCACGACTGCGCGGTCGTCGTCGTCACCCACTCGCCGGCGGTCGCCGCCGCGGCCGACACCGTGATCGAGATGCGCGACGGGGCGGTGGTGGGGTGAGCGCCGCGGTCGAGACGACGACGCTGGCGGCCTGCCGGGGAGTCGGGGTCCGTTATCTGTCCGGCGAGGTGCAGGTGGTCGCGCTCGCGAAGGTCGACCTGACGATCGACGCGGGGGAGACGCTCGCCCTGCGCGGGCCCTCGGGCTCGGGGAAGACGACGCTCCTCCACCTGCTCGGCGGGCTGGTGCTGCCGAGCGAGGGCGAGGTGCATTGGAAGGGACGCTCGCTGGCGCTCCTCGACGCCGCCGCGCGCGGCGAGGCGCGGGCGGCGGGGATCGCCTACGTCTTCCAGGGCTCGAACCTCCTGCCCAACCTGACCGCGCTGGAGAACGTCGCCTTCGCCGCCTGGCTCGCCGCCAAGGCCGAGCGGCAAACGGGTCTCGAGCCCGCCGAGCTGCTGGCGCTGGTCGGCCTCGAGGGTAAGGGCGACGCGCTCCCGACTGAGCTCTCCGGCGGCGAGGGACAGCGGGTGGCCCTTGCCCGCTCGCTCGCCCAGATGCCGGAGCTGCTGCTCTGCGACGAGCCGACCGGCCACCTCGACTCCGACACCGCCGGCCGCGTCCTCGACCTGATCTGGGCGCTGCGGGAGCGCTTCGACTTCGCCCTCGTCCTCGCCACCCACGATCCCGGCGTGGCGGCCCGCTGCGAGCGCCAGGTCGAGTTGGCCGACGGCCGGGTGATCGGAGGGCCGCGGTGAGCGCGGCGATCCAGCTCGGCCTGGCGCGGCTGCGCCGGCGCCCTGGCGCCACCCTGACGCAGGGGCTGGTGCTCGCCGTCGCCGTCGCCCTGCTCGGCGCGATGATGCTCTTCATCGGCCACTCGCTGCGGACGATGACCGCGGCGGCGACCCGCAGCGTGCCGCTCGACCTGCAGGGCCCGGTGACGAGCTACCAGAAGGCCACGACCCTCTCGGCCCGGATCGCCCGCGAACCGGACGTCGCCCAGGCCTCCGCCGTCGGCACCGCGCCGTTCACCGGGATCGGCCACCACGGCGCCGAAGGGGTGACGGCGGCGGGCTCCGGTCAGGTGCTCGCGGTGCCCCCCGGTTATCTCCGTCACATCGGCACCTTCCGCTTCCTGCACGGTGGGCTGCGTCCGGGGGAGATCGTGCTCGACCAGCAGCTCGCCGCGACCCTGCGCGCGCGCCCGGGCGACACCGTCACCGTCCACCTCGGCGGGGGCGGCGCGCGGACCTTCAAGGTCGGCGGCGTCGCGATCGTCTCCTCTGCCGACGTCCTCTTCCAGCCGCTCAACCCGCTCGCCGGCCCGGCCCCGGCGCAGCCGCCCGCCAACGTCGCGATCCTGCCGACCGCAACCTTCGCCCGCACGATCGCCAGCGCCCTGCCGACCCTGAAGGGGGCCAGCGCCGGCGCCGCCGCGGTGCCGGGAGCGGCGACCGGCGTCCAGTGGCAGGTGCAGGTGCAGCTCGACCGCGCGGCGCTCGAAGGCGGCACCCCGAGCCAGGCCCTCACCCGGGCGGGCCAGATCCGCAACTCGATCGAACGCAAGCTCACCGGCCAGATCCGCTTCGTCGACAACCTCTCCGCCGACCTCGAAACGGCGGCCGGGGACGCGCTCTACGCCGAGGCGCTCTTCATCCTGCTCGCCGTCCCCGGCGCCCTGCTCGCGCTCGGGCTCGCCTACCTGGCGGCGCTGGGGACGGTCGATCGCGATCGTCGCGAGCTCGCCCTGCTGCGCGCCCGCGGGGCCCGCCGCCGCTCGCTCCTCGGCATGGCGGCGGTTGAATCGACGGCGGTCGGGGTGGTGGCCGGGGCGCTCGGCGCCGGCGTCGCCTTCCTCGCCGTCGCGACCGTGATCGAAGGCTCGGTCGGCCTGACCGTGGCGCGCGGCGCGGTGGTGGTCGGCGCCTGCGTCGTGCTGGCGATCCTCGGCGGCTTCGTCGCTCGTCTCGGCACCGGGTTGCGCGCGCTCTCGGAAACCGTCGCCGCCGGGCGGCGCGGCTCGGGCCGCCCGGCGAAGCCACTCTGGCAGCGGCTCTACCTCGACCTCCTCTGCCTGGTGCTCAGCGGCCTCGTCTACTGGCTGACCGCGAGCACCGGCTTCGCCGCGGTCGTCAACCCCGACTCGAACCCGACCCTCTCGCTCTCGATCTACATGTTCTTCGCCCCGGCGCTGCTGTGGATCGGCGCGACCCTCCTCCTGGTGCGGTTGCGGGGCAGGCTCTTCGGCTGGACGGCGCGGCTGCTCGGCCGCGGCGCGGGCGGGTCGGAGCGGCGGCGCTTTCTGCTGGCGAGCGCCTCGCGGCGCGGCGCCGCGATCAACCGCGGTCTGATCTTCGTCGGACTGCTGCTCGCCTTCGGCGTCAGCATGGGCGTCTTCGCCCGCACCTACGACCAGCAGGCCGGGGTGGACGCGCAGCTCACCCTCGGCGCCGACATCACCGCCCAGGCGCCGCCCGGGGTTACTGCGGCGAAGGGGCTTGCGCGGAAGATCGCCGCGGTGCCGGGGGTCACGGCGACCTCCTCGCTCGACCACTCCTACGCCTACGTCGGTCCCGACCTGCAGGACGTCTTCGGGATCGAACCGGGGACGATCTCCGCGGCGACCACCCTGCGCGACTCCTACTTCCTCGGCGCGGGCGCCGGGGAACTGATGCAGCGGCTGCGGGAAGACCCGAGCGGGATCCTGGTCTCCAAAGAGACGATCCTCGATTACTCGCTGAAGGAAGGGGACCTGCTGCGGCTGCGGGTACTCGACCACCGGACCGGCCGCTTCCACGTCGTGCCCTTCCACGTCGTCGGCGTGGTGCAGGAGTTCCCGGCGGCGCCGCGCGACTCCTTCATGGTCGCCAACCTCTCCTACCTCGCCGCCGCCGACCGGGGCGGCGGGCCGAACACGGTCTTCGCGGCCACTTCGGAAAGCCCCTCGGCGGTCGGACGAAGGGTGATCGAAGCGACCAAGGGTTACGGGGTCACGGTCAAGAACATCGACCAACAGACCGTGCAGACGGTCAGCTCGATCACGACCGTGGACCTGACCGGGATCAGCCGGCTCGAGGAGGCCTTCGCGATCCTGCTCGCCGCCGCGGCGATGTGGCTCTTCGTCAGCCTGGTCGTCGAGGAGCGCCGGCACGAGTTCGCGACGATGGCCGCGCTCGGGGCCTCGCTGCGCGACATCGGCGCCTTCGTGCGCACCGAGGCGCTCGCCGTCCTCGGCGGGGCGGTCATCCTGGCGGCGGGGCTGGGGTGGCTGATGGCGGAAATGCTGGTGGCGATGCTCCAGCACGTCTTCGACCCGCCGCCGGACTCGCTGGCCGTGCCCTGGGGGTTCATCGCCCTGCTCGGCGCGGGGGCGCTGGCCGGGGCGGCGCTGGCCTTCGCCTGGGCCGCGATCTCGTTGCGGCGGCTGCCGCTGGGTCGGACGCTGCGCGAGCAATAGGGGGCGACACGGGCGTCGGGAAGGTCGATGGTCTCCGGCGCGAGTCGACCCTCGCCCGCGCCAGTGCGTAACCTGCCGCTCATGTCGATCGAAAGCCAGGCCGATCTCGACGGCCTCCGCGCCGCCGGCCGCGTCGTCGCCAAGGCGATCCGGGCGATGCGCGCCCGCGTCCGTCCGGGTGTCAGCACCAAGGAGCTCGACCGCGTCGGCGCGCGCGTCTTCGCCGCCGCCGGGGCGCGTTCGGCCCCGCAGCTGGCCTACGGCTTCCCCGGCGTCAACTGCATCAGCGTCAACGACGAGGCCGTGCATGGCATTCCCGGCCGCCGCCGGCTGCGCCAGGGGGACCTGGTGAAGCTCGACGTCACCGCCGAGCTCGACGGCTACTACGCGGACGCGTGCGTGACGGTCCCGGTCGGCGAGGTCGATCGTGAGCGCCTCGATCTCGCCGCGGCGGGCCACGATGCGCTCCAGCAGGCGCTGTTCACGGCGCGCGCCGGGACGCCGATCAACCAGATCGGGCGCACGGTGGAAAGCGTGGTCACCTCGCGCGGGTACGCGGTGTGCCGCGAGCTGGCCGGCCACGGCATCGGCCGCGCGATCCACGAATGGCCGACCGTCCCCAGCTACGAGGACCCCGACCTCACCCAACCTCTCACCGCCGGCCTGGTCATCACGGTCGAGCCGATCATCTCCGCCGGCAGCGGCGCGATCCGCGAAGGCGACGACGGCTGGACGATCAGCACCGCCGACCGCGCCTGCTCGGCGCACTTCGAGCACACCCTCATCGTCACCGACGACACCCCGATCGTCCTCACCGCCTGAGCCGTCCGGGAGGCTTGCCGCGGCAGGCCGCGCCGCGGCTCAGCGCGGGACGACGGCGAGGCGATGCGTCCGTCCGACCCGCTCGATCTCCCGTTCGTCCACCTGCGCCTCGGTCGCGAACCGCGGCCATTCGGCGACGACGCCGGTGACCTCGGCGAGGATCGCGGCGGCCCGCCCGCGTTTCATCGAGGCGACCTCGGCACAACGGACGAAGTCATCGAGCTCGAAGCCATCGCGCTTCCCGTTCAGCGACATCTGGTGCTGCCGCGTCCACCTTCGCGTCGGGTTGTAGGCGTAGGTGACGTCGAACGCGGGGGAGAGGGACCAGGTTCCGCCGCGGTCCATCAGGAAGGCGATGTTCTTGACGTGGTCGTCCTGGTTGCGGGCGACGACGTTGAAGGCCAGGCGCCGGAACTGTTGCTCGACCGCTGCCATCGGCAGCCCGAGTTCCCGGATCGTCAGCAGGGCCTGCTCGTAGGAGTAGGCGCCGTCGAGGTTGAAGTCGAAGTGTTGAAGGCCGCCGAGCGATTGCATGTGGAGCTTGGCGGTCGCGGTCGGCCGGTCGAAGCGCCGCGTCATGAAGTGGCGCCGGCCGTTCTCCTCGAAGAGCCTGGTCGGAGCCATCTCGATCCCCGCCGCGCGCGCCATCCGCGAGTAGGCGTACTCGATCGCACCGTAGCCCTGGGAGCCGGCGAGGCTCTCCCGTTCGCGGTCGACGCTCACGCCGTCGAACTTCAGCAACCAGTGCTCGAAGCCGGGCGGCGCCGTGACCTGCCCCGAGCGGACCCGCTCGGTCCCGGGCTCCCAGGCGATCATCGCCTTGGCCCGCGCGCCGCCCGCCGACATGCCGACGCTGAGGATCTCGAGCAGGCCGCCTTCCTCCTCGCCCGTTGCCACGCTCGCCTCGAAGCCGTCCCGCTCGGAGAAGATCGCCGACGCCAGCCGGACCAGCTCGGCGACCTGGATGTCCTCGTCCTCGGTCGGGTCGGGGCCCTTGGTCGGCGCGAACTCCAGGGCACCCATGCCGCGGATCCCCATGTAGCAGAGGCGCTCGACCGCGCTGGCGCTCTCCGGTCCGCGCCCCTGCCTGGCGAGCCAGCGATTGATGAGCGCGTTGCCGTAACGGTCGGGGAGAGAGTCGGCGAGCAGGCCCGGCAAGCCTTTGAAGGTGTCGTAGGCAAGCGCCGGGAAGGCGTACGGCTGGGGGCGGAGCGGCATCGTCAGGGGGGAGATCTCGACTCCCCCGGCCGCGAACTCCGGCGTGTACTGGAAGATCGCGGTGTCCTCGCCGTCCTCGAGCAGGACCGCTCCGATGCTCCTGCCCCAGAGGCGTACGTCGGCCGCTTCGCTCATCGCGACGGCCCGTCGTCGGGTTCGTCACCCCACCGCCATGGCTCGGTCGGCGCCGAGCCGGGGGTTGCCCGTGGAGCGCTCGCCCGTCGCCGCCGACGCCCTTGCGATCGCAGCCGCTCCACCGGGCTGGGGAGCGGCTCGGGAACGAGCCGCTCGAGCGCCTCGAGTTGGCCGAGACCGCGCAGGACGCGGATCAGGCTGTTCGACTTGACCGACTCCCCGGCCTCCAGTCGCTCGACCGTCCGCTTCGATACCCCGGCCTCTTCCGCCAGCCGCTCCTGACTGAGGTTTCGCTCCAGCCGAGTCCGCGCCAGCCGCTCGCCAAGCTCGCGGAGAACCGCGTCATCAGGACTGTTGGATTGAATCCTCATAACTCTTTCTAGGTAGCGAATTAAGCCATGAAATTTGATTTACACGTCACTTAAGGCGAATACAAGTCTAGACTATTCCGCACCTACTTCGCGCCTACTTATGGTGCTATAAATCGCTATAAGTAGCGATTTATAGATATATATTGCGTTAATTCGTCGCTTAAGGTGAGTTATCAGATCAGACTGGCGCGCGCGTGGGTGGTGGGATCCGACGCTCGCTGAATTGAGGGCGTGATAGCGCCCCGAAGTCAGCGAGCGACCCGGTGCCTGCCGCGGAATGTCGCGCCGGGACCGGCGGTCGGCGACGCTTCCGCCACTTCGCGGGCCACCTGCGTGGCGACGGCGATGATGGTCATCATCGGGTTGACGCCGAGGGCGGTCGGGAAGAGGGAGGCGTCGGCGACGTAGAGGCCGGCGGTGCCGTGGAGTGAGCCGTCGGCGGCGCAGGCGCCCTCGCGCGGGTCGGCGGCGATCCGGGCGGGTGCCCATCGGGTGGAAGCCCTCGAGGCGGAGCTCGGCGGGCTTGAAGGTGGTGGCCTCGAACGTCGGCAGGTCGCCGGGGCGGAGGACCCGGACGCGGGCGAGGTTGGGGTAGACCTCGGGGGCCGCCGGCGGCGAAGTGGATCTCGGCGGCGCGGGCGATGCCGAAGGTGACGCGGGCGGCGTCTTCGCGGGTGAGGCCATAGGACATGCGCAGGCCGCCGGGGCCGGGGCGGACGCGGCCCGCGGAGCGGTCGGTGAGCTGGACGCCGATCGAGGCGACGTGGCGCAGGTCGAGCAGCGCCCGCTGGTGCTCGGCGCCGGTGCCCGCCGGCCAGGCCCCGCCGAAGGCCGGTGGCCTCGAGGACGAGTACGTCGAGTCCTGCCGCCGCGAGCGTCGCCGCGGCGACCGCGCCACCGGCGCCGGAGCCGACGATCACGACGTCGGCTTCCTCGCCCGCGCCGCGCGGCGCGGTGTCGCCGGGGGTGCCGGCCGGGTCGGGGGCGCCGCCACGGGCGAGGGCGCAACGGATCTCGTTGCCGACCTTCGCCTCGACCTCCGGTGCGACCGCGTACCCGAGCGTGGAGGAGCTGGGGATGCGGGAGGTCGACCACGGCATCCCGATCCAGTCGTTCCTGGACGGGTAGGGACGGGTCCGGTCCGCGGGGCGCCGCGGTCGTCGTCGCTACAGGCCCGGCGGGTGGCGGACGACGAAGCCTTCCGCCGACGCCGGGGCGAGGTGCCAGCGGGGGCCGGTTCCGCGAGCATCGCCGACCGTGTCCCAGCGCAGGCCGGCGATCTCCATGAAGGTGTGTCCGGCGTTCGCGTAGACGGTGATCCACTTGCCCGGACCGGGGGCTCCCCAGCCCTCGAGCGAGCCTGAGGTGAGCGGTTCCGGGATCAGGCCGCCGCCGAAGAGGGCGAAGCTGACCGAGCCCGAGCAGTCGTAGCCGTAGGAGTAGAAGGACGCGTGGCCACCGCCCCAGACGTAGGGCCGGCCGACGATCGTGTTCGCGGCGTTGATGACTTTCTGCACCGCTTCCGGGGCGTCGGGCGGGGCGAGGGCGATGCCGGAGAGGAGGATCGCGGTCGACCCGTCGGAGCTCGCCCGGGTGTGGGCGAAGAGGCGGCCGCCGCCGGAGTGGGGGACGGTGGTGCCGTTGGTCCCGGCCGAGGCGGGCGGCATTTCGGAGGGGTCTTTGACTTCTTCGACCGCCGGGGCTTCTGCCGCTTTTTCCGCTTCGGCTTCGGTGGCGGCGGCTTCCTTGGCGAGCTTGCGCTCGGTCGCGGCGATCCGCTTCTGCGCCTCCATCATCGCCAGGCCGTGGCCGATCGCGTCGACTGCCCGTTCGGCACGGTGGGCGCCGAGCGCGGCGATCAGCGCTTCGACGGCGTTGAGGCTTTGGGCGTCGGAGGCGTCGGAGGCGCGCGGTTCCGCGGCCGTGGCGCCACCCGCGAGCGGGCCGAGAACGGCGAGTGCGGCGAGCACGCAGGCGAGCGCGAACGCCACCGCCCCGGCTCCGCGCCGGGTCGTCATCCTGCCTCTGCCGCTGCTTTCGATCGCGTGCTGGGACCGCATTGCCCGTTCCAGACCCAGAAACCTTAGCCGGGGCCGGAGTCGCGGATGTGAAGCGCCCGTTAGCTTCTATGGCCCTTGAAAGTTCTCCTCATCCCCATCGCGATCGTCGCGTTCATCGTCTTCATCATCGTCCTCGGGGCGATCGGGCTCGGCATTGCCTTCGTCGTCATCGCCGCGGTCGGCAAGATCTTCAGGCTGATCGGCGGCGCCGGCCGCCGGGTCAGCAGGGTCGGACGGCGGCAGCGGACCTGACGACTTCGAAGGCGCTGCCCGGGATCCGCTTCAGCGCGTCGAGTTCGGCGTCGTCCCAGCGGCGGTCGCTGGTTCCGGAGATGTACCAGTTCGATCCGTTGTCGGCGACGATCAGGCCATAGTCCTTCATCGCCACGCCGATCGCGCGCGCGGCGGTCCCCATGCCACCGAGCGGGTAGCCCGCCTGGAGCCGCAGGCGCAGGCCCATCGGCGGGGCGGAGCCGTTGGCGGTGTCCCCCGCGCAGTGGGACGCTGGGTGGATCCAGGCGTCGCGGGTGCTCGCCATGGTCACCCGGATCGCGTGGTCGACCTGGCCCGCGGCGGCTTCTTCGTAGCGGACCAGGCCGGGGAAGATCGGCAGGCCGGCGGCGTCGGCGGAGGTCCAGCCGTCGGGACGGCGGGCGGCGGAGCGGAGGTCCCATTCGACCCCCGCGTCGGCGTCCCAGTGGGGCTTCGGCGTGGGCTTGTAGAAGGCGCGGTAGAGCTCGAAGAGCTTGCAGGTGGAGCGGTCGACGACCAGGACGTGGCGGTCGCCGTCGGCGTGGGGGCCGCCCTCGACCGGCGCGCCCGCGGGGACCGGGAACGGGCCGGGCGAGCTTTCCGAGCCGTAGGCGGTGTAGTGGATCGGCAGTGGTTTCGCGCTCGTCCCGACCACGGCGTAGGGGAAGCCGTAGGCCCGCGGCGAGCCAAAGTCCGGGTGGATCGCGCCGCCGCCGTGGGAGTCGATGTAGGCGATGACCTTCGCCGAGTTGCGGGCGCGCGGCGCCTTGGCGATGTTCTGGTTCCAGGCCGCCTCGCCGGCGAGCGAAGGAGCGCGCGGGGAAAGGGACGCAGGCGGGACGGGGAAGACCGGACACGAGCCGAGGTCCGGGTACGGCCCAAGGGCTCCCGCGGTCCCGGGGGAGAGCAGCCCGGCGGCCGCCGCGATCGCCACCGGCACCCCGAGAACCCCCAGCGTCCACGAGCCCCTGCGTTTGGGGCCGGGCGGCGGCCCCGAACGCAGACGACGCCGCCGCCGCTCGACGAGCGTTTGCGCCTTCTCCCGGATCGGGGGAAGAAGTGCGGACCGTCGGCGCCTCACGGGCGATTCTGGTCCGGTAGACCCTCGCGGACGGTCAGCTTGCCGATGTTGAGGTCGTCGACGACGAGCTCCTCGATCTCGAGCTTTTCGAAGCTTGCCTGTCCGACCTTGAGGCGGCGGACCGAGAGGCGGCCGATGGCGAAGCCGCCGACCGCCGCCGCGCCGACGGCGAGGGCGCCGATCGCCAGCGCCCCGACGGCTTCCGCGCCGCGTGCCTCGATCGCGGTCGCGTCGGCGCCGCGGGCGACCGCGCCCCGCGCCAGCGCCCCGAGCGCCTCCGCCCCCCGCGCCCTGCGGTTGGACGCCCCGAGCCAGTTGCGAGTCATGTCCCAACCGTACCGTGACCCTCGCCCGCGGTCGTCCTTTCCAACCCCGCCCCCGAGCGCGGTCGTCCTAACCCACCTATAGCGCCGGTTAGGACGACCGCGCCGCGGGGGGCGCCGGTTAGGACGACCACGCCGCGGGGGGCGCCGGTCAGGACGACCGCGCTCGGGGGCGGGGGCGGGTCGGGCGTCGGTCGAGTTCGTCGTGGCCGGTGGGTAGCTCGCCGGGCTCGATGCGATCTCCCCGCAACCCGACCGTCCCTTCGATCCCGTCGAGGAGCCACTCCAGGCCCGGCTCGAAGCCCGAGTCGGGCGGTACGCCGAAGGGGTGGTCGCGGTTGCGGCGGCCGGTGATCTTCTTGATCAGCGGCAGCTCGCCCGCGGCGAGGGCGGCGGCGACCTCGGGATCCGGGTCCTGGAAGCCGCGGAGCGCCTCCTTGCCCTCGGCGTCGAGCGAGGCGAGCATCCGCTGGCGCATCCGCTTGCGCGCGCAATAGCCGATCACGTAATCGTCCAGCGACATCAGGATCGCGCGGCCGGTCCGCGGGGCGACCTCGAGGCGGACCATGATCCCTACCGACTGCTCGACGTGGCGGAGGCGGTTGATCCGCGCCCGCGGTCGGCGGGAGGTGATGTCGAGGCTCCAGGGGTGGGCTTCGAAGGCGTCCTTGGTGCGGTGGGCGATCGCCCGCAGCGCCTCGCGCCAGTCGTCGGGGATCGGCTCGGGAAGGATCATCTCGGCGGCCACCGCGTCGCGCATCAGGTCGATCAGCTCGTCCTTCGATTCGACGTGGGTGTAGGGGGTCATCGTCGCCACCCCGAGCTCATCGGCGAGGCGCCGCATCGAGACCGCCTCGAAGCCCTCCGCATCGGCGATCCGCACCGCCGCGGCGACGATCTCGGCGCGGCGACAGGACTTCTGCTCGCCGCTCCCCTCGGCCGGAATGACGTTCATGGCCCGTACAGTGTACAGTGGAGCCCCCGTACAGCGTATGGCAGCTATCTCCGTCACAGATCTCCGCAAATCGTTTGGCGACTTCGAGGCCGTCAAAGGCGTCAGCTTCGAGGTCGGCACCGGGGAGGTCTTCGGCTTCCTCGGTCCCAATGGCGCCGGCAAGACGACGACGATCAACATGCTGTGCACGCTGACCAAGCCGACCTCCGGGCACGCCGAGGTCGCCGGCTTCGACGTGGTCGCCGCGCGCGACGACGTGCGCCGCCACATCGGTCTCGTCTTCCAGGATCCGACCCTCGACGGCTATCTCAGCGCCGAGCAGAACCTGCGCCTGCACGCCGAGCTCTATGGCGTCGAATCCAAGGTGGTCAAGCCGCGCATGGAGCAGGTGCTGAGGATGGTCGGCCTCTGGGAGCGCCGTGACTCGCAGGTGATGACTTTCTCCGGCGGCATGCGGCGGCGCCTCGAGATCGCCCGCGGCCTGATGCACTCGCCGCGCGTCCTCTTCCTCGACGAGCCGACGATCGGCCTCGACCCGCAGACCCGCGCGTCGATCTGGGGCTACATCCGCCAGCTCCAGCAGAGCGAGGAGATCACGATCTTCATGACCACCCACTACATGGACGAGGCCGAGTTCTGCGGTCGCATCGCGATCATGGACGGCGGCGAGATCGTCGCCCTCGACACGCCCGAGGCGCTGAAAGAGGCGGTCGGGGCAGACCGGATCCGGATCGAGACCGCCGACGACGAGCGTGCGATCGCCGAGCTGGGCGAGCGCTTCGGCCTCGAGGCGACGGTGTCGGAGGGCGCGGTCAGCTTCGCCGTCGCGGACGGCGAGGAGTTCGTGCCGCGGCTCTTCGCCGAGCTCCAGGTGCCGATCAGCTCCGTCAACCTCTCGCGGCCGACGCTGGACGACGTGTTCATGTCCCACACCGGGTCGACGATCCGTGATGCCGAGGAGTCGAGTTCGAAAAACCGCAACCGCGCCGTAATGCAGGCGATGCACGCCGGGGGTCGGCGATGAGCGACGCGAAACCGCGGCCGCGGGCGATGGCGAGCACGACCGAGCCGGCCACGGCCGGAGCCGGCACCGGCGCGCCCGCGCCGCCGCCGACGGTCGAGGTCCGCGTCCCGCCGCGCAGCTGGCGCTCCGAGGTGCGCGCGGTGAAGATCGTCTGGCGCCGCGAGCTGATCCGCTTCCAGAAGGACCGGATGCGGATCGTCACCTCGCTGGTCCAGCCGCTGCTCTTCCTCTTCGTGCTCGGCTCCGGGCTGCAGCAGCTCTCCGCCGCCAGCACCGATGGCGTCGACCTCAAGACCTTCATCTACCCGGGCGTGCTCTGCATCTCGGTGATGTTCACCGGCATGTTCTCGGCCGCCTCGATCGTCTGGGACCGCGAGTTCGGCTTCCTGCGGGAGATGATGGTGGCGCCGGTGCGGCGCAGCTCGATCGTGATCGGCAAGGTCTTCGGCGGCGCCACCGTCGCCTCGCTGCAGGGATTGATCCTGTTGGCGCTCGCCTGGGCGGTCCACGTCCCCTACAGCGTCGGTCTGGTGCTCGGCGTCTTCGCCCTGCAGCTGTTGCTCGCCTTCAGCATCACCGCGTTCGGGGTGATGATCGCGGCGCGGATCACCCAGATCCAATCGTTCATGGGAGTGATGCAGATGATCGTCACGCCGATGTTCTTCATCTCCGGGGCGCTCTTCCCGTCCGGCGACCTGCCCGGCTGGCTGGCGGTGCTGAATCGCCTCGACCCGGTCACCTACGCGGTCACGCCGATGCGCACCCTGATCTTCAACAACCTCAACCTGAGCGCCGAAGCGACCCACACGCTCAACCCGCCGATCACCTGGTTCGGCTGGGAGGTGCCGATCGCCCTGCAGGTCTTCATGGTCTTCGCGCTCGGCATGGTGATGCTGGGCGTCGCGATCGCCGAGTTCAACGCGGGGGACTAGGGCCGGTCGCGATACCCTCGGAGCCGACGTCGTCGAGCGAGAGGAGCCGGACATGGAGAGCAGCGGAATCGACCAGCAGGACGGGCGGATCGCCTTCGTCCAGTCGTTGTGGCATCGCGAGATCGTCGACGAGTGCCGCGACTCGTTCCTCGCCGAGGCGGCGGAGCGGGGCGTCCCGGCCGATCAGATCGACCTCTACGAGGTGACCGGCGCCTTCGAGATCCCGCTGCACGCCAAGCGCCTTGCCGAAAGCGGCCGTTATCGGGCCGTGGTCACCGCCGGGCTGGTGGTCGACGGCGGTATCTACCGTCACGATTTCGTCGCCGAGGCGGTCATCGATGGGCTCATGCGGGTCCAGCTCGACACCGGCGTGCCCGTCTTCTCCGCGGTCCTCACGCCCCATCACTTCCACGAGCACGCGGACCACGAGCGCTTCTTCCACGACCACTTCCAGGTCAAGGGCCGCGAGGTGGCGATCGCCTGCACCGCCACCGTGGAGTCGCTGGACCGCCTGCCGGTCGCCGCGTAACGCTTCGGCCCCGCGTCGCTTGACTGGATTCGCGCATGCCCGCGGGTGCACTTGGGTAGGTTGGCGCCCGTGGA
Source organism: Actinomycetota bacterium (assembly GCA_018268415.1). Taxonomy (GTDB): domain Bacteria; phylum Actinomycetota; class Thermoleophilia; order Solirubrobacterales; family 70-9; genus VAYN01. The sequence goes on along the minus strand of JAFDWO010000105.1, from coordinate 11,417 downwards.
AGTGACCTTGATGATCGAGGGGCAGGAGGACGTCACCTGGGACGACTGGGTGGCGATCGCCGAGGCGTGTGAGCGCAGCGGCGTCGGCACGCTGTTCCGCTCCGACCATTACTACTCGGTGGTCGACCGGGCCGAGCGGGGGTCGCTCGACGCCCTGACCACGCTTGGGGCGCTCGCCGCGATCACCGGGAAGCTGCGCCTGGGGACGATGGTCTCACCGGCGACCTTCCGCCATCCCTCGGTCTTCGCCAAGTCGTTCGCGACGATCGACCAGATCAGCGGCGGCCGCGCCGAACCGGGGCTCGGCGCCGGGTGGTGGGACCGCGAGCACGAGGCCTTCGGGTTCGACCTGCCGGAGATGGGGCCGCGGATGGACGCCTTCGAAGAGCAGCTCGAGGTCATCGCCGGGCAGTGGGGCGAGGGCTCCTTCAGCTTCGACGGCGAGCACTTCAAGATCGTCGACCTCGACGCGCTGCCGAAGCCGGTGCAACGGCCGACGCCGTTCATCGTCGGTGGCCGCGGCGGGCCGCGCAGCATGCGGATCGCGGTGCGCTGGGCCTCCGAGTACAACACCGTCTTCTCCGGGCCGGACCGGATCCGCGAGCTGCGTGGCAAGCTCGACGCCGCCTGCGCCAAGCAGGGCCGCAATCCGGCCACGCTGCCGCTGTCCCTGATGACCGGCTGGATCGTGGGGGAGACCCGCGAGGAGGTCGTCGACCGTGCCTCCCGCCTGTCCCGGTGGCAGAACCAGGGCGACGACGGCGAGCGGTTCCTGGCCGAGGAGGTCGACGACTCCTGGATCGTCGGCACCGTCGAGGAGGCGGTCGAGCAGCTCCGCGCCCTCCACGACGCAGGCTGTACCCGGATCATGGCCCAGCACCTCCTGCATCGCGACACCGAGGCGATCGAACTCATCGGCCGCGAGGTCGCCCCCCGCCTGGAATCCTTCTAGGCACCGCCCCCGGCGTCCCGAGGCCCCATCCTGGCTCCAGGCTCGCTAGATTTGACGGTCGCGCGGTGGCTGTAGCTCAGCTGGTAGAGCTCCTGGTTGTGGTCCAGGCGGTCGGGGGTTCGAGTCCCCTCAGCCACCCCTCTCAACGACGCGCTCGGCCTCCCGCAGGTCCGCCGGGGTGTTGACGTTGAAGAAGGTGCGGGCGGGGTCGCCGAAGCGGGCGAGCTCGGCGTCGTCGAGGAGGCGGGGGGCGAGCGCCGTGATCGTGCGGCGCAGCGGCTCCTCGCGGTCGAGGGCGGCTGCGAGGGCCGGGAGGAGCTCCGGGGACCAGCGGGCCACCAGCGGTTGCGGGTCGCTGCCGGGGGCGGGGACGACCAGCGGCTCCGGGGCCTCGGCGAGCGCACGGAGGAGGGGCGGCGGCGCGAACGGGAAGTCGCAGCCGAGGATGACGAGCGGGGCGCCGGCGTGGCGGAGCGCGGCGATGATGCCGACGAGCGGGTGCGTCGGCTCCGCCGGCTCGGTGACGATCTCGACTTCCCCGAGCGCGGGCGCGGTCGTCCTTTGGCCCGGCCCGCGGGCCGCGGTCGTCTTTAGGCCCGTTGTCGGGGCCGAGGGACGACCGCGCAGGCCGCTGGAGGCCTTGGCGACGACGAAGGCGTCGATTCCCGCCGCCGCCAGGGCGGCAAGGGGGTAGGTGATCAGGGGGCGGCCGGCGAGGATCGCGGTCGCCTTGGCGCCGCCGAGGCGGCTGCCGCGGCCGCCCGCCAGGACGGCTCCGCGCGCTTCGCTCAGGGCGCGGCGCGGTCAGTCGCCATCGGCGAGGACCGGGACGAAGGACGGCTGCTCGGAGATCGGCCGGACGTCGACGGCGATGACCTTGTACTCCGGGCAGGAGGTGTTGACGTCGGCGGACTGGCCGACCAGCAGGTTGGTCCGGGTCTCCGGGAAGTGGAAGGTGGTGAAGACGTGGCCGGGCTCGATCCGGTCGGTCACCTTCGCCTCGACCTCGATCCGCCCGACCCGGCTGCGCACCGAGACCTTGTCGCCGTCGCCGATCCAGAGGCGCTCCGCGTCCACCGGGTGGACCTCGAGGACATCGCGGTCGACCAGCTGGGCATTGCCGGTACGACGGGTCATCGTCCCGGCGTTGTAGTGCTGGAGGATCCGGCCGGTGACCAGGATCAGCGGGAAGTCCTCGTCGGCGGCGTCCCCGGGAGCCTTGTAGGGGAGAGGGGCGAAGTGCCCGCGCCCGCCGGGCCGGTCGAACGTGGTGTCGTAGAGGGTCGGCGAGTCGGAGCCGTCAGGGCGCACCGGCCACTGCAGCCCGTGGCGGCCGAGCCGCGCGCGGCTCACCCCGGCGTAGGCGGGGGTCAGCCGGGCGATTTCGTCGAGCGCGTCCCAGGGGCTCTCCCAGCCCATCTCGTGACCAAGCCGCCGCGAGACCTCGCCGATGATCTCGAAGTCGGTCCGCGCTTCTCCCGGCGGGTCGATTGCGGGTTCGACCAGCTGGAAGCGGCGCTCGGCGTTGATGAAGGTGCCTTCCTTTTCGAGGAACGCGGAGGCGGGGAGGACGACGTCGGCGTATTTCGTCGTCTCGTTCAGGAAGATCTCCTGGCAGACGAGGAACTCGAGGCTCTCCATCGCGGCGACGACGTGGGCGGTGTCGGGGTCGGTCTGGGCGACGTCCTCGCCGAAGATGTACATCGCCTTCAGGTCGCCGGCGACCGCGGCGTCGAACATCTGCGGGATCGTCAATCCCTTGTGGCGCGAGAGCGGCGCCCCCCAGGCCGCTTCGAAGGTGCTCGCGACGCCCTCGTCTTCGACCGAGCGGTAGGCGGTGTAGGTGTCCGGCAGGGCGCCCATGTCGGAGGAGCCCTGGACGTTGTTCTGCCCCCGCAGCGGCAGCAGCGCCGAGCCGGGCTTACCGACCTTGCCGGTCATCATCGCCAGGTTGCAGAGCAGCTGGACGACCTCGGAGCCGTACTTGTGCTCGGTGACGCCGAGGCCCCAGAGGAGCGATCCGCTCGCCGCCTCGCCGTAGAGGTGCGCCGCCGCTTCCAGGTCGGCGGCGGGGATGCTGGTGATCTCCTCGACGGCGACCGGATCGTAGCCGGCGAGCAGGTCCTCGACCGCCTCGTAGCCTTCCGTGCGCGCGGCGACGAACTCCTCGTCGACCAGGCCGTCGCGGTGCACGACGTGGCAGAGCCCGAGGACCACCGCCGCGTTGGTGCCGGGGCGGGGGGAGAGGTGGATCTCCCCATAGTCGGCAAGCTCGATCCGGCGCGGGTCGATCGTGATCAGCTTGCAGCCCCGCAGCGCCGCCTGCTTGATCCGCGCTCCGACCACCGGGTGGCCCTGGGTGGGGTTGACGCCGAGCAGCAGCGCCACCTCGGCGTGGTCGAGGTCGGTGAAGGAGCCGGTGGCCCCGGAGAGCCCGAACGCCTTCCGCAGCGCGAAGGAGGTCGGCGAGTGGCAGACGCGGGAGCAGTTGTCGATGTTGTTGGTGCCGACCGCGGCGCGGATCAGGCGCGACATCGCATAACAGTCCTCGTTGGTGGCGCGCGAGGAGGCGAGGCCCGCGATCGCGTCGGCCCCGTGCTCCCCCTTGATCCGTTCCAGTTCGCCGACGATGCGGTCCAGCGCCTCCTCCCAGCTCGCCGGGCGGAGCTCGCCGTCCTCGCGGATCAGCGGCGTCCGCAGGCGGTCGGGGGAACGGGTGAAGCCGTGGGCGAAGCGGCCCTTGAGGCACGTGTGCCCCTGGTTGGCGGGACCATCGAGGGCGGGACCGATCGAGACGATGCGCCCGTCGACGGCGCGCGTCTCGAGCCGGCAGCCGACCCCGCAATAGCCGCAGGTCGTCGTCGCGACGCGGTCGAATCTCGCCTCCGCCGCCGGTGCCTCGGGGGTGGTCGCGGTTGCCATGCTCAGCTCCTTTCCAATTGTGCCACCAGGCCGACCTCGGAGATCGCGTCGGTGGGACAGGTGTCGGCACAAGCGCCGCAGGAGACGCAGGTGGAGTCCTCGAAGCCGGCGTCCAGGCCGGCGGTGATGTTGGCGTCGAAGCCGCGCCCGGTCGCGGTCAGTGCGAAAGCGCCCTGGACCTCGTCGCAGGCGCGCACGCAACGGCCGCAGGAGATGCAGAGCTCGTGCCGCAGGGTCAGGTAGGGATGGCGCAGGTCGTCCTCGCGGGCGTGGACGGCGCCGCTCCAGCGGGAGCCGCTGACGCCGAGCCGCGCCGCGACCTGGGCGAGCTCCGTGTGGGGGGCGGGCGGCTCGGGCAGCTCGGAGAGGACAAGCTCGACCACCGCGCGGGAGACCCGCCGCGCCGTCGCCTCCTCGGTCCGGATCTCCATCCCGTCCCGGCACGGGGTGGTGCAGGCGGGGACCGGTTTCGGCGATCCCGCGACCGACACCATGCAGACCCGGCATGCCCCGAACGGGGCCTGGCGCTCGTCGAAGCAGACGGTCGGCACCCAACGGTCCGCCGCTTCGGCGGCTTCGAGGATAGTCGCGCCGGGCGCGACCTCGACCGGGGTCCCGTCGACGGTGACGCGGCTCATCGCAACCCCTCGCGCTCCGCTCGCGGCGCGAAGAACCAGGGATGCACGCTTGCTCGCTCCGCGCTCATCGCAACCCCAGCTCGTCCGGGAAGTGGGTGAGGAGGCTGCGCAGCGGCGCCGGGATGCCGCCGCCGTGGGCGCAGAGGCTGCCCAGCTCGAGCGCCTCGAGGAGCTCTTCGAGGCGACCGCGCTGCACCGGCGCGTCGGCGGCGAACTCTTCGTAGGCGCGGCGCAGGCCGATCCGGCAGGGGAAGCACTTGCCGCAGCTCTCGTCGGCGCCAAAACGGAGGAGGTGGCGGGCGACATCACGCATGTCGGCGCTCTCGTCGAAGGCGAGGATGCTGCCGTGCCCGACCATGCAGCCGACCGCGGCGAGCGGGTCGAAGTCGAAGCGGGTGTCGAGCAGCGAGGCGGGCAGGATGCCGCCCAGCGGCCCGCCGATCTGGACCGCCTTGATCCGCGCGCCGTCGCGCAGGCCGCCGGCCACGTCCTCGCACAGCTCCCGCACGGTCATCCCGAAGGGGACCTCGTAGACGCTTGGACGGGCGAAGCGCTCGTTGAAGCAGACGAGCTTCGAGCCGGCGGTCTCGGTGTCGGGGCTGAGCGCCCGGTAGGCGTCGGCTCCGCGGGCGGCGACGAAAGGGATGTTGCTGAGCGTCTCGACGTTGTTGACGACGGTCGGCATCCCGTAGACGCCGCGCTCGGCCGGGAACGGCGGTCGCGCCGAGACGGTCCCGCGCAGCCCCTCCACGCAGGCCAGCAGCGCCGTCTCCTCGCCCACCACGTAGGAGCCCGCGCCCTCGATGATCGTCACGTCGAAGTCGAAGTCGGAGCCGAGGATGCCCGCGCCGAGCAGGCCCGCCTCGCGCGCCCGCGCCGCCGCCCGCTCCAGGGCCGGCTTCGACGCCGGGTACTCGGAGCGGCAGAGGACGAAGCCGTGGCCGGCGCCGACCGCGAAGCCCGCCAGCGCCATGCCCTCGAGCAGCTTCTCGGGGGTCTGCTCCATCAGGTACTTGTCGATGTAGGAGCCCGGGTCGCCCTCGTCGCCGTTGGCGACGACGAACTTCTCCGACCCCGCGGCCTTGGCGACGAACGACCACTTGACCCCGGCGGGGAAGCCTGCGCCGCCGCGCCCGCGCACCTCCGCCGCTTCCACCTCGCTCAGCAGGCGCTCGCGGCCGAGCTCCGTGAGCGCCCGGCGTAGACCCGCCCACTCGCCGGGCCGGGTGAGCACGGGCTCGGGGAGGAGGCTCGACCAGGCGGGCTCCGCTGCGGGGCGACTCTCGCCGGCGATCGCGCGCTCGATCGCCCCGGGCCCGGCGTCGACCTCGTCGTCGACGCGGACCGCGGGGGAGGAGTGGCAGAAGCCGAGACAGACGGTCTCGGCCAGGGACACGGACCCGTCGGCGCTGCGCTCGCCCGGTGCGAGGCCGCCAAGACCCGCGCCGAGCTCCTCCACCGGCCGCTCGCCCGCGGCGACGAAGCAGGCGGTCCCGGTGCAGACGCGCACGTGACGGCGCCCGCGGGGGGCGAGGAGGTCGTCGTAGAAGGTGGAGACGCCGTAGACGGCCGCCTCCGGCAGTCCCGAGACCTCGGCGGCATGGCGACGATCGGCATCGGTCAGCTCGCCGTGGTCCTCGATTGCCTCCTTCAGCAGCTCGAGTGCCGTGGGGGCGTCGACCGCGTGATGACGGCGAATCAGCTCGACAAGGTTCCTTGACACTCCGTTCCCCAGGCTAGGCCAACCGCGGGCCGTCGTCCAATTCTCGGGACTGTTGAGGCGATAAACGATGGTTATCGTTCTGACCCGTGAACATTCGTCAGCTTGAATACTTAGACGCGCTTGCGCGGGAGCGGAGCTTCCGCCGCGCGGCGGCGGAGTGCAATGCGTCACAGCCTGCCGTGTCGGTGGCGATCGCCAAGCTCGAGGGCGAGCTCGGGGTCGAGCTGGTCCACCGCCACCGTCGTGAAGCGGTGCTGACGGCACCCGGCGAGGCGCTCGTCGGCTGGGCTCGCGAGGCGTTGTCAGCCGTGCGCAGCCTCACCGCCGAAGCCGGCCGCCTCGCGGGGACGCTGAACGGCAGGCTCCGCCTCGGCGTCATCCCTACCGCGTTGCCGGGGGTCGCGGGGATCACCAAGGGCCTGCTGGCGGCCCATCCCGGCGTGCGCCTCGAGGTTCGCTCCCTCCCCTCGGACGCGATCGTGGCCGAGCTCCTGTCCTTCCGGATCGACGCCGGGCTCACCTACCTGGACAACGAGCCGATCGGCGCGGTGACGGCCATCCCCGCCTACGTCGAGCGCTACCTGTACCTGACCGCCGAGCGGGTAAGTGGGGAGCGGATCGACTGGGCCGATCTCGACGGCGGCCGGCTCTGCCTGCTGACCCCCGATATGCAGAATCGCCGGATCGTCGACGGTGCCCTCGAGGGGAGCGGCGCCACCGTCGCGGCGGTGGTCGAGACCGACTCGATCTCGGCCCTGATCTCCTACGTGCGGGCGGGCTGGCCGAGCATCGTCTCCGATACCTGGGTGGGCCTGTACGGCGTTCCCGACGGGATGAGCGCCGTGCCTCTCGGGGCGCCTGCGATCTCGCACTCGGTCGGGTTCGTCACCCGCGAGACGGACGTGCCACAGCCGTTGGTCAAGGCGCTGGTCGAGAGCCTCGGTTCGGGTGAGGAGGCGGGCGGCCGGGCGGCCGGCGTCCGCAGCTCACCGTCATCCTTGTGAGCGTGACGAAGGCGATCGGGATCGAGGCGGCGCGGCGCGAGGTGCTCGCGCGGGTGCGCCGGACGCCGGTCGAGGAGGTCGGTCTGGAGGAGGCGCTGGGCCGTCGGCTCGCCGTCGACGCGGTGGCGGACGGACCCTCCCAGCCGTTCGACAACTCGGCGATGGACGGCTTCGCGGTGCGCGCCGCCGACCTCGCCGGGGCGAGCGCCGAGACCCCCGCCGCGCTGACGGTGGTCGACGAGTCGCGGGCCGGGCACCCGGCCGCGCGAACGCTCGGGGCCGGCGAGGCGATCGCGATCTCCACCGGCGCGATGACCCCTGCCGGCGCCGACGCCGTGGTGCGGGTCGAGGACACCGAGCGGGACGCGGCCGCGCCTGGGAACCCGGTCGGCACGAGGACGGCGATTCGCGCCGATGCCGGTGGGGAGCGGTCGGCCCGGGCGGGCGAACCAGCCGGCGCCGACACGGGTCTGCCGCCGACGCCGGCGGAGAGCTTGGACCGCGTGCGCATCCGGGTCGCTGTCCCTCCGGGCGCCAACGTCCGCCGCGCCGGCGAGGACATCGCCGCGGGCGAGACGCTGCTGCGGGCAGGAGCGGAGCTGGGACCGGCGGAGCTGGGCGCGCTGGCGACGATCGGGCTCGACCCGGCGCCGGTGCATCGCTGCCCGCGCGTGGCGGTGGTGACGAGCGGTGACGAGCTGACCCCGCCCGGTCGCCCGCTCGGGCCTGGTGGCATCCGGGACTCCAACTCGCGCACCGTGCCGGCGCTCGCCCGGCTGGCGGGGGCCGAGGTCGTCTCCGTCGACTGGGCCGCCGACGAGCCGGAGGCGACGCGGGCCGTCCTCGGGCGGGCGCTCGAGGCCGACGTGGCGATCGTCTGCGGCGGCGTCTCGGTCGGCGCGCACGACCACGTCAAGGCGGCGCTGGCGGAGCTCGGTGCCGAGGAGGTCTTCTGGCGGGTGGCGCTGAAACCTGGTGGGCCGACCTGGTTCGGGACCCGCGGCGAGGCGCTCGCCTTCGGCCTGCCGGGGAACCCGGTGTCGGTGGTGGTCACCTTCCTCACCTTCGTGCGGCCGGCGCTGATCGCGATGGCGGGCGGCGATCCGGCGGTGCGGCGGACGACGGCGCGGCTCGGCGCCGGCTATGAGAAGCCGACGGACCGCGCCCACGCGGTCCGCTGTCGACTCGAGCTGGACGAGCGCGGCTGGGTTGCCTGGCCGCTGGCGCACCAGGGTTCGCACGTGCTCACCTCGATGCTCGCCGCCGACGCGCTGGCGTTGATCCCGGCCGAGGTCGCCGGGTTGGCCGCCGGGGAGACGGTCGAGGTCGAGCTGCTCGACCGGGCTAGCATGGGTCGATGACCGTCTCCGTGCGACTTTTCGCGATCCTGCGCGAGCGCGCCGGGCGCGACTCGATCGAGATCGAGCTACCCGAGGGTGCCACCGTCGGTGACGCTTTCGAGCGCCTCGCCGCCGCGCCCGGCCTCGGCGAGCTGGTCGGCCGCCTGCCGCTGCGGATGGCGGTCAACCGCGAGTACGCGGCCGCCGACGCGCGGATCGCCCCCGGCGACGAGCTGGCCGTGATCCCGCCGATCTCCGGCGGCGCCCCCGATTCTGAGCAACCCGTACACCTTGGTGGCCCAGAGGGCGACCAAGGTGTACGGGTTGGCAGTCGGACGCGCGCTCGGGTCACGGAAGAGCCACTGGACGCCGGCGAGATCTCCCGCTGGGTCGGGGATCCTGGTGCCGGTGGGATCGTCACCTTCCAGGGGGTGACGCGGGCGGTGGCCAGCCTCGACTACGAGGCCTACCGGGAGATGGCGGAGGAGCGCATCGCGGCGATCCTCGACGAGTGCGTCGAGCGGCACGGCCTGCTCGCTGCCGCCGCCGAGCACCGGGTAGGGCGGGTGGCCCTCGGCGAGCCCGGGGTTGTCGTCGCGGTCGCCGCCGGCCATCGTGAGGAAGCGTTCGCCGGCGCTCGCGAGGCGATCGACCGGATCAAGTCCGAGGCGCCGATCTGGAAGCGTGAGCTTGACGCCGCCGGCGAGGGCACCTGGGTTCCCGGCGAGGCCGCGCCCCAACCGGAGCCATCACGTTGACCGGGTCTCCCAGGTTGATGGGTCGAAAACTCACCCATATCTCTTGTTTTCGGCCCGTCGACACCGGGCTCCCGGGGCGGTCGGTGGCGTCGCGCAAGAGGGGGGCGCGGTGAGTGGGCTGACGCACCTTGGTGATGACGGGCGGGCGCGGATGGTCGACGTCGGCGCGAAGCCGACCAGTGAGCGTCGGGCGGTTGCGCGGGCGCGGCTGCGGATGTCCCCCGACACCGCGCGGGCGGTCGAGCAGGGCGACGGGCCGAAGGGCGAGGTCCTCGGCGTGGCGCGGATCGCCGGGGTCCAGGGCGCCAAGCAGACCTCGACGCTGATTCCGCTCTGCCATCCGTTGCCACTCTCCTTCGTCGATGTTGCCGCCACGGTCGACGTCGAGGCGGGCCTGGTCGAGTTGCTCGCCGAGGCGCGCACCGTCGGCCAGACCGGGGTCGAGATGGAGGCGATGACCGCCGTCTCGGTTGCCGCGCTCACCGTCTACGACATGGTGAAGGGCCTGGAGCGAGGGGTGGCGATCGAGTCGATCGTGCTCGTCTCGAAGAGCGGCGGGCGCTCCGGCGAGTGGCGGCTCGAGGAGGCCGCCTCCGCCGCCGACGAGGGCTGATGCGCGCGGCCCTCCTCACCGTCTCCACCTCGAAGGCGCGCGGCGAGGGGGAGGACACGAGCGGCGAGCGGCTGGTCGAGTTCGTCGGGGAGCTGGGCCTCGACGTGGCGGCGCGGGAGGTCGTCGCCGACGAGCAGCCGACGATCGAGGCGCGCCTCGTGCACTTCTGCGACGAGCTCGGTGTCGACCTCGTCCTGACCAGCGGCGGCACCGGGATGACCTTGGACGACGTCACCCCGGAGGCGACCCTCGCGGTCCTCGACCGCGAGGCCCCGGGAATCGCCGAGGCGATGCGCGCCGCGTCCCGCCCGCACACGTCCCACTGGATGCTCTCCCGCGGCGTCGCCGGCACCCGCGGCCGAACCCTGATCGTCAACTTTCCCGGTAGCCCACGCAGCATCGCCCAGTGCGGCGAGGCGATCGCGACGGCGCTGCCCCATGCCTTGGCGCTGCTCACGGGCGAACGGGTGGGGCATGGGGATGGGGAGTCGGTGCCGCGGTCGACCTGACCGGCGCTATGGGTGGGTAAGGACGACCGACCCGGCCGCCCCGGCGTCCCCGGGACCGCTCCGCTGTTCCTTATGGCGCCCAGGGCGCCATAAGGAACAGCGGAAGGGGCGGGACCGTCAAGGCGGGACGGGCGTGGCCCAGACCCCTGCGGCCGTCCGAGTTTGCGGCGCTGGCGCGTGTTGCCGCCCGACCCGCGGCCCGCACCCGTCCGAGATGCCACGCGGGGCGCGTGGCGGCGCGACCCCGACCCCTGCGCCCGTCCGAGATGGTCCCGGGCGCCTCATGGCGCTCCTGGCAGGCTGTGAGCGCCATGAGGCGCCCGGGACGGAGGGGGTCGGGGGGGAAGGCGGGCACAGGGACGGCAGGGGTCGTGAAAAAGGGGGACAGGGACGTCACGAGGTCGGACCTCCGTGACGGGTCCGTGCGGGAGAGGCCACACCCCGCCCCGATCGGTGACTAAGACGCCGGGAACGTCACCCTTTCCTGACCCTTCGGTCCGTTCCCGGGCCCGAAAAGAAGGCCCGGGAACACGTTCCGTACTTTGACCCTGCCATGGCAGGGTCAAAGTACGGAACGCGTCCGTGAGCGTTGGACAACACGGGAGGAGGCGTGGAGTTCCCTACGTCTTCGTGACGGGGTCGCTCTTCCGTGACGGTCCGGTGAGGGATCCGTGGCACTCTCCGGCCCCCGGGGCCGGGATCGGGGGGATCCGTGGGACCCTCCGGCCCCCGGACGCCGGGATCGGGGGGTCCGTGGGAGCGCCGTGTCCCTCGCGTGAGGGATCCGCCTCACTCGCCCGCATCCTCCCGCGAGGGCCTTCCGTGCTTCCCTCCGCCCGCTCCCCGCACCCTCGGCCGTCTCGGCCACGGCCACAGCCTGCCAGGGCCGTGGACGAGACGGCCGCATCCCTTTCCCTCCCGGGCGACAGCTTGAGGGGCCGCATCCCTTGCCCGGGCG
>JAFDWO010000104.1 GCA_018268415.1 Actinomycetota bacterium | reverse complement strand
CCGCGCCCAGATCGACCGCCTCGCCGACGACATCGAGCACGCCTGCGAGACGCTCGAGAAGAAGGGCCCCGCCCACGGGCGCGAGCGCCACCGGGCGAGGCGCAGCCCGAACGTCTAGGGGCTCGCCCCGCTGTTCCTTTTGGTCGTCCGGCGACCAAAAGGAACAGCGGGGCGGGTAACGTCAGCGCATGCCGACCTGGATCGCCCGCCGCGCCGTCCCCTGGGTCTGGAGGAAGGTCCCCTGGAAAACGGTCTGGGCGATCACCCTTTGGCTCGCCCAGAAGGGCCGCGACCGGGTGCAGGACAACCTGACCGCGGGCGAGCAGTCCGACTTCTGGGCCTTGCTGAAAAAGTCGCGCGGCCGGCCGGGCAATCTGACCGCGCGCGACCGGACCCGAATGAAGGAAATCGTCGGCAAGGCGATTCGCGGCTAGTGATCGATCCCACGGGTTCCGACCGGGGCGCCTCTCCCGCCGGGGCGGGCCTCGACGGCCCGCGGCCCCGGGGAGGGGAGGGGGCCCCGGGGAGGCCGGCGCCCGCTGAAGGGTTTTGGTCCTCATGGGACCGGAACCCTGCAACCGGCGGCTCCGGGGAGGGATGCGGCCGCCTCGAGCTGTAGCCCAAGGGAAAGCCCCCGGCCCCCCAAGCTGTCGCCCGTGGGGAAAGCCCCCCGGCCCCCTCAAGCTGTCGCCCCTTGCGGAAAGGGATGCGGCCGTCTCGTCCACGGCCCGGGCAGGCTGTGGCCGTGGCCGAGACGGCCGAGGGTGCGGGGAGCGGGCGGCGGGAAGCACGGAAGGCCCCCGCGGGAGGGTGCGGGCGAGTGCGAGGCGGATCCCTCACGGGTCTCCCACGCACGGACCCCCCGATCCCGACGTCCGGGGCCGGACCCCCTGATCCCGGCCCCCGGGGGCCGGAGGGTGCGACCGTTCCGTGACGGGACCGTCACCGAAGGGGGACCCCGTCACGAAGACGTAGGGAACTCCACCCTTCCTCCCGTGTTGTCCAACCGTCACGGACACGTTCCGTACTTTGACCCTGCCATGGCAGGGTCAAAGTACGGAACGTGTTCCCGGGCCTTCTTTCCGGGCCCGGGAACGGACCGAAGGTTGCGGAAAGGGTGACGTTCCCGGCGTCCTCGTGACCGATCGGGGCCAGGTGTGGCCCCTCCCGCACGGACCCGTCACGGAGGTCCGACCTTCCCCCGTCCCTGCGTCCCTTCTCATCCCTGTGTCGTCTTTTTCACGACCCCCTGCCGTCCCTGTGTCGTCTTTTTCACGACCCCCTGCCGTCCCTGTGTCGTCTTTTTCACGACCCCCTCCCGTCCCGGGCGCCTCATGGCGCTCACAGCCTGCCAGGAGCGCCATGAGGCGCCCGGGACCATCTCGGACGGGTGCGGGGGTCGGGGTCGGGGAACGCAACGCGCCGCCGGGACGCATCTCGGACGGGTGCCCCGGCCGGGGTCGCGCCGCCACGCGCACCCCACGCCGCACCTCGGGCGGCCGGGGCGGCCGGGGTCGCACCGCTACGCGCCGCCGCGCCGCACCTCGGACGGGTGCGGAGTCGGAATCGCGCCCGTCGCATCTCGGCCGGCCGCTCCGCCCAGGAACACCACGCCGGCCGCCCGCTCCGCCCGTGGAATCAATCGTCTAGGACCCGTCGGGCTCGGGCAAGTCGGGCTCGGCCTCCGCCGAGAACGGCGGGGCGCGGAACTGCATCAACTCGACCCTCGCGTGGATGTCGGCGTCGGTGCCGTCCGCGGCGCGCCTGGCGACGGATGCCTCGATCTCGAAGAGCTCGGCGGTCGCCCGTTCGATCACCGCGGTGAGTTCTTGCCAGCCCTCCACGTCGACGACCATCGCGTTGCGGCACAGGTGGCTGTTGTCCTCGCCGAAGATGGTTCCCGCGGCCACCGCATTGGTGACGTCCCTGGAGATCATTCGTAGCGAGACGCTGACCAGGTCGAGGCGCTCTTTCTCGGTGAGCGCCTGCCAGGTCGCCTCGTCGAAGTAGAGGCGTCGCTTTGCCCGGTAGAAGTGTTCGAGTACGCGACCGCCGCGGACGGCCTCGGTCCGCACGAGCTCGATGCAGCCGAGCTTGCGCAGCTGGTTCACGTGGTAGGTGACGTTGTTCAGGCGTTCGCCGATCTCGTCGGCGACCTGACGAGGCGAGGCGGCGCGTTCGCGCATGATGCACAGCGTGTGCACCCGGGTCGGGTGCGACATCGCCGCGGCCAGTTGCGGATTGAGGAATTCCGGATTCGGTGATGCGGGCTCTTTGGTCGGAATGGCTCCCAAACAATCCTCCAAAAAAATTGAGTTAGTGACCCGGCTCCATTAAAGCCGATCAAGCCTAGGGAACGTTAGTTGCATGAAAAAAAGATTGAAAGGTCCCGTCTGATTGATCAGCAGCCATCAAACTTGCCTCGACCCTCGCCAGCCCGCAGGGTCGGGAAGGAGGTGATGAGATGAAGATCCACGAGACCGCACAGATCGTCCCGGCGACGAGCGTCCAGAAGCCAAACTGAGGTCATGGTTTCGGGGGTTGGCGCGCTCCGCCGACGCGGGGGCGCCGCCCCTTCTTTTCCGCGGTCGATCGGATTGGTCCAATCACGCAACACAAACGAGCGATTGTTTGCACGCCGCCGGCGTACCTACGTAAAACTGCTCGATCAATGAATCCTCGCCGACCGAACCGCATCGATCAGCGCCTGGTGCGGGCGCTCGGCCACCCGCTCCGGGTGAAGATCCTCGAAGTCGTTCAGCTTCGCAAAGCCAGTCCGAGCGAGCTGACCGACCTGCTGCAGGCACCGCTCGGCAACGTCGCCTACCACGTGCGGGTACTGGAGAAGTGCGGCTGCATCGAGCAGGTCGCAACGGCGCGACGGCGCGGCGCGGTCGAGCACTATTTTCGCGCCCGACCGCGCTCCTACATCGGCCACCGGGACTGGCGCAAGGTGCCGAAGAGCCTGCGTGACGCGGTCACCGGTGCCTCACTGGGGACCTTCTTCGACAAGGCTGCCGACGCGCTCGAGGCGGGGACGATCGACGCCCGCGACGACACCACGCTGAGCTGGATGCCGATGGCGGTCGACACCGAGGGTTGGGCGGAAGTGACGGCGGTCTTCGAGGCCGTGAACAACCGGCTCGAGGCGATCCACGAGCTCTGTCGCCGGCGGATGGAGCGCAGCGGGGACGAGGCGACCCCGCTGGTCGTCGGCATGGCCGCCTTCGAGCCGGCGCCGCAGGACTTCGTCCCCGAGGTGGGTTCGGCGATGGACACCCGCGGGGCCGACGGGGGTGCCCCGGAGGCCGACGGGGTCGTCGAGGACGACGGCGCGCCCGGCGCCTCGGTCTAGGATCCGGCCCGATGCCGGATCCCGTCACCGTCACGGTCGAGGTCGTCCGACCCCGCCAGGAGGTCTTCGACTTCGTCGACGTCGCCGCCAACCACGAGCGGTGGATGGACCACTTCTTCAAGGACTGGCGCTTCGAGGGGCCTCCTCGCGGCGTCGGGGCGATCACCAGGGCGCAGGTCGACGCGCCCGGCGCCCGCGAGCAGGTCACGATCGAAATGGTCGAGTCGGTGGCCCCGGAGCGGATCGTCGAGGAAGGCGAAAACGCCCACGGCAAGCGCCGGACGCGGGGCACCTACCGCTTCGTCGAGCTCGACGGTGGGCGGACGCGGATCGAATTCGAGTTGGAGTGGCTGAAGACGCCCCGGTCCGAACGCCTCGTCCCCTTCCTCTCCCGTGCCTTCATGCGCCGCGCCAACGGCAAAGGAATGAGGCGGCTGGCCGATCTCCTCACCAGAGAGCCGAGTGGGACTCCATGACTCCCTGCCCGCTCGTCAGCTCGATGCCGTCGAGGGCCCCGGTGAAGGTCCCGAAGCGGTGGCGGTAGGTCGAGCGGACGAGGAGGAAGTTGTCGTCCCGGGCCCGCTCGGCGCCCTCCTGGAAGGCGAGGCGGGAGCCCGCGGCGAAGCGGATCGATGCGAGGCCGTCGAAGCTCACCGGGGCGGGCTCGTGGGGGACGCCATCGACCCAGACGGCGCGCTCGCTGCGCGTGGGTGGGTCGTTGATGCCCTCGACCAGGTTCCAGGCAAGCGCGCGCCCGTCGGCCGCGGTGCCGACCCCGGCGGACCAAAGCCAGCTCGTGTGCCGGGCCTGGTAGCCGGCCGACTCGTCGTCCACGCCGAGGCCCGCGACGTCGGTCCGCCGGCCCGGCGTCTCGACCACTCCCTCGATCGGTATTCCGGCCCGCTTGCGGGTCCAGCCCCAACCGCCGCCGTCGCCGCTCGGGCAGATCGATTCGATCGGGGCCGCCTCGCCGAGGCGCAGGTCGGCGTGGAGGCCGGGGCCATCGATCAGCAGGCGGGACCCGTCGAGGACGACCTCGCGACTCCCCGGACGCAGCGCGGTGTGGGCGAGCTCGCGGCCCTGCTCGCGGTCCCAGAGGGCCCAGAACGACTGGCCGAGGGGGCCGACCTCGGCGCGCGCCGCGCAGAGCATCAACGACTCGCCGTAGAACCCGACGTAACGCCAGCGCTTACGCAGCCCGCCATCGCGCCACAGGGGCATCGGACCGGGCGGCAGGGGCAGGGAGGGGCGATCGTCGCCGGGGCCGCGCCACGGAATCTGGCTCCTCACCATGGGTGCAACCTAACCGGCCGGCACGGACTGCTCCGGCTCTCTAGTCTCGCCGCATGGCCCAGGTCATCCAGATCATCGGCGCGCTGATCATCCTCGGCGCCTTCGCGGGCAGCCAGCTCGGCGAGCTGCCGACCGACTCGCGCCTCTACCTGGCGCTGAACGTGGTCGGCTCGGTCATCCTGGCGATCCTTGCGGTGATCGAAGGGCAGATCGGCTTCGTGCTGCTGGAGGGCGTCTGGGCGGTGGTCTCGGCCTGGAGCCTCTTCGTGATCCTCGGCGAAGAAGCCGAAGCGGCCGAAGAAGCGGGCCCGCCGGAGCTCTAGCGCGAGCTCAGGATCCCGCTTCGATCAGCCGCTCAGCCAGTTTCCGCATCCCCAGTTCGAGCGCCGCCCTCGCCGCGCCCTCCCAATCGGTCGCCTGATCGGGCGGCGGGTCGACGCCCGCGTCGCGCAGGGTCGCGATGTCCTTGAAGGCCAGCAGCTCCTCGCGGCCTTCGAGCAGGGCGGCCCGAAGTTTGGGGCGGCGCTCGCGGATCGCGGCGTCGAGGATCGCCTCCAGCGAGCCGTGCTCGCGCAGCAGTTCCGCGGCTTTCTTCGGGCCGACGCCCTTGGCGCCGGGCAGGCCGTCGGCGGGGTCGCCCCGCAGGGCGATGAAGTCGGGGACCTGGTCGGGGTCGACGCCGTAGCGCTCGCGCACGCCCTCCGGATCGACCTCTTCGGCCCCTTTGCCCCCGGTCCGCACGTAGAGGACGGTGATTCCCGGCGCCGCGCACTGGTACATGTCGCGGTCGCCGGTCATGATCAGCGCCCGGCCGCCCGCCTCGGCCTCGCGTCGCGCCAGCGTGCCGAGGAGGTCATCGGCCTCGAGGTCCTCGCTGGTCGCCACGGTCCAGCCGAAGGCCTCGAAGAACGGGCCGCTCGCCTCGAACTGATCGGGCAGCTCGTCCGGCATCGCCTCCTCGCGCTCGGCGTGGTAGGGCGGGTACAGCTCGGTGCGGTAGGCGGCGGCGTCGGGGCCGAAGCAGAGGACGACCGCGCGCGGATCGTGGATCTCGACCTCGCGCAGCACCAGGTTCGCGGTTCCCAGCAGGGCGTTGACGGGCCTGCCGTCGGGCCCGGTGATCGTCTTCGGCAGCGCGTAGAAGGCGCGGAAGAGCATCGAGGGCGCGTCGACGACGAGAAGAGGGCCGGGCATCGCTCACTTATATCGTGGCTCGCGATGCCTGCCGAGGATGCCAAGGCGCTCGAGATCGTCGATCTGCAAAAACGCTACCCGAACGGGGTGGAGGCGCTGCGCGGCGTCTCGATCACGATCGAGCCCGGGGATTTCTTCGGCCTGCTCGGTCCGAACGGGGCGGGGAAGTCGACCTTGATCCATTGTGCGACCGGGCTCGCGCAGCCGACCGGCGGGGAGATCCGCGTCTTCGGCCAGAACGCGATCGCCGATTACGGCGAGGCGCGGACGGCGGTGGGGCTCGCGCCGCAGGAGGTCAACCTCGACCAGTTCCTGACCTGCGAGGAGACCCTCGAATTCCACGGCGGGTACTTCGGGATGGCCAAGCGCGATCGCCAGGAACGGGCCGCGGAGCTGCTCGAGACCTTTTCCCTGACCGCGAAAGCCCGCGACAGCACCCGTGCCCTCTCCGGCGGGATGAAACGGCGGCTGATCCTGGCCCGGGCGCTGATGCACCGGCCGCGCCTCCTGATCCTCGACGAGCCGACCGCCGGCGTCGACATCGAGCTGCGGCTCGAGCTCTGGCACTACGTCCAGAAAATCAACGCCGAAGGCGTGACCATCCTGCTCACCACGCATTATCTCGAGGAGGCCGACCAGCTCTGCGGGCGGATCGCCTTCATCGCCGACGGCCAGATCGCCGCGCAGGGGACGAGCGAGGAGCTCGCCGCGCGCTACGACGTCGTCAACCTCGAGGACGCCTACCTGGCCCTGGTCGGGCGGCGCGAGCTTTCGCGTTCGCACGTCGAGGGCGGCATCACCGCTTGAGCGCGGATCGAAGGAATCGACGATGAGCACCTGGCAGATCCGCTTCCTCAGCCTCTGGCGGCGTGAGATCAGCCGCTTCATGAAGATCAAGAAGCAGACGCTGGGCGGGCCGCTGCTGGAAACGTTCCTCTACATCTCGGTCTTCGGCGCGGCGCTCGGCTCGCGGATCAAGGAGCTGCACGGGATCGAATACATCGTCTTCGTGATCCCCGGGCTGATCATGATGGCGTTCGCGACCAACGCGTTCACCAACAACAGCTCCTCGATCCTGCAGCAGAAGTTCCTCGGCGCGATCCACGACCAGCTCTCCTCGCCCGCCTCGCCGCGCGAGCTGCTCCTCGCCTTCTGCCTCGGCGGCTTCGTCCGCGGGCTGATCGTCGCGACGCTGACCTTCATCGTCTCGATCGTCCTCACCAACCTCACCGTGGACCACGTGCTGGTCCTGCTGCCCGCGATCTTCCTGGTCGGCTTCTTCTTCGCCAACCTCGGGGTGCTGATCGGCGTCCGCGCCGAGCAGTTCGACGACGTCGCCTTCGCCCAGACCTTCATCCTGCAGCCACTGATCTTCCTCGGCGGCGTCTTCTACTCGGCGTCGTTGCTGCCGCAGCCGTTCGAGACGCTGACCAAGTTCAACCCGGTCTACTACATGATCTCCCTGGTCCGTTACGGCTTCGTCGGCTTCACCGAAGTCAACATCCCACTCGCGCTGGGCGCCCTGACGGCGGCGACCGTGGCGCTCTTCCTGGTCAACCTGCGCCTCTTCCAGAGTGGCTACAAGCTCCGCTCCTAGTGGTCCCCGTCGCCAGCTGTTCCTTATGCCGGAATGCCGGCCATAAGGAACAGCTGGGCGCCGGCTGCCAGAGCGTCCAGCTTTAACTGAGCGATTACCTCACCTCTCTAAAATCGTCGGCCGATGGCCACCAGGACCCGCAGGCGGCGCCGCCAGCCGCACAAGACGCGCTGGCACAAGATCGTGATCCCGATCGTCCTCATCGCCGGGGCGCTCGCCACCGCAGGTGGCATCGCTGCCGCCTGGGCGCTCAACATCTACCACTCGGCGCCGCCGCTGGAAGACCTCAAACCGGTGCAGAAGGGCCGTACGTCGGCGATCTACACCGCCGATGGCAAGTTGATCGGTTACATCCACTCCGAAAACGTGCGGCAGCCGATCCCCGGCGCCGAGATCCCCCAGGTCTTGAAAAACGCGACGATCTCGATCGAGGACAAGAACTTCTGGGAACACGGTGCGCTCGACGCCGCCGGGATCGCCCGCGCCGCCTGGAAGGACCTGCTGGCCGGGGGCAAGCCGGTCCAGGGTGCCTCGACGATCACCCAGCAGCTGGTCCGCAACCTCTACATCCGTCACCCGGAAGACACGCTGGAACGAAAGATCAAGGAAGCGGCGCTGGCGGAAGAGCTCTTCGAACAGCACAGCCGCAACTGGATCCTCAATACCTACCTGAACACGGCGCCGTACGGGACCAACGAAGGGCAGACCGCGCTCGGGGTGGAAGCCGCGGCGCAGACCTACTTCAACAAACCCGCCAAGGAACTCAACCTGACCGAGGCGGCGATGATCGCCGGGCTGCCGCAGGCGCCCTCCGAATACAACCCGTTCCTCGATCCGAAGGCGGCCCTGCAACGGCGCAACGAGGTGCTGGGGACGATGTGGGAACAGGGCTACATCACCCACGATCGTTATCTCAAGGCGCGCACCAGCGGGCTCGGCCTGCACGCCGGCCACCGCTACACGCACGTCAACGACCCGTTCCTCTTCAACCTGGTCGAACAGGAACTGATCAGCCGTTACGGGATCAACACCGTGCGCAACGGCGGGCTCAAGGCCTACACGACGATCAACCCCGAACTCCAGGAAGACGCTGAAGCCGCGGTCGCCTACTGCAGCGAAATCGGGACCTGCTACACGGGCGGGCCGGTGACCGGGCTCGCCTCCGTCGATCCGAAGACGGGCGGGATCCTCGCCCTGGCGTCGACGCCCGGCGAAGAAGGCGAAGAAGAATTCAACTACGCCTGGCAGGCCGCGAAGCAGCCTGGTTCGTCGTTCAAGCCCTACGTCCTGGCCACGGCGATCAAGCAGGGCATCAATCCCAAGGACACCTACTACAACGGCACCTCACCGATGACGCTGGAAATCCCCGGCGGCGGCACCTGGGAAGTCAACAACGACGAGCCCGGCGGCGGCACGATGTCGCTCGAAGAAGCGACCTGGAAGTCGATCAACGTGGTCTACGCGCAGCTCGACCTCGACGTCGGTCCGGAAAACGTGACGCAGACGGCCCACGAAATGGGGATCGAAGCCGAACTGCAGTCGGTGCCCGCCGAGGCGCTCGGCGGCCTTGCCTACGGCGTCTCGCCGCTTGAACAGGCCGACGGTTACGCGACGTTCGCCAGCGGCGGCGTCCATCACGATCCGACCGCGATCAGCAAGGTCGAATTCCCCGGCGGCAAGGTCGACGAAATCGAAAGCGAATCGGGCGACCGCGTCCTCACTCCCGGCCAGGCCTACGACGTGACGAACGTGCTGAAAGGCGTGATCACCAAGGGCACCGGCTACCCCTACACCGGCCTGCCCTGCTCGGAAGTGGCGGGGAAGACCGGTACCTCCGAGGAAGAATCCGACGCCTGGTTCGTCGGCTACACGCCGGAATTCTCGACCGCCGTCTGGGTCGGCCATCCCCGGACCCGTGAATACACCGGCTTCGGTGGGCCGACCGCCGGCCCGATCTGGCACCGCTACATGGAAGCCGCGACGGCCGGCAAGTGCCCCGCCTTCGAAACGCCCTCGAGCCTGCCCGAACTTTCCGCCCTGACCGGCGGCCACACCGCGAGCGGTGGCTACTCGTCCGAATCGGGCGAAGAAGAATACGAAGAAGGCGAATACGAAGAAACCGAAGAAGGGGCGGAAGAAGAAACCGAAGAAGAAGCCCCGGTTGAAGAATCCGCCGAAGAAGTGACCCACGCCCCGGCCGGGGGCGGCGTCTCTCCGGGCTAGGGGGTCGGCCGGTGGGCCGGGGATTCGCGGCGCCGCGGGTCGTCCGAGGTACGCCGCCTGTGTCCCGGGTGCCCCAGGGTCCGGGCAGGCCGTGACCCCCAGGAGGCGCCCCGCGCGTGGGCCTTCCCGTGGGGAGAGGTCACAGGTCCGTGACGAGGACGCCGGCAGCCTCGCACCCTCCGGCCCTGTGCGCCGGGACCAGAGGTTCGTGGGACGCGCGTCGACTTTCCGTTGCTGTGCAACGGAAACCAAACACGGAGATTCTTGACCATCAGGAAGGCCGGGAGGAAGGGTGACGTTCCGGGTGTCTCCATGAGAAGGCCCACGGATCCGTGACGGGAACGTCACGGATCCGTGGGACTCCCGCGAGGGATCCGTCGCACCCTCTCCCGCAAGCCTTCCGGGGTCCCCGCACGCTCCCCGCCCGCCCGTCCCTTGTCGCCCCGGGCGACAGCTTGCGCCCGCCGTGACCCTTCCGTGCACGACCCGCGCGTGTCTCTCAACGCCCCGATGTCGATGGGCCGAAAACTCAAGCCATGCTTGAGTTTTCGGCCCATCGACGAGGAGTGCTGGACGGAGGCGCGCGGAAGCATCACCTTCTCCTGTCTTTCCGTGAGGCTCCCTGCGGGTTCGTGCGTGCTCTGTGACGCGGCCAGGTCCGCCACCGGCTCCCGGGCGTCGCGAGCCTCGCCGATCCATGAGTCGACTCCTTTCGTCAGCCAACCCGAACTGGCGAGAATGTCCTGGCCTTCATTGCGGCGATCGTGGAGGGCCCGACCGGCAGGACCGCCACGAGGAGCGCGACGACGTAGGCGATCTGGACTCCGGTCGATACCGCGAGCGGCCCATGAGCAGGAGCCTGCCCGGGCCGGTTACTCGGTCAGGTCGCCCCGCTCGACCAGCTCGATCCGGTAGTTGTCGGGATCGCGGACGAAGGCGATGCGACTGCCGGTCGTGCGGCCGCCGGGGCGATACGGGGGCTTCTCCGGTTCGATGCCCTGCTCGGCGAGGGCGGCCAGGGTGCCGTCGAGGTCCGCGACGGCGAGGGCGATGTGGTTATACCCGGTGCCCATCTCGTAGCTGTCGACGCCGTGGTTGTAGGTCAGCTCGAGGATCGGGTGGCCGTCCTCGAGGGCCATGAAGACGTTGATCGCCTCGTCGCCGATCGGCATCCGTCGTACCTCGGAGAAGCCCAGCTTCTCGTAGAAGGCGACCGAGCTGTCGATGTCGCCGATCCTGTAACAGGTATGGAGGAACTTATTGGCCATGCCGGCAGCTTATCCTCAGGTCCGATGCTGCTCTCGGGTCGAGTCCGCCGCGCCCTCGCGCGCCTCGCGCCGGCGACGCTCCTGGGCGCCGCCGCGGTCGCGCTGGGCGTGGGCGGAGCCCGCGCCGCCGTCCCGCCACCGATCCCGGCGCCGACCGGGAACGTGGTCACGATCGCGGTCGAAGAAGTCGCCGGCAAGCTGCAGTTCGTCGGTCCCGAAACCGTGACCGAAGGGGACGAGCTCGAAATCGTCGACAAGACCAACCCGCAGAAGGTCGGCCCGGTCACCTTCTCCCTGGTGCGCCGCGGTTATCTGCCCAAAACGAAGCGCGCGCAGGCGTTCTGCTTCACGCCCGGCCACATCTGCTGGGCGATCGCCGAATGGCAGGGTGTGCACGGCGAAGGGGTGCCGACGGTCAACCCGGCCGAAGCGGGCGCGCCCGGATGGGACACGATGGGCACCAAGGCCATCGCCGGAGACTCCTGGTTCTCGGGCACCGAACGCGGCGGGCGCTTCGGGCAGGAGGTGACGGCGAAGGCAGGGACCAGGCTTTGGTTCATGGACGCGATCCATCCTTGGGTGCGCGGCACGATCAAGGTCGTGGCGCCGATCTAGGATTAAAGGAACCTGATGGTCGGCCGATTCATACGCAGTCGTGGCTTCCGGCATCACAGCGCGTGAGCAAATCCGGCCACCCGGCCGTTCCGAGGCCCGTGCGACCGGGGCCCTGCTCCTCGCCGGATCCGGCTTCGTCGCCCTCTCCCTGATCCTGCCGCATCCGTCCGGGGGTCGCGAGATCGCCCTGGCCGCGACCGCCGTGGGGATGGCCGTGGTCGGTGGGGCGACCTGGTTCCTCGCCGCGCGGGTGCCGATGGCGCTGGTCCACCTGCTGCTCGCCGGCACCGCGCTCGTCACCTGCGCGCTGTTCTGGGAGTCCGGCCTGGCGGTCGGGCAGTACGGGACGATCTTCACCTGGGCGACGTTGATCTCCGCCTACTTCTTCTCCCGCGAGGTTGCCTCGCTGCACCTCGTCTGGCTGCTGGCGGTCTACGCGGTGGCCCTGCTGGCGGTCGATGGCACCGCCGGTTACTCGCCGGTGACCCGCTGGATCTTCACCGCCGTCTCCTTGACCGCGGTGATGCTCTTCGTCAACAACCTCGCCTCGCGGCGCGCGCGTGCCGATACCCGCGCGCGCCACTTCTTCGACCTTTCCCAGGACATGCTCTGCACGATGGATCCGCAGGGCCGCTGCATCGAGGTGAACGGCGCCTGGGAGCGGAGCCTCGGTTACCGGCCGGTGGAGATGCGCGGCCGCCGGCTGCTCGAGCTCACCCACCCGGAGGACCACGGGCACGCGACCGAGGAGGCGCTGCGGGTCTTCGCGGGCGGCGTCTCGGAGAACCTCGAGACGCGGGTGCGGGCCAAGGACGGCAGCTGGCACTGGCTGCGGACCAGCTCGGTGTTCGAGCCCGACGAGGAACTCGTTTATGCCCGCTCGACCGACGTCACCGAGCAGAAGGCGTTGGAGAAGGAGCGCGAGGCGCTGATCGCGGCGAACGAGGAGCTGGCCCGCTCGGACGCCCTCACGGGACTCCCCAACCGCCGTGCCCTCGATGATCGGCTGCCACGGGAGATGGCGCGGGCGCTGCGCTCCGGGTCGGCGCTGAGCCTGGCGATCATCGACATCGATCACTTCAAGTCCTACAACGACACCTACGGCCACCTGGCGGGCGACGCGGTGCTGCGCGACTGCGCCGCGGCCTGGGACGGGGCGCTGCGCGGAGAAGACATGATCCTGCGGTTCGGCGGCGAGGAGTTCCTCGTCGTCCTGCCCGATTGCGGGATCGACGACGCGACGGAGATCGTCGAGCGGCTGCGGGCATCGACGCCGGATGGCCAGACATGCTCGGCAGGGCTGGCGGCGTGGCGGCCGGGGGAGAGCATCGACGAGTTCGTCGGGCGGGCCGACGAGGCGCTCTACAGAGCGAAGGAGTCGGGTCGGGACCGGCTCGTCAGTGCGGCTGCCTGACTGGTTCTATGGCTCGCCGAGGGCGCCGTCAGGGCGACCCCTTCTCTCACTGACTGCCGGAGGTTCGTGCAGGGGTCGCCCCGATGGCCCAGCAAGCCTGGGAGGATGCTTCGATGGCCGGGGACGAACTTCGCCGCAGGTTTCGGGCCGCGCGGCGCGATTCTGAGCTGACGGTCCTCGAAGGGTTCCACGCGTTGAAGCACGCGTTGCGGTTCGGGGCGGAGGTGGAGATCGCGGTGGCGACCGACCCGGAGGCGCTGGAGAAGCTGGCGGCCGACCTGGCGCCGGACCTGGCGGGACGCTTCGGAGACCTCGTCGAGGAGGTCGACCCCGAGGAGCTCGCGGGGCTCGTGCCGCAAGCGCCGCGCACCGGGGTCGTCGCGATCGCCCGGCGCAAGCGGGTCGACCTGGCGGCGGGTCTCGTCGATCGGCGCGAGGCGCCCGTGGTCCTGCTCGAGCAGCCGCGGAGCATGGGAAACCTCGGCGCCTGCGTGCGGGTGGCGGCGGCGGCGGACGCGGCCGGGCTGCTGACGATCGGTGAGAACGACCCGTGGCATCCCGACGCCGTGCGCGGTGCCGCCGGCCTCCACTACGCCTTGCCGGTGGTGGCGGCGGTGGAGGCGCCGCCACGGGAGGCGGGGCGCCCGCTCCTGGCCCTCGACCCGGAGGGGGAGGAGATCGACCCGGCCGCGATCCCCGCCCGCGCCCTCCTCGCCTTCGGGACCGAGCGCCATGGCCTGAGCGATGACCTGCTCGCCGCCGCCGACGGCCGCATCGCCCTGCCGATGCGGGGCGGGGTGTCGAGCCTCAACCTCGCGACCTCGGTCGCGGCCGTTCTCTACGCGATCCTTTTGGCACGGGGGGCGTAGGGACGGAGATGTCGATGGGCCGAAAACTCAAGCCCTGCTTGAGTTTTCGGCCCATCGACGTGGGCGTGTGACGGAAGACGGACGTGGCCCGGGCGGTCACCGCCGTCCGAGTCGCGCCCCGGAGCCGCCCCGCCCTCCCCGGGACCGCTCCGCTGTTCCTTATGGTCCCCTGGGGACCATAAGGAACAGCGGAAGGGACGGGGCCGTCGAGAAGGGACGGACGCGACCCCGGCGCCCGCCCGTCCGAGATGCGTCCCGGGCGCCTCATGGCGCTCCTGGCAGGCTGTGAGCGCCATGAGGCGCCCGGGACGGGAGGGGTGCGTGGGAAGGCACCACAGGGACGTGAGGAAGGTCGGACTCCCGTGAAGGTCTTGCGTGGGAGAGGCCGGGATCCGCAGGGTCGGGGGCGGGCCGGGGACGAGGGCCCGGGAACGCCCTGCGTGGATCACCCGTGCCATGGGCCGGGTGATCCACGCAGGGCTCCGGGCCGCTGCATGAGTTGACCGTGCCCTGGCACGGTCAACTCATGCAGCGCGTCGGTGACTGTT
>JAFDWO010000103.1 GCA_018268415.1 Actinomycetota bacterium | reverse complement strand
CCGACGCCTCCGTGGTTCGAAATGGGCGTATGGCGACCATTTCGAACCACGGAGATCCCTGACCGGTGGGGCGGGTCGGAGAAGAGGGTCGATACACGCTGCGTGTATCGACCCCCCCATACGGTGGAAAACCCACGCGGCGCGTCCGTGACGGTTGGACGACACGGGAGGAGGCGTGGGGTTCCCCACGTCTTCGTGACGGGGTCGCTCTTCCGTGACGGTCCCGTCACACCCTCCGGCCCCGGGGCCGGGATCAGGGGGTCCGTGGGACCCCGTGAGGGATCCGCCTCACCCGCCCGCCAGGGCCTTCCGTGCTTCCCCCCGCCCGCTCCCCGCATCCCCCGGCCGTCTCGGCCACGGCCACAGCCTGCCCGGGCCGTGGACGAGACGGCCGCATCCCTTTCCGCCATGGGCGACAGCTCGAGGGGGCCGGGGGCCTTTCGCCTGGGGGCGGCAGCTCGAGGGGGCCGGGGCCCTTTCCGCTGGCGCCAGCTTCAAGGATCGGGACCCTTTCCCCTGCGGGCGGCAGCTCGATGGGCCGCGAATCTAGGCGGGAGGTTCCCCGGCTCCTAGATCCAGCCGCGATCTCGGGCCGTCAGGACGGCCTGTGCCCTGTCGACGGCGCCGATCTTGCCGTAGACGTTGTGGAGGTGGGTGCGGATCGTCGAGACCGAGAGGTGCATCTCGGTGGCGATCTGCTTGTAGACCATGCCTTCGGAGAGGTGGCGGAGGACGTCGAGCTCGCGGACGGAGAGCGGGCAGGGCTCAGAGATGCGGCCCGCCTCGGACGCCGCCAGCGGCAGTTCGTAGAGGAGGTCGCGGAGTGCCTCGGGGCCGAGGCCGATGCGCTCGCAGCTGGCGGTCAGGCGCTCGGGCGAGATCGCCTCGCCGTTGGTGTAGTGGGCGACCATGTCGGCCGCGGAGACCATCGCGGCGAGCCCTTCGGCGTCCTCGGCGTGGTGGCGCTCGATCGCGACCGCGAGCCGCTGCGGCAGGTTCCAGCGACGCGCCAGCACGCCGCCGACCAGCGAGTGGTCGATCCCCAACTGCTCGCGTTCGTCGCGGAGCCGCTGCTCGGGGGTGCGCGAGGCGGCGTCGAAGTAGACCTTGTAACCGGGGTGCAGGCGGGAGATCACGAGCCGGCCGACGTCGTGGAGGAGCGCCGCCGCGGCGAGCTCGTCGCGTTCGACCCAGCCGACCGCGCGACCGATCTGGTCGGCGGCCCGCTGCGTGGCGAGAGCATGGACGCGGAAGCGCTCCGGCTTCAGCTCCCAGCCGCCGTTGGACTCGAAGAAGTCGAAGCTCGGCGCGGTGCCGGCGATCGCGAGGACGCCTGACGGCTTCAACACGTCGACCGCGTCGGGGATGCCGGCGACGCCGCCCGCGGTCATCCCGCCACGGTTGGCGAAGCGCAGGACCGAGATCGCCAGCGCGACATCGGCCTCAACCGTTTCGACCAGCTCGCCGACCCGCGCCGTATCGGCGGTCGCCGCGGCGATCACCCGCTCGCGCGACTCGATCAGGACGGGGAAGCGCTCGACCGCCTCGAAGGCCTCGGCGAGCCTGCTCCCCGGCGCCGGGGCGCCGCGGCTGCTCTCCTTGGACGCGAGGTCCGCAGCCGACGCGCGACCGCTGGATCGGGTGGTGGTGCCTGCCATCCTGCACAACATCGGCAGATGGCCCGTGGAGGTTTAGCCGGAAACTTTGAGCCGATCGTCACGAATACGCGCGGTCGTGCGCGGTTCAGGCAGACGGGCCGCCCTCAGGGGGCGCGGCGGGCCGCATCGCGGACCCGCTCGAGCGTCCGCTCGCGCCCCAGCGCCGCCAGGGACTCGAAGATCCCCGGCGACACCGAGGTGCCGGTGATCGCCACCCTCAGCGGCTGGTAGAGACGACCAGGCTTGACGTCGAACCGGTCGAGCAGCGGCGCCAGCGCCCCCTCGATCGCCTCCGGCGCGTAGGGCTCGACCGCACCGAGCGCCTCGGCAGCGGCCGCGAGCATCTCCCCCGACCCCTCTTTCATCACCTTGCCCCAGGCCTTCTCATCGGCCACCGGCGGCTCGTAGAGGAAACGGATCAGCGGCCAGACCTCCTCCAGGGTCTGCGCTTTGTCCTGGGCGATCGCGCAGGCCTCGCGGAGACTCTCGTCGGGTTCGCGGCCGAGGTGCCTGGCGACCGCCACCGTGTATTCGTCGAGCGGCATCTCGCGCATGAAGCGACCGTTCAGCCAGCGCAGCTTCTTCTCGTCGAAGATCGCCGCCGACTTACCGACGTCGGCGACGTCGAAGCGGCGGATCAGCTCCTCGGTCGACATCAGCGTGGTGTCGTCGTCGGTCCCCCAGCCGAGCAGTGCCAGGTAGTTGCGCACCGCGGCGGGCAGATAGCCGGCGTCGCGCAGCTCCTGGACCGAGGCGGCGCCGTGGCGCTTGGAGAGCTTCTTGCCATCGGGGCCGTGCAACAGCGGCAGGTGGGCGTACCGGGGCGGCTCGTGACCGAGCGCCTTCAGCACCAGCAGCTGCTTCGGCGTGTTGGAGAGGTGGTCGTCGCCGCGCACGACGTCGGTGATCCCCATCTCGGCATCATCGACGGCGACCGCGAAGTTGTAGAGGACCGAGCCGTCGGCGCGGGCGATGACAAAGTCGTCGTAGGAGGCGTTGGGAAAGGCGACCGGACCGTGGATCAGGTCCTCGACGACGGTCTCGCCCTCATCGGGGACGCGCAGGCGGATGGCGGCGCCGGGCTCCTCGGTCGGGGTGCCCCGGTAGCCACGGCCGGCGCCGTGCTCCTTCTTCCAGGCCTCGACGTCCTTGGCCGTGGCGGCGTCGCGGTAGGCCGCGCCGGAGGCGAGCAGCTGCGCCAGCGCCGCGGCATGGCGGTCGGCGCGGCCGGCCTGGGAGATCGGCCCCTCGTCGTAGGTGAGGCCGAGCCACTCCATCGCGTCGAGGATCTGGTCGACGTTCTCGGCCGTCGAGCGCTCGCGGTCGGTGTCCTCGATCCGCAGCACCAGCGTGCCCGCAGCGGCGTGACGCGCGGCCAGCCAGTTGTAGAGTGCGGTCCGCGCTCCGCCGATGTGCAGCGCACCGGTCGGCGACGGCGCAAATCGAAATCGGGGGTTATCTCTCTTCATGTTCATCGGTGCTCACGTCTCCACCTCCGGCGGTCTCGACAAGGCGGTCGAGCGAGGCAGCGAACGCGGCTGCGAATCTATCCAGATCTTCAATCAGAGTCCGCGGATGTGGCGCCCGACCAACTACGGCGAGGACGATTTCGCGGCCTTCCGGGAGGCGATGGACGCTTCCAAGGTCGAACGGGTGATCATCCACGCCGTCTACCTGATCAACACCGCGACGAAAGACAAAGAGCTCAGCAAGAAGTCGCTCGCCTCGCTCACGCACTCGCTACGGATCGGTGACGGGATCGGCGCGAGCGGCGTCGTCCTCCACCCCGGCTCGACCCTTGGCGATCCGCTGGGGCCGTCCCTGAAACGTGCCGCCAAAGTCATCAAAGCCGCGCTCAAGGACTCCGACGGCTGCAAGCTCCTGCTCGAGCAGACCGCCGGCCACAAAGGCCTGATCGGGCGCAACTTCGACGAGACGGCCGAGCTGATCGACCTGGCCGGTGGCGGCGAGCGCCTCGGCCTCTGCCTCGACTCCTGTCACATGTTCGTGCAGGGCTACGACATCACCGACGAAGCGCACCTCGCCAAGGTCCTCGACGAAGCGGACGAGAAGGTCGGCATCGAGCGCCTCGGTGCCGTCCACGTGAACGACGCCGCCGCCCCACTCGGCTCCTGCCGTGATCGCCACGCCAACATCGGCAAAGGCGAGATGGGCCGCAAAGGCCTTGCCGCCTTCCTCTCCGAGCCTCGCTTCGAGGGCCTCCCCGCGACCCTGGAGACCCCCGGTCCGGACAAGAAAGGCACCTCGAAATCGGAAGTGACCGCCGCGCGGCGCCTCCGCCGCGAAGGCCTGAAACGCCGCGAAAAGTAGCGTCCCGCGGACGCGGCGCCCACGCGAAAAGACGATCCGCGGGCGCGATCCACGGGTGCGGGCGCGGGACACGGTCGACTAAGGGGCGGCCGCCAGGAGAAGGCGACGAGGGCCGGCCCCCCGACCGACCCTCGCTCTCCCGCCGTCAAACTTCGATCTATTGGATGTGGACGCCGGAGATCGCCCGGGAGATGACCAGGCGCTGGATCTCGGAGGTGCCCTCGAAGATGGTGTAGATCTTGGCGTCGCGGTGCATCCGCTCGACCGGGAACTCGCGGGTGTATCCGTTGCCGCCGAGGATCTGGATCGCCCGCTCGGTGGCCCAGACGGCGACCTCGCCGGCCTTCAGCTTCGACATCGAGCCCTCGGCGTTCTCGAACTTCTTGCCGGTCCGCCCCATCCAGGCGGCGCGCCAGACCAGCAGGCGGGCGGCGTCGATCTCCAGCTTCATGTCGGCGAGGGTGAAGGCGATCGACTGGTTCTCGACGATCGCGCGGCCGAACTGGCGGCGCTCCTTGGCGTACTCGAGCGCGTACTCATACGCCGCCCGGGCGATGCCGAGCGCCTGGGCGCCGACCACCGGCCGGCTCGCCTCGAAGGTCTGCATCGCCGCCTGCGATTTCGACTTCTTGCCTTCGCGCACGCGCGCCAGGCGCTCGTCGAGCTTCTCTTTGCCGCCCAGCAGGCAGGAGCCCGGGACGCGGCAATCGTCAAGGTGGACGTCGGCGGTGTGGGACGCGCGCAGACCGTGCTTCTTGACCTTCGCCCCCTGCTCGCAGCCCGGGGTCCCCGGCGGGATCACGAAGGCGGCGTGGCCGCGCGAGCCGAGCTCCCGGTCGACCGAGGCGATCACCACGTGGACGTTGGCGATGCCGCCGTTGGTCGCCCAGGCCTTCTGGCCGTTCAGCACCCACTCGTCCTTGGGCTCGTCGTACCTGGCGGTGGTGCGGATCGCCGAAACGTCGGAGCCGGCGTCCGGCTCGGAGGCGCAGAAGGCGGCCACCTTGACGTCGTCGGGCGTGCCGAAGCACTGCGGGATCCACTCCCCCATCTGCTCGGGCGTCCCCTGCCCGAAGATCGCGGCCACGGCCAGCGTCGTGCCCATGATCGCCATGCCGATGCCAGCGTCGCCCCAGAAGAGCTCCTCGTTGGCGATCGGCAGCATCAAGCCGGTGTCGTCGGCCCAGAACTGGCCCAGGCCTTCGAAGCTGTAGAGGCCGATCTTGGCGGCCTCCTGGATCACCGGCCAGGGCGTCTCCTCGCGCTCGTCCCACTCGTGGGCGGCGGGCCGGACGACCCCCGCGGCGAACCCGTGCACCCAGTCCTTGATGTCCTTCTGGTCCTGGGTCAGCTCGATCGTGAAGCCGCGACCCTCGGCAGCGACGGGCGGCTCCCCGGCCAGCCCGCTCAGGACCTCGTCCGACTCCGCCTCAGGAACCGTGGTGATGGCGTCGCTCACGGATGGGGATGCTACATGAATCCGTGTCGTCGTAGGCGGAGCGGTGCCCGATCGGAAACGACCGCGCCGCAGCGGAGCTCGGACGCGCTCGCGAGCGGCCTGCCGCGACGGCGTCGTTCGCGGACATCGCGACCGGCCGAGGCGCGGCCTGGACCGGAATGGCAGGCCGACGCGTTGATGGGCCGAAAACTCAAGCCATGCTTGAGTTTTCGGCCCATCAACATGGGGGTGTGACGGAAGACGGACGTAGCCTGGGCCCGGGCCGCTTGCGGCCGTCCGAGTCGCGCCCCGGGCGCCTCATGACGCTCCTGGCAGGCTGTGAGCGCCATGAGGCGCCCGGGGCGGGAGGGGGTCGTGAAAAAGGCGGCACAGGACGCGAGGAAGGTCGGACCTCCGTGAAGGTCTCGTCCGGGAGAGGCCGGGATCGGGACGGTCGGGGATCCGCGTGGGTCGGAAACTTCGCCCATACGCAAGTAATCAACCACGGAGATTCCTGACCGGTGGGGCGGGCCGGGGACAAGGCCCGGGGACGCGCTGCGTGTCTTTTCCACCGTATGGGGTGGAAAAGACACGCAGCGCGTCCGTGACCGTCGGAGGACACGGGAGGAGGTGTGGAGTTCCCACGGTCTCCGTCACGAGGTCCCACATCGGTGACGGAGACGTGGTACTCCATTCATGCCCGGCCGTCCCGGCCACGGCCACAGCCTGCCCGGGCCGTGGGCGGGACGGCCGCATCCCCTTTCCTCCGGGCGACAGCTTGCCCAGGCCCCATCCCTTCCCGGGCGCTCGCGCCTCTTCGCCCGGCGCCCGACTCAGACCGCATCACGAAGGTCGAAGGCGCGCAGGCCCTCGGGACCATCGTCGTTGCAGTCGAAGAAGCGGCGGTTGACGCAGTCGTAGGACTCCCCCTCGCCGTTGTAGGCCTGCTCGACCGAGAACTGGCAGTGCGGGAGCGGCGTGCCGGTCATCTTGACCCCGCCGAAGCCCCCCTTCTCCAGCACCGCCGCGAGGTCAACCTGCGCGCCGAAGACTTCCTGCATGCAGCCGACGTACTGGCGACCGTCGAGCCGGTCGACGTAGCTGTAGAGGAAGCGGCAGCCGAGTTCGATACAGCCGCGAGGCTCGACCATCTTGTCGCAGAAAGAGCGACATTGGCGACACTCGCCGACCTCGGTGCGGGTTACGGACATTCGATAAGTCTAGGGAGGTCGGACCGCGGCACCAAGCGGTTTGGGGCGTTCAGGCCAGGGCTCAGGCGACCAGCGCGTCGGCGCCCAGCAACTGCTCGATCTCGTAACGAAGATTGGGCGATTGCTGGACCTTGTACTTCGCCCCGAAGCGGAGCTTGGTGGGGCCGTTCGAGGTCTGCACCACAAGGTGGACGTCGGACTCCCCTTTGTGGTCCTCGAAGAGCGCCTTCAGCTCCTCCAGGACGGCCGGGTCGGTCGCCTTGGCGGTCGGGATCGAGAACTGGAACGGCCCCCCGGGATGATCTCCCCCGCCGCCGGAGGGGCCGCCCGACGAGCGCGGTGGCGGCGCGTTCTTGGCGGCCCGCTCGATCTCCGCGGCATCGGGTTCGAAGCGCTGGGCGTCCTGCACCACCAGCTTCGTCTCGCCGCGGTCCTTGTGGTCGATGCGGCCGCGGACGACGACGATCGCGTCGGGCGCGATCACCTGCGCGCTCTCCGCCTCGTCGGCCTTGAAGACCAGCATCTCGATCTGGCCCTCGACGTCGTCGAGCGTCGCGAACATCATCTGGCTGCCGCTCTTGGTGCGGATCTTTTTGCACTCGACGACGATGCCGCCGACCGTCACCCAGGCGCCGTCGGGCTTGCGGTCGAGCTCGGAGAGGC
Organism: Actinomycetota bacterium; assembly: GCA_018268415.1. Classification (GTDB taxonomy): domain Bacteria; phylum Actinomycetota; class Thermoleophilia; order Solirubrobacterales; family 70-9; genus VAYN01. The sequence continues at coordinate 5,039 of JAFDWO010000103.1, read as the reverse complement.
TGCAGTCGACCTTGGCGCGCAGGGCCGGGCCGACCTCGGTCAGCGGGTGCGAGGACAGGTAGGTGCCGAGCGTCTCCTTCTCCATTGCCAGCAGCTCGGTCTTGTCGAACTCGGCGGCCGAGATCGGCGGGCGGGCCTGCACCGGCGCCGCCCCACCGCCGCCGCCCATCGCGTCGTCGCCGAAGTCGAAGATCGAGCCCTGCCCGAGCTGGGCGTCTTCCTGGGCCTTCTGGCCGGAGGCCTGGGCCGCGGGCAGCGCCTCGAGCATCCCCTGGCGGGTCGCGCCGGTGTCGTCGAGCGCGCCGCACTTGATCAGGCATTCGATCGCCCGTTTGTTGACCGCGCGCGAGTCGACCCGTTCGCAGAAGTCGTAGATCGAGGAGATCGGCGCGTCCTCGCGCGCCCGCAGGATCGCCTCGACCGCCGCGTGGCCGACGTTCTTCACGGCGTCGAGACCGAACCGGATCGCGTTCTCGGAGACGACGAAGCTGTGGTCGGAGGCGTTGACGTCGGGCGGCAGCACGTCGATCCCCATCTCCGCGCAACGGTTGACGAAGAACGGAACCTTGTCTTTGGTGTTCATCACCGAGGAGATCACCGCCGCCATGTACTCGGCCGGGTAGTTGGCCTTGAGGTAGGCGGTGCGGTAGGAGATCAGCCCGTAGCAGGCGGCGTGCGACTTGTTGAAGGAGTAGTCGGCCGCGGCTTCGTTCAGTTTCCAGAGGTCTTTGGCGACGTTCGGGGCGGTGTTCGACTTCGCCAGCCCTTCCATGAACTTGTCCTGCATCGTCGCCATCAGGTCGCGCTTCTTCTTGCCGATCGCCTTGCGGAGGTCGTCCGCCTCGGCGCCCGTGAAGCCCGCCATCGAGCGCGAGATCTGCATCAACTGCTCCTGGTAGATGACGCAGCCGTGCGTCTCCTCGGTGATCTCGCGCAGGCGCGGGTCGGGATAGCGCACCGTCGAGGGGTCTTTCTTGCCCTTCGCGTAGGTCGGGATGTAGGCCATCGCGCCCGGGCGATAGAGGGCGCCGAGCGCGACGAGGTCACGGAACTCGGTCGGGCCGACCCGTTTCAGCGCGTCGCGCATGCCGTCGGACTCGAACTGGAAGACGCCGGTCGAGTCGCCGCGCGCCAGCATTTCGTACGTCTTGCGGTCGTCGAGCGGGATCGAGTCGATCTGGATCTCCTCGCCGCGCGAGCGCTTGATGATGTCGATCGCGTCCTCGATCACGTCGAGGTTCCGCAGGCCGAGGAAGTCCATCTTCAGCAGGCCGAGCTCCTCGACCGGGCCCATCGAGTACTGGGTCACGATCTTGTACTGGCGCTCCGGCTTGCCCGCTTTGCCGTCCGCGTTGACCGGCGGCGGCGCGGTCTTGTCCTCGGCCAGCTGCAGCGGCACCACCTCGTGCAGCGGCCGACCGGAGATCACCACCGCGGCGGCGTGGATCGAGTTGTTGCGGATGATCCCCTCGAGGCCCTGGGCGACGTCGATGATCTTTTTCGCGTCCGGCTCGGCGTCGTAGGTCGATTTGAGGTCTTCACCCGGCTTCAGGCATTCGGCGAAGGACGGGCTGCGGCCCATGATCGGCTCGGGGATGAGCTTCGCCAGCCGGTCGCCGGTGCCGTAGTCGTAGCCGAGCACGCGGGCGGCATCGCGGGTGGCGGCGCGCGGCGCCATCTTGCCGAAGGTGATGATCTGGGCGACCGACTCGCGGCCGTATTTGTCGGCGACGTAACGGATCATGCGCTCGCGGCCGCGGACCGAGAAATCGATGTCGATATCCGGCATCGATTTACGACCGGGATTGAGGAAGCGCTCGAAGATCAGCCCTTCGGCGAGCGGGTCGAGGTCGGTGATCCGGAGTACGTAGGAGACGATCGAGCCGGCCGCCGAGCCACGGCCCGGGCCGACGGCGATCCCGTTCTGCTTCGCCCAGGTGACGAAGTCCCAGACGATCAGGAAGTAGGAGGAGAAGCCCATCTCCTCGATCACCCCGAGCTCGAAGTCGAGCCGTTCGACCGCCTCGGCCGGCGGCGGGTCGCCGTAACGGGCGCGGAGCCCCTCGTCGGCTATGCGACGCAGCATCTCCTTCGGCTCCTCGCCGGTCTCGGTGGGGTATTTCGGCAGCAGCAGGTTGCCGAGCTCGATGTGCAGCGAGCAGCGCTCGGCGATCGCCAACGAGTTCGGCACGGCTTCCGGCCACTCGGCGAACGCGGCGTGCATTTCCTCGTTGTCTTTGATGTAGAACTCGTTCGTGTCGAAGCTCATCTTCGGCGCCGCCAGGGTCGACTTCGTCTGCACGCACAGCAGCGCCTCGTGGTTGTCGTAGTCGTCCCGGGTCAGGTAGTGGACGTCGGCCGTGGCGACCAGCGGCCGGCCGATCTCCTTCGCGTAGCGGACGATCCCCTCGTTGGCCTTGTCCTGCTCGGGGATGCCGTTCTTCTGCACCTCCATGTAGACCTGCTCGGGGCCGAAGGCCTGGACCAGGTCGTCGAGGTGGGCGCGGGCATCGTCCTCACGCTCTTCGACCAGGCGCCGGCAGAGGCGCGAGGCGAGGCACCCGCTGAGCACGATGACGCCCTCGGAGTGGCGCTCCAGCAGCTCCATGTCGACGTTGGCCTTGCCGCGCGAGAACCCCTCCAGGAACCCGGCCGAGGTCAGCTTGACCAGATTGGCGAAGCCGGTGTCGCTTTCGGCCAGCAGGGTGATGTGGTTGCGCTCGTAACGCGACTGCTCCTTGATCGCGTTGCGGTCGTCGACCAGGTATGCCTCGAGCCCGACGATCGGTTTGATCCCGTGCTTGTTGCAGGCCTTGTAGAGGTCGACGGCGCCGTTCATCACGCCGTGGTCGGTGAGCCCGAGGGCGGGCTGCCCGAGCGCGGCGGCCCGCTCCGCCATCGCGTCGATCTTGCAATGGCCGTCGAGCAGCGAGTACTCGCTGTGGGCATGGAGGTGGACTGCGGCAGGCGAACTCACGACGCCATCGATCATGCCAACCGCATGTGACGGAACTGGGGTGCATCGCCGCTAAATCCGGCGCTTTCGCGTCGGAAATCCGCGGCAGCCGCGGGATCGAGAGCCTAGAGGCTGCCGCAGACCCAGGCGCTGGACCCGGAGTCGGCCCAGATTTCGGCGGCGATGCGGTCCTGTTCGGCCTTCGGCGCATTCTGGGGTTCGCCTTGGCCGCCGTAGAGTTCCCAGGTCGAGGGGAGGATCTGGTACGCGCCGCCGGCACCGCTGGAGGGGTTGACGGCGCCGTAGTTGCCGCCCGACTCGCACATCACGATGTAGGTCGGGATCGAGTAGGGGCCACCGAGCCAGCGGCCGACTTCTTCTTCGGCCGAGGCGTTCGCTTCTTCTTCGCTTTCTTCGGCTTCGCGGCGCTCGCGCGCTTCTTCGGCGCGGATCTTCTTGATGTCGGAGACCCAGGAGGCGATGTCGCCTTTCAGTTGGGCGAGCGAGGCTTCGCGGGCACCGCTGACTTCGGCCAGGTGCGCCGCCGAGGCCGCAGCCGCTTCGCGCACCGCGGCGATTTCTTCCCGGGCCGCGGCAACCCGTTCGTCGTAGGCGACCGCCTTGCGCTGCGCTGCCGCCACCACGGTCACGTCGTGGCGCACTTCGTCGCGCGTTTCGCCGACCCGCCGGGCCAGCGCCGCGTCGGCTTCGTTGATCGCCCGCAGGTAGGTGTCGCGGGTGACCAGTTCCTGGTAATCGCCTTCGCCGAAGATCAGGTTCGAGGCTTCCGGCACACCGCTCTCGTAGATGTCGACCACCCGTTTCGCCAGCTCCGCATGCGAGCGCCGCAACCGCGCCTTCTCGATCTCGAGCTGCCGCCGCGTTGCCGCGACTTCTTCGGTCAGCTTGGCCTCGCGCGCTTCGCCTTCGGCGAGCAGCGCCGAGAGCCGTTCCTCGTGGCTTTCCGCCCGCGCCGCCTCGGCTTCGGCACTCGCCAATTCCGCCTGGCTCGCCTGCAGCGCTCCCGCCAACGCGCCCGCTTCTTCACGCCCGGCCGCGAGCTTCGCTTCCAACTTGCCGCGTTCGGCCGCCCGCGCGCCCGGCGCAAGCGCCAGGACCAGCGCCACGAGCAGGCCCAACAGCACCCCGGCACCGACCAGGGCGCACAGGTCCGATCTGGTCCGAGCCGACGCCAAAACGGCATCGAGGCTACTGAGCCGACCCCATTTCTCCTGCCAGTTGACGATAAGGAGCAAGGAAAGTTGCGAGGGACCTTTGGCCTCCGGGGTGACGGGTGAGATACGGCGCGACCCCGGCCGGGCGCCCCGCCCTCCCCAGGACCGCTCCGCTGTTCCTTATGCGCCCTATAGGCGCATAAGGAACAGCGGAAGGGGCGGGACCGTCAAGGCGGGACGGGCGGGACCCCGGCCGGTGCGGCCGTCCGAGTTGCTGCGCGGCCCCGACCCCCGCGCCCGTCCGTGTCGCGCCGCGACCCCGGCCCCCGCGTCCGTCCGAGTTGCCCCCCGACCCCGGCCCCCGCACCCGTCCGAGATGGTCCCGGGGCGCCTCATGGCGCTCCTGGCAGGCTGTGAGCGCCATGAGGCGCCCGGGACGGGAGGGGGTCGTGGGGAAGAGGGCACAGGGACGGTAGGGGGTCGTGAAAAAGGCGGGACAGGGACGGGAGGGGGTCGTGAAAAAGACGGGACAGGGATGGGGCAGACGCAGGGACGGCACGAGGTCGGACTTCCGTGACGGGTCCGTGCGGGAGAGGCCACACCTGGGCCCGATCGGTGACTAAGACGCCGGGAACGTCACCCTTTCCTGAACCTTCGGTCCGTTGACGGGCCTCGGAAGAAGGCCCGGGAACACGTTCCGTACTTTGACCCTGCCATGGCAGGGTCAAAGTACGGAAGGCGTCCGTGAGCGTTGGACAACACGGGAGGAAGGGTGGAGTTCCCTGCGTCTTCGTGACGGGGTCCCTCCTCCGTGACGGTCCCGTGAGGGATCCGTCACACCTCCCGGCCCCCGGGGCCGGGATCGGGGGATCCGTGGGACCCTCCCGCCCCCGGACGCCGGGATCGGG
>JAFDWO010000102.1 GCA_018268415.1 Actinomycetota bacterium | reverse complement strand
CTCACGTGGGCCTTCCTCCACCGCTTTCATACCCGGCCGTCTCGGCCACGGCCACAGCCTGCCCGGGCCGTGGACGAGACGGCCGCATCCCTTGTCGCCACGGGCGCCAGCTCGAGGGGGTCGGGGCCTTTCCCCTGCGGGCGGCAGCTCGAGGGGGCCGGGGGCTTTCCCGGGGCGCCAGCTTCTCCAGGCCCCATCCCTTCCCGGGCGCCGGTTTCAGGGCCCATCCCCCCCGGGCGCCGGCCGGCAAGGGCCCGTTCCAGTCCGGGCGCAGCAAGGCGGAGTCCCCTGCCGCCGTCGCAGTCGAGCCGGTCCGAGGCTCAAGTCCGGCCGGGTCGCTGCCGATCACAGGGGGGTCTTGGACGCTCGGAGCTCATCCCTCTCTCGTCGCCGCCTGCTGGGTGGCGCGCTTGCGGCGGGGGCGGCCGGGGCGCTGGGCGGGGTGCCGGGGCTCGCCTCGGCGGCCGGGGCGACCAAATCTGGCGGTGCGGGTCCGGAGAAGCGGGCCGCGACCGTCTTCTTCAAGGAAGAACGGCTGAACTTCCAGATGCTCTTCGCCCTCGGCGGGGCCGGGTACGGCGTCTCCGAGGTCGGCGAGGTGCTGGCCACGTTCGATCGCATCCACGGCAAGGGCGATACCTACCGGGCGACCTTCGAGGAGTTCCTGCGACTCGGTCTCCGGACGCGCGTGCGTGCCGACGAGGAGCACGCCGCGGGGCGCACGGCGAGCGCCCGCTCGAGCTACCTGCGGGCGGCCATGTACCTCGACCAGGCGCTCTTCTTCGTGCTCGCCTCGAAGTCCCCCACCCGCCGGCACGAGGGCATCATCTACAAGGAGATGGAGGCCGCCTGGGCGCGAGCCGGGGCGCTCTTCCAGCCCCGCTTCGAGCCGGTCACGATCCCCTGGGAAGGCGGCACGCTGCCGGGCTGGTTCCTCAGCCCCGGCGGCAAGGGGCCGCGACCGACGGTGATCCTCAACAACGGCTCCGACGCGCAGAACATCGACATGTACGTGTACGGCGGCGCGGCGGCGCTCGAACGTGGTTGGAACGCGCTGATCCTCGAAGGGCCGGGCCAGGGGGCGAACCTCTTCCTCCGCAACCAGGTCTTCATCCCCCAGTGGGAGCGGGTGATCACCCCCGTCGTCGATTTCCTGCGCTCCCGCGGCGACGTCGACCGACGGCGGATCTCCCTGATCGGCCAGAGCTTCGGCGGCTACCTGGTCGCGCGCGCCGCGACCCACGAGCACCGGCTCGCGGCCCTCGTCTGTGACACCGGCGTGACCGACGTATTCTCCGACTGGCAGCACGAACTACCCGGCTTCATGTTGAAGCTGCTGCAGGAAGGCCGGGCCACGGAGTTCGACCGGGTGTGGGACGAGATCCCCACCAAAGTGTCAGAGGCGGACCGCTTCAGCATCGCCAAGCGCTCCGAGATCTACGGCAACGGCGGCGGCTACGAACGCATGACCAACGCCCGGCGCTTCGTCCTCAGCCGCGCCGAGGCGCGCCGCATCCCGATGCCGACCGCGATCACCGCACCCGAGCTGGAAGCCTCCTTCACCGGCCAGCAGGAGCAGCTGCACCGCTGGATCGGGAAGTCGAGCACGCTGATCCCGTTCACCGTCGCCGAGGGCGCCGAGTACCACTGCGAGCCGATGGCGCCGCAGCTGCGCAACGAACGCGTCTTCGACTGGCTGGAAACGCACGCGCAGCCGGTCAAGGCCTGAACGGCTGCAGTAAGCGGAGAAAATTTCTCAGTTTCGGGGTAGCTCGCGCTGGGGTAGCGGGAGGACAATGGAAGGGATGGAGCGCTTCCTACTTCCCCTGTGCCTGGTCGCGGTCGCGGCCTACGTCTCGCCCGGCCTCGCCGCCTTCTGCGGCGCCGCGCTGCTGGTGATCTGGGGATTGGTCGAGCTGGTCGGCGTCTGCGGCTCGCGCTTCTTCGGCGACGACCGCTCGCGGCGCAGCTGAGCGGAACCCACACAGGGGATCTGACCCCTTCCGAAGGGGCCGAGCCCCCTTCAGGTCGCCGCGACGGGCCGGCAGCGTTCGGCGGCGGCGTCTATCCGGTCTCGGCGAAGGTGCAGCTGACCCGCCAAGGCCAAGGAGAAGTCAAAGGTCGCACTGACCGCCGCCGCCGGGCGCCTGACCGCGACGGACTCGCTGATCCTCAAGCGCGGAGCGGGCTCGCCTCGAGCGTCCGCGTCCGCGCGCGCGAGCGTCGAGGTCCGTCCGCGTCCGCGTCGAGCGCGCCCGCTCCGCGCTGACCTGCCGCGTCGGCCAGAATCGGCACGTGGCCGTCAACGTCCCCGCCCAGATCGAGCTGAGCGCCGCGCAGGCGCGGCGGGCGGCGATCGCGGCGCAGGGTCTGGGACGGGCGCGGCCGCGGGGGCGGGTCGACGTGCGGCACCTGCGGCGGGCCCTGGACGCGCTCGGGATCGTCCAGCTCGACTCGGTCAACGTCTTCAGCCGCTCCCACTACATGCCGCTGTTCTCGCGGCTCGGGCCCTATCCGCGGGAGACGCTCGACCTGTTGACGGTCCACCAGGACGGGCAGGATGGGCGGGCGCGAGTGGATCGGCGCGAGCTCTTCGAGTACTGGGGGCACGAGGCGTCGCTGATCCCGATCGACATGCAGCCGCTGCTGCGTTGGCGGATGGCGCGCGCCGACGAGCTCGCCTGGAAAGGGGTGGCGCGGGTCGCCAGGGACGAGCCGGGGCTGGTGCGGCGGGTGCTGGAGCTGGTCCGCGACGAGGGGCCGATCCGCGCGTCGGCGGTCGGCAGCCCGAAGCGGGAGCGCCGGGCGGGCGAGATGTGGAACTGGAACGCGGGCAAGGTCGCGCTCGAGTACCTCTTCTTCTCCGGCCAAGTGACGGCCGAGCGGCGGGTCAACTTCGAGCGGCTCTACGACCTCCCCGAGCGCGTCCTGCCCGCCGCGGTGCTGGCAATGCCGACGCCGCCGGAGGCGGAGGCCCAGCGCGAGCTGCTGCTCTTCGCCGCGCGCCGGCTCGGGGTGGCGACGGAGCCCGACCTCGGCGACTATTTCCGCCTGCCGCGCAAGGACTCGAAGGCGCGGCTGGCGGAGCTGGTCGAGGCAGGGGCGCTGCGGACGGTTGCGGTGGAGGGTTGGAGCGCCCCCGCCTACGCGCCCCACGACCTCGAGGCGCCGCGGAGGGTGCGGGCGCGCGCCCTGCTCACCCCGTTCGACTCGATGGTCTGGGCGCGCGAGCGGACCGAACGGCTCTTCGACTTCCGCTATCGGATCGAGATCTACGTGCCGGCGCCGAAGCGCGTGCACGGCTACTACGTCCTTCCGTTCCTGCTCGGCGACCGGCTGGTCGGCCGGGTCGATCTGAAAAGCGACCGGCAGGCGGGCGTCCTGCGGGTGGTCGGCGCGTTCGCCGAGCCGGGGGTCGAGGTGGCCGAGGTGGCGCGCGAGCTGGCCGACGAACTGCGGCTGGTGTCGGGGTGGCTCGGACTCGGTGGGGTCGAGGTCGGGCGCAAAGGCGACCTGGCGACGGCGCTGCGGGGCGCGGTCGAGGCGGGCGGCGAGTGAGCGCGCGCCGACCGGCCGACCGGCGGCCGTCCCCGGATGCGCAACGGCGGCCCGAAATCGACGACGGCAACCGCGGGGCGTTCCGCCGAAAGCACGACGCGAGGCGATGAACGGCGGCGACTACACCTTTGGCGATTCGGGCCTGGCGGCGCGCCGGCTCGCGCTCGTCGCCGCGACCTTCGCGAAGACGACGCGCCAGTTCCTGCTGACGCGGGCGGGCGTGGCGCCGGGGTTCGCGATCGACCTTGGCTGTGGACCGGGCTTCACCACCGAGCTGATCCGCGCGACGGTCGGCCCGGCGCGCGTCCTCGGCGTCGACATCTCCCCCGCCTTCGTCGCCGCGGCGGCCAAACGCATCGCCGACGACCGCACACGCCTCCTCTGCGCCGACGCCCTCGACCTCCCCCTGGAAGTCATCGACGCCGACCTGATCTTCGCCCGCATGCTGCTGACCCACCTGCGCGATCCGCTCGCCGCGATCGACGTCTGGCGCGGGCGGCTCTCGGAGCGCGGCGCCCTGCTGCTCGAGGAGGTCGACTCGATCGCGACCGAGGATCCGACCCTCACCGCCTACCTGGACCTGCAGCGCGAGATGCTCGCCGCCAACGGCACCACCCTGGACGTCGGTCCCGAGCTCGACGCGGGCCTGCGCGAGCACCCGGGGCTGCGGAGCAGCTCGGTGGCCGAGCTCTCACCGCCCGCCGCGGTCGCGGCGCGCATGTTCGCGATGAACCTGGAGACCTGGCGCGGCCGGCCCGAGGTGGCCGCGGCGCACGGGCCGGAGGAGCTGAGCGCCCTCGCCACGGCGCTCGAGCGCATCGCCCAGGGAGAAGTCGAGGCGACGATCACCTGGCGCCTCCGCCACCTCGTCCTCACCCACGACTGAGCCGCGCGCCTTTCGCCGCAGCCTCCCGGTTGATGGGCCGAAAACTCCAGAGATGGTGGAGCTTTCGGCCCATCAACACCGGGGGCGGCGGGGGGCGCTTGACAGGAGGGTACTTGTGAGTACCATGCGCGCATGCCGACTGCCGCCTACCGCCTCCCGCCGGGACCGAACACGCCGAAGCTGCTCAACGGGCTGACCTTCCTCGTCGCCCGGAACGCGATGGTCAGGCGCCTCCAGCGCCGCTACGGGGACGTCCTGACGATGCAGATGCCCGGTTTCGGGACGATGGTGCTGGTGATGCGCCCGGACCTGGTCAAACAGGTCTACACGGCCAAGGCCGACGTGCTGCACGGGGGCAAGAACCCGCTCGGGGAAATCCTCGGGCCCGGCTCGCTCTTCTCGATGGACGAAGACCGCCACCTGCAGGAGCGGCGGATGCTGCTGCCGCCCTTCCACGGCGAGCGCATGCGCTCCTACGAGGCGATCATCGAAGAGGAGGCGCTGCGCGAGATGGCCTCCTGGCCCGAGGGCGTCGAGTTCGCCTCGATCGGGTCCTTCCAGACGATCACGCTGCGGATCATCCTGCGCGCCGTGTTCGGCGCCGAGGGGCGCGAGCTCGCCGAACTGGAAAGGCTGCTGCCGCCGCTGACGACGCTGGGCCAACGCCTGGTGACGATCCCGATCCTGCGCCGCGACTGGGGCCGGCGCAGCCCCGGCGCCCGCTGGAAGCGGATGCACGCGCGCTATCGCCGGCTCGCCGACACCCTGGTCGAGCAGCACCTCGCCGACCCGGACCTCGGCGAGCGGATCGACATCCTGGCGCTGATGCTGCGTGCCCAGCTCGAGGACGGCGGCGAGGTCGACAAGGCCGACCTCGCCGACGAGCTCCTCACCCTGCTGGTCGCGGGGCACGAGACGACGGCCTCGGCGCTCGCCTGGACCGTCGAGCGCCTGCGCCGCCACCCGGAGATCCTGCGCCGCCTGGAAGACGAGGCACGCGGCGAGGAGAACGCGCTGCGGCTCGCGACCGCGGAGGAGGTGCTGCGGGTCCGCCCGGTCATCAACGCCACCGGGCGCGTCGTGATGAAGCCGTTCGAGCTCGGTGAGTGGTTGGTGCCACCCGGGTCGAGCATCGTCACCGGGATCGCCCCGGTCCACCACGACGACCGCTTCCACGCGCGCGCCGAGCGCTTCGAACCCGACCGCTACGTCGGCAGGAAGCCCGACACCTACGCCTGGATCCCCTTCGGCGGCGGCCTGCGCCGTTGCCTCGGTGCCGCCTTCGCCCAGTTCGAGATCGACGTCGTCCTGCGCACCCTGCTGCGCAGCTTTGAGCTGCAGGCGACGAGCGAGCCGGGCGAGCGCGAAAGCTTCCGCGGCGTCGCCTTCGCCCCGTCGAAGGGCGGCGCCGCCGTGGTCCGCCGCCGCCCCCTCGGTCAGGCCGAGCCGGAGAGCGCGGCTCTGATGACCGCCTTGAACTCGTAGGAGACGCGCGCCAGGTCCTCACCGCGGACCAGCGCCCGCACCAGCGTCTGGTGCAGGCCGCTGACCAGCATGTAGGCGCGCTCGATCGAGATCGGCGCGACCCGCGGGTCGCGCGCCGAGTCGCTCTCCACCACCGCGACGATCAGCTCCGCATAACGCTCGAACCCTTCGCGCTGCGCCAGCACGGTGCGCTCGCCGAGCGCCGGGCTGGCGAAGGTCGACATCAGCGCCGGATCGCCGGTGACGAGGCCGAGGTAGGTGTCGACCGCCTGCTCGACCTGGGTCGCGATCGGCGCCTCACGGTCGATCGCCCCGTCGACCTCCGCCAGGAAGGCGTCGGCCGTGCTCGTCATCAGCTCGACGAAACACGCTTCCTTGTCCTCGAAGTGGTTGTAGAAGGTGCGCCGCGAGGCGTGCGCGTGGCGGACGATGTCGGACACCTGCGTCCGCGCCAGGCCTTTCTCGCGGATCGAGGCCGCCAGGCCCTCCATCAGGCGCGCGTGCTGCGCCTCGCGCGCCACGTCGGTCTCGGTCTTCGTCGCCACACGCCAACGCTACCCGCCGCGCGGGACCGCGGCGCGAACACGAGGTGAGAGAAGGCTGAGAGGCGCCCCCCCAGCTCGGGGGAAACGAGATCTTCACAGCGACACGTGTGCGAGTCGCGTGTCGGGGTAGACAGGGCGCTCGCCGTCGAACGGCGGTCGCACCCGGGGAGTCCGTGTCGGCTCCTCCGACGCACCTGCAGGCAATCGCACGACCACACCCCCGATGGAAGGAGGTCCGCATGCGCGTCGACATCGTCATTCCAGCTCACAACGAGCAGGAGCGCATCGGCCCGATGCTTGACGCCTACCTGGCCCGCTGCGGCGCGCCGGAGATGCGCTTCCTCGTCGCCCTCGACAGCTGTACCGACCGGACCGCCGAGGTCGTCGCGACGCGCGCCGCGCGCGACCCGCGCATCGTCACCGTCGACTATCCGAAGCTCGGCAAGGGCGGCGTCCTGATGGAGACCTTTCGGCGCTGCGATGCCGATCTGGTCGGCTTCGTCGACGCCGACGGGGCGACCCCGCCGAGCGAGATGCTGCGGCTGATCGACGCCGCACGCGACAGCGACGGGGCAATCGCCAGCCGCCGCCACCCGGCCTCGGTCCTCCCCGCCCGACGGGGGCTGGCGCGCGCGGTGACCAGCGCCGGCTTCGCCTTCTGGGTCCGCCGGCTCTTCCGCCTGCCCTACGAGGACACCCAGTGCGGCGCCAAGGTGTTCCGCCGCGCCGCGATGGAGCGGATGCTGCCGCTGCTGACCTCGCGCGACTTCCTGCTCGACGTCGACCTGCTGCTGGTGGCGCAGCGACTCGGCTACCGGATCGAGACCGTGCCGACGATCTGGATCGACCGCGAGGGCTCGCGCCTGCGGGCGGCGGCCGACGCGCGGCGGATGGCCGCCTCGACCCTGCGCCTCTGGCTCCACCACCGGGTGATCCCGGTGGAGATCGACGGCGCGCGCGACCCGAGCGCCGTCGCCGCGGCGGCGCATGCGCCCGACGCGGAGGAACGGCGTGCCGCGGCCTGACCTGGTGATGATCAGCCCCTACCCGCCCCTCGGTCACCGCCACGCCGGTCGCAGCGGCGTCGCCTCCTACGCCGACAACCTCGCCCAGGCGCTGGGCGAGCGCGGGCTGCGGGTGACGGTCGTCGCGCCGACCGAGCCCGACCTCCCCGCCGGGCGCGAAAACGGCGGTCCGATCACGGTCGAGCGGTGCTTCAGCCGCGGCCCGAACGCGGTCCCGACGGCCGCCCGCGTCGCCCTCGCCACCGGCGCCCCGGTCGTCCACGTGCAGCACGAGCTCTTCCTCTACGGCGGCGCCGGCGCGATGCCGGGCCTGGTCCCCGGCCTCGGGATGCTGCGCGCCGCCGGGGTCGGCCCGGTGGTGACGATGCACCACGCCGTCGACCCGGCCGCGGTCGATGCCGAGTTCGCCCGCATGCACCAGGTGCGGGCGCCGCGCCCGGCGGTGCGCGCCGGGCTGGCCGGAGTGCAGGCGACGATCGGGCGCCTCGCCCGCCGGGTGATCGTCCACGAGCCCGCCTTCGCCCCGCTGGTCCGCGCTGCGACGGTCGTCCCGCACGGGGTCGAGGGCGTCACACCCCCGACGGCGCCCGCGGGCCCGGCACCCGCAGTCGCCACCCCCGCCGCCGACGGCGAGGCCGAAAGCGAGGACGACTTACGCCTGACGCTCCTCTGCTTCGGCTTCCTCGCTCCCTATAAGGGGCTGGAGCTGGCGCTGGAGGCGGCGTCGCTGGCGCACGAGGACGTACGCCTGCTGATCGTCGGCGGCGAGCACCCGCGCTTCGCCGAGGCCGGCAAGCCGTTCGGCGCGTCGCTGCGCGAGCGCTGGCCCGACGTCGCCGAGTTCGCCGGCTACGTCGCCGACGACGAGCTGCCGCGGTGGTTCGCGCGCGCCGACCTCGCCCTGTTCCTCTACCGTCGCCCGTTCGCGACCAGCGGCGCGCTGGCCCTCGCCGTCGCCCACGGCCTGCCGGCGCTCCTCTCGCCGACGCTGGCGGAGGTGATGGGCGGGCCGGAGGATCTCGTCGCCCCGACCGAGGCCTCGGCCCTTGCCGAGCACCTGCGCGCCCTTGCCGCGGACCGGGCGGCGCTCGAGCCGCTGCGACGACGCTCGGCCGAGCTGACCGCCGACCGCTCCTGGGAGTCGGTCGCCCGTCGCCACGCGGAGATCTACGGGCAGGTCGCGCGTGCCTAGCGCCCTGCTCGCCGGCCACTTCGGGCCCTCCGGCGCGGGCGAGACCGCGACCCTCGGCGCCTTCCGCCGGGCACTGCCCGACTGGACCCCGATCCTCGCCAGCAGCGACCCGGCCGCGAGCGCCGCCGCCCACGACTGCCCGACCGTCGACGCGCGCCGGCCGCTGTCGGTGGTGCGGGCCGCGGCGCGCGCCGACGCGTCGGTGCTGGCCGGCTGGTCGATCGGCGGGGCCGAGGGCGCGCGGCCGGGCCTGCGGACCGCGGTCGCCCTGGTGGTCGCGGCGAAGCTGCGCGGGCGGCCGACGGCGCTGCTCGGTATCTCGGCGCGCGGCGGGCGCAGCGCCTGGGAAGGGCGGCTCAGCCGCCGGCTCCTCGGCGCCGCCGACCTGGTGGTGCTGCGCGACGAGCTCTCCGCCCACCACCTGGAGGCGGCCGGCGTGCGCGGCCCGTTCCGGATCGGCGCCGACCCCGCCTGGCTCGACGTGCAGGACCGTCGCGCCGGGGGACGGCCGGAGCCGTGGCGCGACCGCAACCGCGACCGACGCGAGGGCGAGGAGCCCGAGCAACGCCCGCGCCGTGTCGTCGTCGCGATCGAGGCGCGCAGCTGCCCCGACGACCTGGTCGCGCTGCTCGGCGATGCCCTCGCCGGACTGGCAGCGGACGAGGTCGAGATCGGGCTGCAGCCCTGGCACGCGGCGGCGATCGACTGGCGCGACCACGGCTTGGTCGCCGAACTTGCCGGACGGATCGGCAGGCCGGTGCCGGTGCTCGAGCCGCTGCCGAACCTCGGCGCCGCCGACACCACAATCGCCGGCGCGGGCGCGGTGGTCGCGCTCGGCTCGCACGCCCTGATCGCCGCCGCGGCGGCGGGCGTCCCGGCGGTCGCGGTCGCCTGCGAACCGGCCATCGCCGACCTGGCGCGCCGGCTCGACCAGCCGCTCGTCGCCGCCGATGCCTCGGCGGCCGAGGTCGGCGCGGCGATCGCGGCCTCGCTCGACCGCGAGCCGGCCCAGCCGAACGCGGTCGAGGGCCAGATCGCCACCGCGGAGGAGGGCTTCCGCCTGCTGCGGGTGCTGCTCTCCGAAGGGCGCAGCGACGAGGTCACCGAGCTGAGCGGGCTGCCGCTGCGGCGGGGTCCGCAGCGATGAGCACCGGCACGATCGCCCCGGCCTCGACGCTTGTCCGCGTCTGGAGGACGAGCGTCGCGCTGCCGCGCGCGGCAGGAGCATCGCTGCGCACCAGCCGGGCGGCGGTGCGCGAGCAAGCCCTGGTCGCGGGCGGCCAGCTCCTCTCCGGGGTCGGCAACCTCCTCTTCGCCGCGGTGATGGCGCGCATGCTCACCCCGGCCGGCTTCGCCGAGCTCGCCGCCTTCCTCGCCCTCTACCTGCTGATCGCGGTGCCGTCGCTGAGCCTCGCCGCGGGCGGCGCCCTCGACCCCGAGCGGGCGCGCCGCCGGCGCGGCCGGGTGCTGAGCGCCTCGATCCCGGTCTCGCTCGGGCTCGCCGTGCTCGCGGTGGCCCTGGCACCGTCCCTGGGACTGTCGCCGGCGAGCGCCCTGGCGCTGGCGACGACCCCGACCCTGGTCGCGCTGATCGAGCTCGACCGCGGGCGCCTCTACGGCGAGCGCGCCTACGGCTGGGTGACCGGCAGCCTGGTGGCCGAACCCGTGGTGCGGCTCGCGGTCGGGATCACGCTGGCCGCCTCGCTCGGCGTCGCCGGGGGTGCCCTCGGGGTCGTCGCCGGGGGCCTTGCCGGCCTCGCCGTCGCCCGCGCGGGACGCGGCGCCGGGTGGCCGAGCCCGCGCCCGGCCCGTTGCGCTGTTCCTTTTGCCGGAGAGGTCGGCAAAAGGAACAGCGCAACGCGGGGCGCGGGGGCGCGGGGGGCGGGGGCGCACCTCGCAGCGCTGACGTTCCTCTTCCTCGCCGTCGTGCAGTGCCAGGACATCGTCTTCGCCAACGCGACCCTGGGCGGCGGCGAGGCGGCGCGGTTCGCGGCGATCTCGACCCTCGGCGGGGCGGCGGTCTTCGCCACCGCGACGATCCCCTTCGTCCTCATGCCCCGCACCAAGGCCGGCGAGCCGGGCGCGCTCGGCGCGGCGCTCGGGACCGCGGCGCTGCTCGGCGGCGGCGCCGCGCTCGTCACCCTGATCGCTGCCGAACCCGTCCTCAGGCTCGCCTACGGCGGCGGCCGTTTCGACGCCGTCGCCTCCTTCCTCCCCGCCTACATGCTGGCGATGGCGCTGCTCGGCGTGGCCCGGGTGCTGGCGGCCGACGCGGTCGCGCGGGGCAGGCGCCAGATCCCCTGGGTAGCCCTGAGCGCGGGCGCCCTCCAGCTCGGCTTGCTCTTCGCGATCGGGGATTCCGCCACGGGCGTCGGCCTCTCCACGCTCGCCGCCGCGGCGGCGCTGACCGGCGCGCTGGCGCTCGACGGCGCCCTCGCCGCACGCCGGCGGCCGGACCGTGAGAGCGCGGCACGGTCCGACCTCGCCGCACGCCGGCGTCCGGACCGTGAAAGCGCAGCGCGGACCGACTTCGGCGCGCGCCGGCGTCCGGGCCCTGAACGCCCAGTGCGGACCGACTTCGCCGCCGCCGAGCCGGACACGCCAAGGCTGCTCGCCGAGCTGGACACGCCAAAGTTGCTCGCCGACCCGCCGCGGGTCGAGTTCGACCGCGTGCCGATCAACGCCGACACGCCGCGCCCCGAGGTCACCGCGAAGCGTGGCTGCGCCCGACAGCGCCGCCAGACCGCGTTGATCCTCGTCGCGATGATGGCCCTCGGGCTCGGCCTTCGGCTGCTCGCGAGCCGCAGCCTCTGGCTCGACGAGGCGACCAGCTGGTTCGAGACCCAGCTCCCTTACGACCGGATGCTGGAAGTGCTGCGCGACACCGACGTGCACCCGCCCGGCTACTTCACGGTGCTCTGGGCGACCGTGCGGGCGTTCGGCGACGGCGAGCTGGCGCTGCGACTGCCGTCACTCCTCGCCGCCACGGCGCTGGTGCCGATGCTCTACGTCGCCGGCAAGGCGATGTACGACCGGGCGACCGGCCTGGTCGCGGCGGGCTTCGCCGTGGTCGCGCCGATCGTCGTCTGGTACTCGCAGGAAGCGCGCATGTACGCACAACTGATGCTGCTCGCGGTGATCGCCGTCTGGGCGCTCCACCAGGCGCTGGAGACCGGCCGCTTCCGCTACTGGCTCGCCTACGCGTTGGCGGGCGCGGCGCTCGCCTGGACGCAGTACTTCGCCTTCCTGCCGATGGCAACCTTCGAGGCGGCGATCGCGATCGTCGCCTGGCAGCAGAAGCGCGCGGGCCGGCCGATCTCCCGCCTCGTCATCGGCGGCGTCCTCGCCACCCTGCTGATCGCGGTGCTGGTCGCGCCCCTCGTCCCCTTTGCCCACCATCAGTTCGCGGTCAACCAGGCGGCGGGCAAGGGCTTCGACGCACCGAGCCAGGTCGGCGGCGTGACCGAAAACCAGGTCAGCCTCTACGCCGCCATCACCAACGGGATCTGGGCGGTCTTCGGTTACCACTCGAACGCCACCATGGCCAACCTCTCGGCGCTCTGGCCGCTCCTGATCCTGCTGGCGCTGATGCTGCTCGGCCGCGGGCGCTCGCGGGCGACGCTGCTTCTCCTCGCCGGGGTCCTGGTGCCGACCGCGATGCTGACCGCGCTGGCACTGAACCAGCCCTTCCTCTTCGAGGTCCGCTACAACCTCACCGCGGTGCCGCTGCTGCTGCTGCTCGGGGCGCGCGCCGTCACCACCTGGCCCCACACGGCGCGCGGGCGGGCGGCCGTCGCGGCCGCCGCGATCGCCACCTTCGGCGTCGGCCTCGCCGACCAGGAGTGGAACGGGACCAACCCGCGGAGCTACGACTTCGAAGGCGCGCTGCACGAAGTCGCCGCCCGGTCAGGCCCAAGGGACGTGCTGATGTACATGCCGCACGACCTCAACAACCTGGTCGCCTACTACCCGCCGGGGCTGAAGACGCGGCGCCTCGGGCCGCACATGCCCGCCGCCAAGGTGCCGCGCGTCTTCCTGCTGGAGAGCTTCTTCGAAGACCGCGCCAACGACAAGGCGACCCGCAAGGCGCTGGTGAAGCTGAAGCGCGAACGGACCCTGACCAGGCGGATGAAGTTCTCCCAGGTGGAGGTGTGGGAATTCCGATGAGCCGCGCCCGCCCGGCCACCGACCCCCGCCTGCTACCGCCCGCCTGGAGCCCGGACGCGGCGCCGCCACGCCGGCTGCGCCTGCTTGCCCTGGCGATGATCCCGCTGTCGCTCTGGTACTTCGGCTGGCTGCTGCAGCCGGGGCGGGTCGGGGTGCCGTTGCTGTTCGGGATCCTCGTCGCGGCGGAACTCTTCAACCTCTTCCAGGCGAGCGGCTTCTGGTGGACGGTGACGCGGCGCGACCGTCGGCGACGGGCGCCGCGGCGCCCGTCCCGCGGCGGGACCCCGCCCCTGGTCGACGTCCTGATCCCGACCTACGACGAGCCGCTGCCGGTGCTCGAACCGACCGTACGCGCGGCCCTCGCGATGCGCGGGGCGCGACTCGTCGTCAGCGTCCTCGACGACGGCTGCCGGCCCGAGGTCGAGGCGATGGCGGGGCGCCTCGGCGCCCGCTACGTGGCCCGCGAGGAGAGCGCCGGCGCCAAGGCCGGGAACATCAACTCGGCCCTGCTCACCACCGGGTCGCCGTTCGTCGCCGTGCTCGACTGCGACCACGTCCCCCGGCGCGACTTCATCGAGCGCACGCTGGAGCCGATGGCCGACGAGGGGGTCGCCTTCGTGCAGACGCCGCAGTACTACGCGAACTCGCGGGGCGGCGGGATCGCGGCGGCCGCCTGGGCCCAGCAGGCGCTCTTCTTCGGCGCGATCTCCCGCGGCAAGGACGCCGACCAGGCGATGTTCTGCTGCGGCACCAACGTGCTCTTCCGGCGCACCGCGCTGGAGTCGGTGGGCGGCTTCCCGACCGACTCGATCACCGAGGACTTCGTCCTCTCGGTGAAGATGCACGAACGGGGGTGGGAATCGCGTTACCTCCCTGCGGTGCTCGCCGTCGGCCTCGGCCCCGAGGACATGGCGTCCTACGTCGGCCAGCAGCGCCGCTGGGCGCGCGGCTGCCTGGGGGCGATCGGGCGGGTGCTGCGGGCCCGGTTGCCGCTGCGCAAGCGCGTCCATTACCTGCTCTCGGCCGGCTACTTCCTCTCCGGCTGGACGCTCCTCGTCTACATGTCGTTCCCGTTGGTCCGGATCTTCACCGGCGCCCAGCCGATCGCCGCCGCCTCCGCCGACCAGTTCGTCCTCCACTTCGCGCCCTACTTCTGCACGGCGCTGGCGATGGTCGTCGTCGCCGGGCGCGGCGCCTACACCTTCGCCGGGTTCGCCCTCGCCGCGGCGACCTTCTGGGTGCAGATCCTCGCCTCGCTGGCGGCGCTCACCCGGCGGGCCGGTCGCTTCGTCGTCACCCCGAAGCAGGGCGCGGGCGCGCGCCAGCCGCTCGCCGCGGCGCCGACCCTGCTGGTGATCGCCGCGCTCGCCGCCGGCTCGGCCTGGGGGCTCGTACACCAGCGCTCGCCGAGCACGCTCAACAACGTCGCCTTCGCGCTCCTGCACGTGACCGTGCTGGCGAGCGGTGCGCGCTGGGCGCTGATGCGCGACGGCGGGCAGGGCGAGGAGTCGGCCGCTCCGGCTCCCGCGGCTCAGGTGGCCGAGCCGGCGGGGCCGCTCGGCCCGGAGAGCCCCGAAGGTCGGGGGATGGCGCGATGAGATCCCGCCAGTTGATGGTGGCGATCGGTGGCCTGGTCGCCGCAGCGGCGATCGTCGCCCTCGTCGTGCTGCTGCAGGCCGACGGGAGCGCCCAGACGCCGCGGGCGGACGCCGCCGGGGCCGCCCGCTCCTTCCTCGACCGCTACGTCGAACCCGATGGCCGGGTCAGCCGCACCGACCAGGGCGGCGACACGGTGAGCGAGGGCCAGGCCTACGCGATGCTCCTCGCGGTCGTCGCCCGTGACCGCCGGACCTTCGCCGACGTCTGGGGGTGGACGCGGGAAAACCTGCGCCGGCCCGATGGCCTGCTCTCCTGGCACTGGGAAGACGGGAAGGTAGTCTCGACCGCGTCGGCCGCCGACGCCGACCTCGATGCCGCCTGGGCCCTGCTGCTCGCCTCCGAACGGCTCGGCCCCTCCGAATACCGGCGCGA
This sequence comes from Actinomycetota bacterium, assembly GCA_018268415.1. GTDB lineage: Bacteria > Actinomycetota > Thermoleophilia > Solirubrobacterales > 70-9 > VAYN01. Next base: position 29,642 of record JAFDWO010000102.1, on the reverse strand, counting down.
AGCCCTCGCGCTCGCCAACGCGATCCTCGAACACGAGACGGTCTCGCTCGCCGGCCGCTCGGTGCTGGTCGCGGGAAGCTGGGCGAACCACTTCCCGGCAGTCGTCGACCCGAGCTACTACGCCCCGGCCGCCTTCAGCGCCCTCGGTCGCGCGAGCGGCGCCCCGCGCTGGAAGCAGATCGCCGAAACGAGCCGCGAAATCGTCGCCCAGCTGACCGAACGGACCACCGGCCTCGCCCCCGACTGGGCGGTGCTCGAATCCGACGGGACGGCGAAACCGACCGCGGCACCGGGCCATGGCGGCGGCCCGATCTTCGGCTACGACGCGGTCCGCGTGCCGCTCTGGCAGGCGGCGAGCTGCGATGGCCGCGACACGCCCCTCGCCGCCCGCGCGGCGGGCTTCCTCGACCGCAAGATCGGCAGCGCCCCGGCCGCCACCTACTCACTGGAAGGCGAACCGCGGGGCGGCTCGCCGGGGGCACCGCTGCTGGTGTCCGCGGCGGCGGCGAGCGCGGCGACCGGCGAAGCGGCGGCGAGCGAGGAATGGCTGGCGCGCGCCGAAGCCGCCGTCGGCGCCGAACCGACCTACTACGGCGCCGCGCTCCTCGCCCTCGGCCGCGCGACGATCGAACCGCAGGGAGGCCTGGCGTGCTGAGCGACGGGCGGGAGCCCCTGAAGGTGCTCTTCATCGGCGGCTACGGGCGCAGCGGCAGCACCCTGCTCGACCGCGTGCTCGGGCAGGTCCCCGGCTTCCAATCGGTGGGCGAGCTGCGCCACGTCTTCCAGGAGGGCTTCGTGGAGAACCGGCGCTGCGGCTGCGGCGACCCGTTCCTGGAGTGCGAGTTCTGGCGGGCGGTGACGCGGCGGGCGTTCGGTGAGCTCTCGGAGCGCGAAGTCGAGGCGATCGCGGCGCTGAAGGGCCGGGTCGACCGGTGGTGGCTGCTGCCGCTGCTCGGCCGCCGGGTCGGCACGCGCCGCCAGCGACGCGACGTCGACCACTACCGCCGGATCCTCCGCCGCCTCTACGCCGCGATCGCCGCCGAGTCGGGCGCCGCGGTGCTGATCGACTCCTCCAAGGACGTCTCCCACGGCTATGCCCTCCGCGGTCTCGACGGCGACCTCGACCTCCACGTCCTCCACCTCGTCCGCGACAGCCGCGCCGTCGCCTGGTCCTGGCAGCGGCGCAAGTACAACCCCGGCAGCGGGGAAGACATGGACCGTTACAGCCTCCTGCGCACCAGCGCCGAGTGGTCGACGATCAACGCGCTGACCCGCTTCCACCGCCCCACCGGCGCCCGCTACGCAAACCTCCACTACGGCGACTTCGCCGCCGATCCCGCCGCCGCGGTCAACGACGTCCTCGCCTTTCTCGACGAGTCCGACCGTCCCAACCCGATCGGCGCCGACCGCACCGTCCACCTCGACTCCAACCACACCGCCGCCGGCAACCCCAACCGCTTCCGCACCGGCGAGGTCAAGATCGCTCCCGACGAGGAGTGGCGCGAGGCGATGCCCCCCGCCAGCCGCCTGCTGGTCGCGGCGATGACCGCCCCCGGCCTGCGCCGCTACACCCCCACGAGGTGAGGCGGCGCGCCGACCGGGGAGCAGCTTCAGGCCTCGGTCTGCACCAGCAGGAGCCGGTTGCCGTCGGCGTCACGGAAGAAGAACATCGGCGGCACCGGGTCGCCCATCCGCATCACCTCGGGGTCGACGTCGACGCCGCGCTCGCGCAGGGCGGCGTGGTCGGCGTCGATGTCACGGCTGCGGAAGGCGATCCGGGACTCGACCCCGACCTCTTCGCCCTCCATCGGCAGCACCAGAGCCACGGTCGTCGCGGCGCCGGCGGGCGCCACTTCGACCCAACGGTCGCCTTTGCCGAACGGCGTGTCGGAGCGCTTCTCGAAGCCCAGCTTCTCGGTGTAGAACTCGATCGCCCGGTCCTGGTCGGCAACCGGCACCATCACCGTGCCGACCTGGTCGACCGTCGTCGTCCCCGTACTCTCGCTCATCTCTTCCTCCTGTCCTCGTCAGTGGACCTCACGTAGAAGTAAAGACCGCCGGCGGCGCGAAAACTAGTCAGGCAATCCAGAAACGGTGGCGGTATCGTCGTGTGCATGGAGAGGACGCGGAACCGCCGAGGCGGGGGTTCGCAGGTCGAGGCCGGCGCGTTGGCGGTCCTGATCGTCCTCGGCTGCCAGGTGCTCTGGCTCGGCGTCCCGGTCGGGATGCTGTGGCTCCTCACCCGACTCACCGGGGATCCCGCGGCGATCCTGATCGCCGGACTCGTGGCGATGCCGCCGGCGCTCGCCGGGGTCGCCTGGATGCTGGCGGCGGCGGACCGGCGGTACCTGCGGCTGGTCGGTGATCGCGGCGGCCGGCGGCGCGGGCCGCTGGAGGTGGCGCTCCCCGCCTCGATCACGATCGGCCTGGTGACCGCGCTGGTCTGGTTCGCCTTCTTCGCGAACCACATGCCCGCCGGGCACGAACAGCTGATCCCCTGACGACGGCGGCGGCGGCGCGAGTCCTCGCCCCGTCCTCGATGGGCGACCAGTTCCATTCCATTCTGGAATGGATGACTGCCAGATCCGACTGGTTCGATGACGGTCGCGGTCGGATCCTCGATACATGGCCACGACCACTTCGAGGCGTTCTGATGCACCGGGCAGCGGTCCCGCCGGGGGCGCCGGCGCCGAGCACCCGAGGCCTGCTCGTCACGCCGGCGCGACCGGCCGCACCACCCGTGCCCACCGACCCGGCACCGCTCAGCGCCCCGCCCGCCCCCGGCGATCGGCCCGCACCCGCGCCGTCATCCGCCGCGCCGTTGCCGGCCTCACCCACCGCGTCGTTCCCCACGTCGCCGCCCGCCAGATCCGTCCGGGCCTCGCCCTTACCCGCAGCATCGTTCCGGGCCTGGCCCTTACCCTCCGGGTCCTTCCGCGCCTCGCCGTCGCCCGCCAGATCCGTCCGGATCTCGCCCTCGCCCGCCGCGTCGTTCCGGGCCTCGCCGTCTGCCTGCTGGTCGCGGCAGCGGCCGGCCTCGTCGCGCCGCGCGTCCCGTTCGGGTCGGCCCCGGTGCTCGCGATCGTGCTCGGCCTGATCGTCGGCGCGCTTCTCGGTCCCCGCCCCACGCTGCGCCCCGGCATCCAGGCCTCGAGCTCGACCCTCCTGCGCGGGGCGGTCGTCGCCCTCGGCGCGGCGCTCCCGCTCACCACCGTCCTCGCGCAGGGAATCCGCTCGCTGCCGGTGATCGTCGTCACCCTCGGCGGCTGCCTCCTGACCGCTTCCCTGCTCGGCCGCCGGCTCGGCATCCTCGATCCGCTGCGCACCCTGATCGCCGTCGGCACCGGGATCTGCGGTGCGTCGGCGATCGCCGCGGTCACCCCGGTCACCGAGGCCGACGACACCGACGTCGGTTACGCGGTGGCGACGATCTTCCTCTTCAACGTCCTCGCCGTCCTCACCTTCCCGCCACTCGGCCACGCGCTCGGCATGTCCCAGCACGCCTTCGGCGTCTTCTCCGGCACCGCGATCAATGACCTCTCCTCGGTGGTCGCGGCCGGCAACGTCTACGGCACCGCGGCGCTGAGCACCGGCATCGTCGTGAAGCTCACCCGCACGCTGATGATCGTCCCGATCTGCGCCGTCCTCGCCGAGCGGCAGGCGGAGCGCAGCGCTGCCGACAGCGGCATCCGCGGAGCCGGCCACATCGCGGCGGTCGAGGGCGACGGCGGCGAAGATGTCGAGATCGCGGCGGTCGAGGGCGACGGCGGCGAAGCCCGCAATATCGCCGCTGTCGCGCGCACCGGCGGACGCGGAGATCTCACGATCGCGGCGGACAAGGCGACCGGTGGGCGGCACAGCGCCGCCGGAGGCCGTCACATCGGCAGGGCGTTCCTCCGCGCCATCGCCCGCACGCCGCGCTTCCTGATCGCCTTCCTCGCCCTGGCCGCGCTCGCCTCGACCGGCCTCATCCCCACCGACCTGACGCCCGAGATCAGCGACCTGGCGACGGCAATGATCACGGTCGCCCTCGCCGCTGTCGGCCTCTCGATCGACCTGGCCGCCCTTCACCGAACGGGCACCCGCCCGATCCTCCTCGGCGCCGCCCTCTGGCTGACCGTCTCCGCCCTCAGCCTCGGCATGATGGCGCTCGGCTTCGGCAGTTGACCCGTCCCGTCCCGTCCGCTGTTCCTTATGCGCCTATGAGGCGCATAAGGAACAGCGGAGCGAGATGCGCGATCGGTGGACCGACGGTGAGCTGCGGAATCAGGACTCGGGAGAGGTGGCCGGGAGAGTCGGCGGCCGCGACGGACGAGGCCGAGTCGGGTCGAACGGCGCCGGCGCCGGGGAAGATTCGTGGCCCCCTCAAGCTGTCGCCCGCGGCGGAATGGGATGCGGCCGTCTCGTCCACGGCCCGGGCAGGCTGTGGCCGTGGCCGAGACGGCCGGGTATGTGGGGAGTGTGGAGGGAGTGGCGGGAGGGTCACGGGGGCGCGACCGATAGGTGACGGTCCCGTCACCGATCAGTGACCTCGTCACAAACACGTCGGGAAGTCCACACTTCCTCCGGTGTTGTCCAACGCTCACGGACACGTTCCGTACTTTGACCCTGCCATGGCAGGGTCAAAGTACGGAACGCGTTCCCGGGCCTTCTTTCCGGGCCCGGGAACGGACCGAAGGTTGCGGAAAGGGTGACGTTCCCGGCGTCTTAGTCACCGATCGGGGCGGGGTGTGGCCTCTCCCGCACGGACCCGTCACGGAAGTCCGACCTCGTGCCGTTCCTGTCCCGCTTTTTCACGACCCCCTGCCGTCCCTGTGTCGTCTTCCCCACGACCCCCTCCCGTCCCCCGTGCCGCCTGCCCACGGCCCCCTCCCGTCCCTGTGCCCGCCTTCCCCACGACCCCTCCCGTCCCGGGCGCCTCATGGCGCTCACAGCCTGCCAGGAGCGCCATGAGGCGCCCGGGACGCAACTCGGACGGGTGCGGGGGTCGGGGTCGGGGGGCAACTCGGACGGGTGCGGGGCCGGGGTCGGGCGCCATCTCGGACGGGTGCGGGGCCGGGGTCGGGCGCCATCTCGGACGGCCGGAGCGGCCGGGGTCGCGGCGCAACGTGCCCCGGGCGGATTCTCGAACGGGTGCGGGGGGGCCGGGGTCGCGCGGCATCTCGGACGGGTGCGGTGGTCGGGGTCGGCCAGCAACTCGGACGGGCGGGAGACCCGAGGTCGCGTGGCAACTCGGACGGCCGGGGCGGCCAGGGTCGGGCCCGTCCCGCTTCGACGACCGGAGCGAGCCCGGGGCGGCGGGGCGGCCGGGGTCGGTCGTCCCTGGCCACCCAAAGCGCCGGTCAGGTCGACCGCGGCTCTCCGCCGGCAGGCGTCCCGGAGGGGACGGCGGGCTCGCTCGCCCACTCCCCGGCCAGGCGGACGATCACCGCCGCGGCCGCGGCCATGTCCTGTACGGAGACCCACTCCCTGACGCTGTGGAACTCATGGCCGCCGGCGAAGAGGTTGGGAGTCGGCAGTCCCATCGCGCTCAGCATCGAGCCGTCGGTGCCGCCACGGATCGGGTTGCGGATCGGCGCCAAACCCTCGGCGCGCAGCGCCCGCTCGGCGATGTCGACGACCTCGGGGATCGGCTCGAGATAGCGGCGCATGTTTGGGTACTGCGCGTCGACCTCGATCGTCAGGCGCGCGGTCGGCTCCTCCCCCACCACCCGCTCGGCGATCGCGCACAGCAGCTCGACGTGCCCGGCGAGCAACTCGTCGTCGAAGTCCCGGACGATGGCGCGGATCTTCGCCGCTCCCGCGGTCCCCTGCACCTCATATATATGGATGAAGCCTTCGCGGCCGGAGGTGGTCTCCGGCGAGAGACCCTCCGTCGGCAGTTCGGCGATGATCCGGGACGCCAGGCGGGCGGCATTCACCAGCTTCCCCGTGGCGAAGCCCGGGTGGACGTCGACTCCCTCGATCGTGATGATCGCCTCCGAGCCGGTGAAGGTCTCGTCCTGGAGCTCGCCGAGCGTCGAGCCGTCGACGGTGTAGGCGCAACGGGCGCCGAAGGCCTCGACGTCGAAGAGCGACGCCCCCAGCCCAACCTCCTCGTCGGGCGTGAAGGCGATCCGCAGGTTCGGCCGCGGCAGCTCGGGATGCCCCGCAAGGTGCGCGACCGCGGTCACGATCTCGGCGATCCCCGCCTTGTCGTCGGCACCGAGCAGGGTGTCGCCGCTCGCCGTGACGATGTCCTCGCCGACCTTCTCGTCGAGCAGTGGCATCGAGGCCGGATCGAGGACCGTCCCCGCCCGGGGCAGCTCGATCACCCCGCCGGGATAGTCGCGATGGACGATCGGCTCGACGCCCGCGGCGGGAGCGTCGGGGCTGACGTCGAGGTGGGCGATCAGACCGATCGTCGGCTTCGGCTCGCTCCCGACAGCGGGGAGCGTCGCGGTCACGTACCCGTTGTCGTCGATTGCCGCGTCGGCGAGCCCGATCGCCGTCAGCTCTCCCACGAGCAGGCGACCGAGCTCCAACTGCCCCGGCGTGCTCGGGCTCCCGGTCCGTTCCCGGCGGGCCTGGGTGTCGATCCGGACATAGCGTTCGAAACGCTCCAGGACCTCGCGCGCGAGCGACTCGGCGAGCCCTGACGTGTAGGTGGACATCCGAGGAGGGTAGTGGGCGGTACAGGGCTCGAACCTGTGACCCCTTCCTTGTAAGGGAAGTGCTCTCCCAACTGAGCTAACCGCCCGCCGGCGCTGCGCGCCCCTCATCGTAGCCGGGTCTGCGAGAGTTCCGGCTTCGCATGCCCCCCGAGCAGAAGCCGACCATCTCCATGCCCCGTAACCAGCTCATCGCGCTGATCGTCGGCGTGTGCGTGCTGAGCGCGGCGATCGGGTCGGGGCTGGCGCTGCTCGCGCAGACCGGGCCGGAAGGGCCGGCGGGCAAGCAGGGACCGCGCGGGCACGTCGGCAAGCAGGGCCCGGAAGGGCCGGCGGGCGAATCGGCCGGGGAAGAACTCGGAGCGCTCGAAAGCGAAGTCGAAGAACTCCGCGGCCAGGTCGAAGAAGCGCGCGAAGAAGCCGGCGGCTCGGGCGAAGTCGGTGAACTCGAAGAACGGGTCGAATCGCTGGAAGAAGAAGTCGAAGGCTTCCACGGGCTCGCCCAGGAACTCTGCGGCGAAGGCAGCATCATCTGCTGAGCGGGCCGGGCGGCGCCGGTCGGTAGCCTCCGCCGTGATGGACACGTCACTTCTCTGGCGCTCGGCCCTGATCCAGCTGGTCGCGGTCGGGGTCATCTTCGCCGCCCTCGCGCTCCTCCTCCCACACAGCTTCTTCGACACCTGGGGCTGGCTCACCGGCCCGGCCGCCTGGATGCTCTGCGCCGCGCTCACCGCGCGGGTGCTCGGCCTGCCGCTCGGGAGCACGCTGCTCGGCGCTCTCCTGGCCGGGATCCCGGACGCGATCTGCGTGCTGATCGGGCTCCACGAGCTCGGCGGCGTGATCGCGATCGTCCTCTTCGCCCTCTGGTGCGCGCGCCTGCCGCGCCGCCGGCCGCTCGCCGCATGACCGCCTCCCCGGAGAGCCCGCTGCGCGGCGGCTGCGGTTGCGGCGCGGTGCGCTTCGAGGTCCGCGCGCCTTTCCTCGCCGCCTGGTACTGCCACTGTCACCGCTGCCAGCACCGCACCGGCACCTCCTGCTCGGCGGGCGCCCGGATTGCCCGCGCCGACTTCGAGATCCTCGGCGGCGCCGACCTCATCCGCGCCTGGCAGCCGCCGGACGGCAACCCGAAGTCCTACTGCGTCGAGTGCGGCAACCACCTCTTCGCCGGCTCCCCCGACCCCGACTTCGTCTCGATCCGCCTCGGCGCGATCGACGGCGATCCCGGCATCCGCCCCGAATTTCGCCAGTGGGTCAGCTCCGCGGCCACCTGGGAGCCGATCCCCGACGACGGCCTCCGACGTTACGAGAGATCCGCGCCTTGGTGACGCCCGCGGCTCAGGCCGAGGATTTCGTGCGCCGCACGCGGCGTGGGGTGCGGTAGACCGTAAATTCGGGCTCGGCGGCGGCCTTCGGATCGGTCGACTTCTTCGCCGCGGCGGGCTTCTTCGCCACGTTCGTCGCCTTGGCCGCCACCGGCTTCTTCAGCCCGGCGAGCTTCTTGGCCGCGGCGGACTTCTTGACCACGTTCGACTTCTCTGCCGCGACAGGCTGCTTCGACCCGGCGAGCTTCTTGGCCGCCGCGGGCTTCTTCCGCGCGGCGGACTTCTTCGCAGCGACGGACTTCACCGGCGCGGCGGGCTCCTCGCGGCGAGCGTCGACGAAGTCTTCGAGGCCGGTGCGGAGGACGAAGGCGGCGGCGCCAAGGATGAGGACGAAGAGGCCGGTGCCCGCCGAGCCGAGGATCGCGGTGAGGAAGCCGACCGCCATCAGGCACCAGAAGAGTCGCTCGAGCGCGTCGGCGATACCGGTGAGGCGATCCAGGTCGGAGAGGTCGATCCTCATCCTTCCCGTGTTCGGCGGGGCCGGCGGTCTTCCTCTTCCCGGCGCGTCGCCCGGCGCATCGCGAGCCGCCACCTCCATGCGCCACCCCGCTGCGCGTTGATGGGCCGAAAAACCTGCCTATACGCCTGGTCTTCGGCCCGCCAACACGGTCAGCGCCACCAGGCGGCGAGGACGCGGCGCCAGTTGTGCCAGGCGATGGCCTCGAGCTCGGCGTCGCTGAAACCGACCGCGCGGAGGGCATCGAGGAGCTTCGGCAGCCCGGCGGCGTCGCCGAGGTCGGCGGGGATCGTGGCGCCGTCGAAGTCGGAGCCGAGGGCGACGTGCTCGACGCCGATCCGGTCGGCGACGTAGCGGGCGTGGTCGGCGATCGTCGACAGCGGGGTGTCGGGGTCGCTGGCGAAGTCGGGGCGGACGAAGACGGTCGCGTAGACGATGCCGACCAGGCCGCCGCTCGCGCCGATCGCGTCGAGCTGGGCGTCGGTCAGGTTCCGTGACGCTTCCGCCACCGCGTGGGCACCGGAGTGGCTGGCGACCAGCGGCCCCGCCTCGAGCCTGGCCACGTCCCAGAAGCCCTTTTCGTTCAGGTGGCTGAGGTCGACGAGGATGCCCAGCTCGGCGCACGCCTTCACCAGCGCGACGCCCGCGTCGGTGAGGCCCGGCCCGATGTCGGGCGAGGAGGGGAAGGCGAACTGGACTCCGGTGGCGAAAGCGTTGGCGCGACTCCACACCGGGCCGAGCGAGCGCAGGCCCATCGCGTACCAGGCCGAGAGCGCTTCGAGCCCGGAGTCGATCGCCTCGGCCCCCTCGAGGTGGAGGACCGCCACCGGCGGCGCCCCCTCGGCGAGCGCACCGTCGATGTCCTCGATCCGCCGCGCCACGGTCATCTCCCCGGCGCGCTCGAGATCGAAGAGGCGCCCCGCCGACGCGATCGAATCGGCGGCCGCTACCTCGTACGGGATCGACTCCGCCGGCGGCTCGGAGAAATCGCTCCCGCCGAAGCCTTCTTCTTTGCCCTCCTCTTCCCCGGGCGAAGGGGTAAAGAGAGCGAAGATCCCGCCGCGCATCCCACCCTCGCGCATCCGCGGCAGGTCGAGATGACCGCCGTCCCGCCCACCGGCGAACCGCCCGTGGTCCTCCCGCGTCAGCGCGTCATTGTGGCCGTCGAAGATCGGAATCACGGCCGCGAGCTTAGCCGCCGCGCTTCCGGCGGCGCGAGGAGCCCCCGGACGCTCGCTGAGTTGAGGGCGTCCTGGCGCCCTCAACTCAGCGAGCGAGGGATCCCCCCGGGACCGGGGCGGCGGGCGCGGGGCCGGCCTCTTTCAGCACCCGCGGGGCGAAGTCGTCGAGGACGGCGTGGGCGGCCTCGCTCAGGGGCGGCTCGAAGGCGAGGAGGCCTTCCAGTTGGCGCTCGGCCCAGGCGAGCGCCAGGCCGGGGGGAACCTCGCCGTCGCTCGCGCCGCCGAGAACGACCATCGGGCCGAGCTCGCGGTTCAGGTGGCTGGTCGGGCCCGCGGGGCGCCCGGGCGCCCCGGGCTCCGGGGCCGGTGGCTCCTCCCCGGCCGCGATCGTCCGGCCGAACCCCTCGTACCAGTCGCAGCGCGCCCGCCACGCCGCGTCGAAGGGACCGCAGGCGTCGGCGACCCACTGTTCGTGACGGTCGAGCGGGGCCAGCGGCGCGATGCCCGCGGCGTTGTGCATCAGCCGCGCCGCCCGACGCAGCCGCGTCGCCCCGCCGACCAGCCGGGCCATCGCGTCGAGGTCGCGTCGGGCCGAGCCGTTCTCGGCGAGATACTCGCGCACCGTGTCGTCAAGCCGCAGCGCCGCTTCGGTCGCCTCCACCGCCGCCGGGTCGATCGGCGCCGCCCGCTCGGCCCCCAGCATCGTCGCGATCGTCGTGTCCAGGTACCGCGCCGCGGTCACGTAAGCCGCGCCGATCGACTCGCGCAGCACGTCGGCGGCGCCGCGCGGCCAGAAGAGGAAGCCGGTGACGAGGGAGACGGCGCAGCCGACCGCGACGTCCTCGATCCGCACCACCCCGACCGACCAGCCGACCGGGTCGAGCAGGTTGAAGAGGATCACGACCACGATCGTGAAACCCGCCTGCCCGGCGGTGAAGGAGATCGCCCGGGGCGAGTAGGCGCCGAGCAGCACCGCGAACGGAAACACGGTCCAGAGCACCCAGGTGTGGACGCCGATCGCGGCGACGATCAGCCCGCCGACGACGATCCCGATCAGCGTCCCGGTGAGCGCCTCGACCACCGTCGTCCCGGTCGCCAGGGCGCTCGAGCGCAGCACCGAGAGCGTCCCCAGCACCACCCAGAACCCGTGCTGGGCGTCGATCACCCGGGCGACGAGGACGGCCAACGCCAGCCCGACCGCCCCGCGCACGCTGTTGCGGAACCAGACCGAGCGCATCGAGTAGTGCGAGCCGACGATCCGCCTCCCCGCGCGCAGGCCGCCGGGGAGCGCCGTCAGGGTCGGCTCCGGCGGTGCGGTGCCGCCCGCCGCCTGGATCGCGTGACGGCCGATCTGCAGCGCCGCGAAGGCGAGCCCGCGCAGCCGGTAGGCCTCGTTCAGCTGTTCGGTGACGAGTCGGGAGTCGCCTCCGGAGCGATCCCGTGACAGTTGCGCGAGAAAGGCGCGGCCGATCGCCCGGTGGGCGTTCGAGAGGCCCTCCAGCTCCGCCCCCTCGTCGCCGGGATCGTTGGCCCGCAGGCGCTCGGCAGCCCGCCGGAGCACCGCGGGCAGGCGCGCTTCCACCGCCGCCCGCTCGCCGGCGAAGCCCTCGCTGACCCAGCCGGGCGCGGGCTGCCGGCGGGCGAGCGCGTCGAACCAGTCGAGATCATCGATCAGCCGGCCGAACGCCGCGGTGCGCGCGCCGACGCCGCTCGGGCGGTGCGGCAGGGAGACGAACCCGTCGCGGGCGGCGGCCACCGCCGCGTGGGCCTCGGCGGCGCGCGCCGCCGGCCGTTCCCCTTCCGCGGGGGTGGCGAGCTCGGACGCGAGCGTCGCTCCCATCCCCTCCAGCAGCACCGCCAGCTTGTCGAGCGCCGCCGCGCCCGCGCGCCGCAATCGGTCCGGCGGGCGCCCCGGCCAGAGGGCGAAGACCGCCGCCATGGAGAGCAGCCCGGCGACGCCCCAGCCCGCCACGCGTTCGGGGATTTCGCCGGCGTCTGCCTGCACCATCGCGGCGAGCACGAAGGTGAGGATCAGGACCAGCGAGGCGGCGGCGGCATAACCGTCGATCACCCCGGAAAAGAGCACCGCGAAGCCGACCAGGAGCGCCACCACGACCGCCAGCCAGGTGGTGTTGGAGCAGAGCGTGCCGATCGCGATCGTCACCGTGCCGACGAGCAGCGTGCCCAGATACGCGAGGAAGCGCTCCCGGACCGTGCCGCCGAAGTCAACGAAGACGAGCATGCCGATCGCGCCGAACGCACCGAAGAGTGCCATCTGCGGGAGACCGAGAACCTCGAACCCGATCGCGAACGAGGCGGGGACGACGATCGCCGCTCGCACCGCGTTCTTCAGCGCAAACCCCCCGGGGTCGGAGATCGTCGGTCTCACCCGGCGAACATACTTCGGCTGTCGATGACTGACGAGACGACCACCCAGTCGAACGGCGGACGCACCGCCTGGGCACGCAACCTGGCCACGCCGGTGCGCGACTTCCTCGGCACCGAGACCGGCTCCGCCCTCGTCCTCGTCGGCGCGGTGGTCGCCGCCCTCCTCTGGGCGAACGTGAGCATCGGCAGCTACAGCGAAGTCTGGGAGACGCACCTCCGGATCCAGCTCGGCTCGCACGGGATCTCCAACAACCTGCGCGAGTGGGTGAACCAGGGGCTGATGACGCTCTTCTTCCTCGTCGTCGGGCTGGAGGCGAAGCGGGAGATCGACCTCGGCGAGCTCCGCGAGCACAACCGCCTCTGGTACCCGGCGCTGGCGGCGCTCGGCGGGATCGGCGGAGCGGTCGGCATCTACCTGCTCTTCAACGCCGGCGGTGCGGGCGGCGGTGGCTGGGGCGTCGCGATGTCGACCGACACGGCGCTGGCGCTCGGCGTCCTCGCCCTCGTCGCGCCGACCGGCTCCACCCGCCTGCGCGTCTTCCTCCTCACTCTCGTGGTGTTCGACGACCTCGCGGCGCTGGCGATCATCGTCATCGCCTACACCGACCAGGTCGACGCGGTGGCCCTGCTGGTCGCGGTCGGGCTCTTCGCGATCCTCGGGCTGCTGCGCTTCCTGCCGACGATGCGCGGGCCGATCGCGGTCCTCGTCGGCGTCGGGATCTGGGTGGCGATGTACGAGTCGGGGATCGATCCGGTGATCGCCGGCCTCGCGATCGGGCTGGTGACGAGCGCCTACCCGCCCTCGCGCCAGGAGCTGGAGCGCGCCACCGACCTCACCCGCGAGTTCCGCGAGCAGCCGACCGCCGGCGGCGCGGTCGAGGCGCGGCGCAGCCTCGGCCAGGCGATCTCGCCGAACGAGCGCCTCCAGTACGCGCTCCACCCGTGGACGAGCTACGTCATCGTGCCCCTCTTCGCCCTCGCCAACGCGGGCGTCCACATCACGGGCGGCCTCCTCTCCGAAGCGATCTCCTCACCGATCACGCTCGGAATCGTCACCGGCTACGTCGTCGGCAAGCCGCTCGGCATCTTCCTGCTGCCCTGGATCGCGACGCGGGCACCGGTCCGCAAGCGCCTCGGCAGCGGCAAGCTGACGATCACCTTCCCGGGGCTGCTCGGGACCGGGACCGCGGCCGGCGTCGGCTTCACCGTCTCCTTCCTGATCGCCAGCCTGGCCTTCACCGGGGGGCACCTCGACCAGGCGAAGCTCGGCGTGCTCGCCGCCTGCGTGATCTCGCCGGTCGTCGCCTTCGCCGTCTTCCGCGGCACCCGGGCGCTGATCCCGCAGTCGCGCCGGCTCGAGCAGCTGCGCCGCACCGCCGAATCGATCATCGACCTCTCCGACGACGTCGACCCCGAGCGCGATCACATCCGCGGTGACCCCGACGGCGTCGTCACCCTGGTCGAGTACGCCGACTTCGAGTGCCCCTACTGCGGCCGCGCCGAGCCGACCATCCGCGAGCTCCTCGACATGCACCACGGCGGCGGCCTCCGTTACGTCTTCCGCCACCTGCCGCTGCAAGACGTCCACCCGCACGCACAACTGGCGGCGGAGGCGAGCGAGGCGGCCGCGGTGCAGGGCGCCTTCTGGCAGATGCACGACACGCTGATGGCACACCAGGGGGAGCTCGACCTCGACGACGTGCACCGCTATGCCGACGAGCTGGAACTCGACGCGGACCGCCTCGAAGAAGAGGTGCGCAAGCGCGTGTACCTGGAGCGGGTCGCCGAGGACGTGCAGAGCGCCGACTCCTCCGGCGTCTCCGGCACGCCGAGCTTCTTCGTCAACGGCCGTCGCCACCACGGCGTCTACGACATCGACGCACTGACCACGGCGATCACCCGCGCGCGGCGGATGGCCGAAGTGGAAGAACGGGCGCTGGCGGCGAAGAAGAAGGCCAAGGAAGAGGCGAAGCGTGAGCGCGAAGGGGCCGGGCAGGCCTGATGGCGACCTGGGACGACGTCGCCGCGATCGCCCTCGCCCTCCCGGAGGTGGCCGAGGAATCGGCCTACGGCAACCGGGCCTGGAAGGTGCGCAAGAAGCTCTTCGCCTGGGAGCGACCGCTGCGGGCGAAGGAAATCGAGCAGCTCGGCGGCCGCGAGCCGGAGGGAGCGGCGCCGACCGGGGACATCCTCGGCGTGCGGGTGCCCGACGGGGAGGCGAAGACGGCGCTACTGGCGAGCGAGCCCGAGATCTACTTCACGACCCCACACTTCGACGGCTACCCCAGCGTCCTCGTCCGCCTCGCGCGCATCCCCCGTAACGACCTCGAGGAAGCGATCGTCGAAGCCTGGCTCTGCCGCGCCCCGAAGCGGCTGGCGGCGAGCTATCTGGGCGAGTAAGGGCGGGCGCGGCCCCGCCCGCGCGCCGGGTCAAGCGCGGGAGGACCCCGCGCCGGGTCAGCGCCGGGAGGACCCGCCCGGTCCTCAGAGCGCCGAGCTCGCCGCCAGGGACGAGGAGGCGCGGGCGCGGGCGGTCAGCTCGCGGGCCTCGCGGAAGGTCACCAGGCGACCCCCCGCCGGGTCGATCAGCTTCAGCCGCAGCGACCGCACCCCCTCGCCGAAGGTGAGTACCGGGACGTCGGCGAAGATCGGGCTCTCGTCGTGGGCGCGCTGCAGGTTGTAGTTGGGGATCTTGGCGCTCAGGTGGTGAACGTGGTGGAGGCCGATGTTGCCGCTGAAGAACCGCATCACCGGGTTCAGCTTCAGGTAGGAGCTGCCCTTGAGCGCGGCGTCGGCGTAATCCCAGCTCTCCCCCGTCTCCCAGTAGGCGTCCTCGAACTGATGCTGGACGTAGAAGAGGAAGACGCCGGCGATCCCGGCCATCATCGCGGCGGGCATCTGCACCAGCAGCCAGTCGACCGGGCCGACCACCGCGATCGTGGCCCCGACCAGGAAGAAGAGCGCGATGTTGGTCAACCAGACGCTGTGGATCTGGCGCGGGCGCATGTTCTTGTTCCAGAAGCGCGGGCCGAACATCAGCGACCAGAGCGGGCCGACGATGAAGAGGATGCCGGGGCTGCGGAAGAGCCGGTAGGCGAGGCGGCCCTTCCAGTCGCGCGCCGCGTACTCGGCGACGGTCAGCGTCTGGACGTCGCCCTGGCCGCGACGGTCGAGGTCACCGGACGTGCCGTGGTGGACGGCGTGGTTGTGGCGCCAGTTGGCGAACGGCTGGTAGACGAGCAGGGCGGTGATCCGGCCGACCCAGAGGTTGGCCTGCTTGCCCGGCAGGAACGAGCCGTGGGCGCAGTCGTGGAAGACGATGAAGGTGCGCAGGAGGAAGCCCGCGGTGGGGATCGAGAGTGCCAGCGCCAGCCAGAGGTGCTCCTCGACCAGCAGGTACATGCAGACCATCAGGGCGACGTAGGCGACCGCCGAGAGCAGGAGGTCGAGGATCGCCCGCCAGACCGACGGCTTCTCGTAGCCTGCGACCGCGTCACGCCAGTACGCCCGTGCCTTGCCGTCGCCGGCATCCTGCGATGAATCGATCACGCTTGCTCCTGCCCTTGGGTCGTTGTCGGGTACCGACCAAAGGGCAGTCGGTCGCGGCTTTATACCCACCGAACCTAAAATCGGCCTTCAGGGTCGGGTGTCGATGGGCCGAAAACTCAAGCCATAGTTGAGTTTTCGGCCCATCGACACGAGGGCTCAGCCGCCGATCGGGAGGCGGGGATTGGCGCCCCAGAAGACCAGCGTGCCGACCATGCCGATGATGTGGACGGCGACGATGTTGAAGGCCATCGACTTCGCCGTCGCGGTGCCGACCCCGACCGGTCCTCCCGATGCGTTGTAGCCGTAGTAGCAGCCGACCAGCACGATCACGGTCGCCATCGTCATCCCCTTGACGATGCTGTAGACGACGTCGGTGGGGTCCTGGAACATCCAGAAGATCAGCGAGTACCCGCCCCCGGAGACATCGCCGATCTGCCTCACCACGGCGATGTAGCTGGCCAGGTACATGCAGCCGATCCCGACCAGGTAGATGAACGGCAGTGCGATCCAGGCACCGAGCAGCCGCGATCCGCAGAGGAAGGTGACCGGCGGCACGCCCATCACTTCGAGCGCGTCGATCTCCTCGTTGATCCGCATCGCGCCGAGCTCGGCGACGATCCCGGTCCCCACCTTCGCCGAGAGGATGTAGCCGAACGCATACGGAAGCGCCTCGCGCAGGTCACAGAACGCCGCAAAGAGCCCCGCGTAGGCGGGCGCCCCGTTCGCCCGAAAGAAGTAGGCGCCCTGGATCCCGCACTGCAGCCCGTAGATGAAGACGACGCCCCAGATGACGAGTGCCGAGCCGAAGATCAGGATCCCCGCCTGCCGCAGCGCCTCGCCGAAGAACCGCAGCGCCCTCCCGCTCCACACCAACCCCGCGACCCCTGCCCCGAAGCGAGAAATCTCGCCAAAGGTCTCGAGCCAGGGAATCCCCGGGAGCGCCGGCCAGCGGGAGCCGGGGCGACCCTGAACGAACCTCCCGCCGTTCGTGAGAGAAGGCTCACCCCGACCCCCGCCCTCTTGGGCACTCATCGGATCGTCTGCAATTCCGGGTGCGTCGCCAGAAGCACCGCCGTGAAGACGTAGTTGAACGCCGAGACCGCGACCAGGGAGATCACCACGGACTGATTGACCGCCCGCCCGACACCAGCCGCGCCGCCCGACGCCGTCATCCCCTTGTAGCAACAGACGACGGCGATGATCGCGCCGAAGATCGAGCACATCAGCACCGATCCCCAGACGTCGGTGGTCGAGGCGTTGGCGAAGAGCGTGGCGAAGAAGCCGCCGAGGCTCTGGTGGTAGATGAGCTCGGCGAGGATCCCGGCGGCGAGGCCGAAGACGATCGCGAAGGCGTCGAAGAGCGCGGTCACCAACACCAGCGCGAGGAAGCGGGGAACGACCAGGTTCTTGATCGGGTCGACGCCGAGGACCTGGAGGGCGTCGAGCTCCTCGCGGATCTTGCGCGCACCGAGGTCGGCGGTGATCGCCGTCCCGGCCACCCCGGCGACCACGATCGCGGTGACGATCGGGCCGATCCAGCGGATCGCGGTGAGGACGAAGAAGCCGCCGAGGCGGTCGAGCGAGCCGAACGCGTGCAGCGGCCCGGCCGCCTGCAGCCCCGGCGCGCCGAGGTTGAGGGCGAAGGTCGAGGCCAGCAGCGGCAGCCGGCAGAGGCGGATCGCGAAGACGATCTGCTCGGCCAGCTCCTCGCCGTAGGGGTACGGCGAGCGGACCGCCGAGCGCAGCGTCCGCCCGGTGAGGAGGACCATGCTCCCCACCTGCTCGAACATCGGCGCGACCCGACCCAGTCGCGCGCTCAGCGCCAGGTCAGGCATCGCCCGCGGGCCCTTCTGACGCTAACCCCTCTGCCGCCACCAGCCCATCGCGCGGGCCAGCGGCCCGGCCTCCCCTGCCTCGCGACCGGCCGCCGCCTCCGCGGCGCGGCGACGGGCCTCCTCCGCGGCCCGACGCTCGGCGGCGCGCCGCGCCTCCGAGAGCTGCGCGACCAGAGTGTCACGCGTCTGCTCCAACTCCTCCACGCCGGCGACGTGCGCCGAGGTGACGCGCGGCGCGGTCGGCAGGTCGGCGGGGATGAAGCGGGCGAAATCGGCCAGCTCCCCCTCCAGCACGCCGATCTGGCGGCGCAGCTCCTGGCGCACGCCGATCGCTTCGGCCTCGGCCGCGTCGATGGCGCCGGGGGCGGGCGCGACGTCGACGTCGCCGAGCGCGTCAGCGGGGATCGCCGCACAGACGAGGGTGACCTCGGCCAGCTCCCGCGCCGAGAGCCCGGCCGCGAGCGCCCGACGGATCGCGTCGCCGGCGATCTCCTCCAGCTCCGGCGCCGTCCGCACGCCTTCGGCGACGAAGGTGCCGCGCCCGTGGTGACTGGCGACGAGGCCCTCGTCCTCGAGCCCGGCGTAGACGGCGCGGACGGTGTTCAGATTGACGCCCGCCCACTCGGCGAGCCGCCGCACGCTGGGCAGCCGCTCCCCCGCCGGGAGGCGGCCGGTGGCGATCAGGGCCCGCAGGCGCAAGGTCAACTGCAGGCCGACCGGGAGCTCGTCCTCCGGGTCGACGGCGAAGGGAGACTCGGTGTTCGTCGCTGACTGTGCCATTAAGATGGCACAGTAATCGACAGGTGTGTCTCAAGTCAAACAGTCGCGCTATTCACAGCTTGGGCGCGTTCCTTCCGGCAGTTCGTGAACCTTCCCGTGGGCGTCGACTTCGATCCCCATCGGATTGGGCGTCGATGGCGTCTTCGCGGTCTTCCCGTCGACCAGGACCTTCACCGAGCCGTTGCCGAAGGCGGCCTTATACGAACGCGAGTGGAACGGGCCCATGCGTTCTCCCGCGGCGAGAGTGGCCCCGTCGACCACCGCTTTCCCCTTGCCGTCGACGACACACGCCCAGACTTCGGCGGTCGGTTCGATCTCCAGCTTGACGCTCCGCGCCGTCTTCTTGGTGCTTTTGCCGGCACCCTGTGACCCTTTCTTGGGAGCCGCGCCGTTCCCCGTACCGGTCGCGTTGCCGGCGGCGTTCTTCCCGCCGCTCGTCCCGCCGCCTTCGCCGCCGCCGGAGGACAGCAGCACGATCGCGACGACGATCACCGCGAGCAGGCCCAGCGCCCCGGCCCACGCGTAGACGCTCTGGCGCCTACGCCGGCGGCGGAGTGCCTCGGCGCGCCGCGACCGGGTCCGCGCGAACGGCGTGGTCGGCGCCTCGCCCCGCTCCCCGCCCCCCTGCCGGCGCCGGTACTCGTCCACCAGCGGATCGGGGTCGACGTCGAGATACCGCGCGTACTTGCGGATGAAGGATCGCGCGTAGAACTCCTCCGGGAGCGCGTCCCAATCTTCCTGCTCGATCGCCTCCAGGTAGCGCGGGCGGATGCCCGTCGCGGCATGGACCTCCTCGAGGTCCACAGCCCGCCTGGTCCGCGCCTCGGACAGGGTGTCGCCGATTACACCCACGGTCCAATTGTGCAAGTTCTCGAAGCAAAGGTGGTTAAGGCAAGGCGTCGGCGCGCGATCGGGGAAAAGTCGTGCAGGCCGGCGGCCATCAAGCCCTCGGGCCTACGGGATGGGGAGCGGGACGTCGGGCTCCGCCGCCGCGCCGCTCACGGCGAGGCCGCCATCGTCGGAGACGTCGCGCACCCGCGACATCCGCGAGGGGAGGAGCCAGAGGACGCCGGCGAGCCCGCCGATCGCCGCGATCCACATCGTCGGCCGCAGCCCGATCGCCCCCGCCAGGAGGCCGCCGCCGAGCGCGCCGATCGGGCGGATCCCCCAGTTGACGAAGAGGATCGCGCCCCAGACGCGGGAGCGCAGCCCGTCCGGGATCACCGCCGCCTGGAAGGAGTAGAGGCCGACGTCGAGGACCATCACCCCGATCCCGGAGAAGAACTCGGCGCACGCCAACAGCACCATCGAGAGCGCGGGCGGGCCGGGCGAGAGCGGCACCAGGACCAGCGGCAGCGGCGCGAGGATGAAGGACAGGATCATCGCGTTGCCGAGGCCGATCCGCGCGGCGACGCTCCGCGCCACCGCCGAGCCGAGCACGCTGCCGAGCGCGCCAACCCCGAGCGCGACGCCGATCGCGCCGGAGCCGAGGTGCAGCTCCTGGGTCGCAAAGAGGACGATCAGCGCCCAGAAGGCGGTGTTGAAGAGGTTGAACGTGGCCGCGCCGAGCAGCGAGGCCTGCAGCAGCGGGGTGCGGCGGATGAAGCGGACGCCGGCGGCGAGGCCACCCGAATCGGGCGAGGCGGCGGGCGGCTCGGGCACCTCGGCGCGGTGGACGAAGAGGGCCGAGAGGATGAAGCTGACGCCGTCGATCGCGATCGCCACGGGCGCGGTGGCGGCCGCGACCAGGAGCCCGCCGAGCGTCTTGCCGCCGACCACGGCGAGCGAGCGACTGCCGATCAGGAGCGAGTTCGCCTCGACGTATTCGCGCGGGCGGACCAGCGAGGTGAAGACCGTCTGTTCGGCGACCATGAAGAGGATGCCGAGCGTCCCGGTGAGGAAGGCGACGACGTAGAGGACCGGCAGCGTGAGGACGCCGAAGACCGCGGCGAGCGGCAGCCCGAGCAGCAGGACGGCGCGGCCGAGGTCGGCGGTGATGAGGAGGGACCGGCGGCTGCGCCGGCGGTCGGCCCAGGCGCCGAGGTGGAAGGCGAAGAGGAGGCTCGGCGCCAGCTCGACGGCGGCCAGGAACCCCATCTGCTGGGCGTTCGCGTGGAGCGTGAGGACGGCGAGCAGGGGGATCGCGAGGAGCGCGATCTGATCCCCGAACAGCGAGATGGTCTGCCCGGTCCAGTAGTTGCGGAAGGGGCGGTTGACCTGCAGCAGCTTCGGGATGCGGCGTCGCATCAGGGCGGCGGCTCGTCGGGGAACGGGAAGCCGAGCTGGATCAAGACGACGTTGCGGGCGCCCTCGGGGTGTGCCCCGGGGTGGCCGACGCGCTGCACGTAGGGAGCGAGGATCTCGCCCACCCGGCGGTCGATGTCGTCGAGCTCGGCCGGCGTGACGGCGATCATCCGGTCGTTGGCGATCGCCGCGTCGGCCCACTCGTGCGTCTCGTCGTGGCGACGATCCACCCACCGCAACGCCTCGTCGAACCAGCTCTCGACCACGACCCGGGTGAGGAGATCCCCCGCCTCGTCGACCTCCTCACTCGGGCCGCGCGCCGCCCATTCGTGGCCGCTCGCGGTCGCCTGCCACGGCCGCTCCCGCCCACGCCCGCCCCCTGCCTCCTCGACCAACCCCCACTTGGCGAGCGAGCGCAGATGAAACGAGCAGCCCGAGGGGCTCTCCCCGATCCGCTCCCCCGCCTGCGTCGCCGTCAACGGCCCGAGCCGCCGCAGCAGCGCGATCAGCTTCAGCCGGGTCGGATGCGCAACGGCGCGCAGGGCCCGCGGGTCGGTGAGCTGGACAACCCCCTCTGGCATTCTCGAAAGATACCTTTCGAAAGACTTCTTTTCAAAGCGCGGGACGCTCGCTGAGTTGAGGGCGTCATGGCGCCCTCAACTCAGCGAGCGGTCGATCACGTCAGGGGCGGTGCTTCACACCTGCCTGGGCGTTGGGGGCCAGGAGCGGCTCCTTCACCGGCGCGTCGCCGAGCGCCGCGTCGATCGCGGCGACGACGTCGGCGGAGAGAGCCACTCCGGAGGCGGCTGCGTTGGCGTGCACCTGCTCGGGACGCGAGGCCCCGACGATCGCCGCCGCGACCTCCTCGCGCCGCAGCACCCAGGCGAGCGCCAGCTCGACCAGGCTCAGTCCCGCCCCCTCGGCGACCGGCCGCAGTCGCTCGACCGCCTCGAGGTTCTCCTCGGTCATCAGCCGCCCGATGAGGCCGCCCATCTCCTCGCTGGCGGCGCGCGAGCCGGCGGGCGGCGCCTCGCCCGGCCGGTACTTGCCGGTGAGGAGGCCCTGGGCGAGCGGGGACCAGACGATCTGGGAAATCCCGTTGGCGGCGCCGAGCGGGAAGACCTCGGCCTCCGGCGCCTGCCAGAGCATCGAGTACTGCGGCTGCGAGGAGACGAAGAGGTCGGGCCCGGCGATGTCCAGCGCTGCCTGGATCTGCTCCGGCGTCCACTCGCTGAAGCCGAGATAACGTGCCTTGCCGTCGCTGACGACTTTCTGCAGCGCCTCGATCGTCTCCTCGATCGCCACGTCGGGGTCGAAGCGGTGCGCCTGGTAGAGGTCGACGTGGTCGGTCTGCAGGCGGGCCAGCGAGGCGTCGATCTGCTTCGCGATCTGGGCGGCGGAGAGGCCGCGGTCCTCGGGGTCGTCCGACATCTGCCCCCAGACCTTGGTGGCGAGCACGTAGGAGTCGCGCGGGCGGCCGGAGAGGATCTCGCCCCAGGCGGTCTCGGCGGCACCACGACCGTAGACGTTGGCGGTGTCGAAGAAGTTGATGCCGGCCTCGAAGGCGGCGTCGGTGCAGGCGCGGGTCTGGTCGAACTCGATCCCGCCCGCGTAGGTCAGCCAGGCCCCGAGGGCGACCTCCGATACGTCGAGGTCCGAGCTGCCGAGCTTGCGATAGCGCATGGGTCTCCTTTGTCGCGGTTTCCGCGAGGAGATCTACCCGTTCGCGGCGCTCAGTAGCCGACCGGGTGACGGACGACGAAGCCCTTCGGGTAGGGCGGTTCGGCGTGCCAGCGGGGGCCGGTTTCGCCGGCGACGTCGCCGCCGGTGTCGAAGCGGAGGCCGGCGACCACCATGTAGACGTGCGCCTTGTTGGCGTAGATCGTGATCCACTTGCCGGGGCCGGGTTCGCCCCAGGTCATGAAGGAGCCGGAGACGAGCGGTGCTTCGAGCAGCTTGGCGCCGTGCAGGGCGTAGGAGACCGAGCCGGAGCAGTCGTAGCCTTTCGACACCCAGCTGAGGTGCCCGCCTCCCCATACATATGGGGTCGTGCGGATCCGGTTGGCGGCGGCGATCACCTGCTTGACCGCGAGCGGCGCCGAGGCGGGAGCGAGGGCGCGGCTGCCGCGCAGCGTCGCGAGCGCGCCGGGGACGGTCGGGCCGACCGGCGCGGGGATCGGGACGCCGCTCGGTTCGGTGATCCCGGGGACTTCGGTTTCCGCCGTCGTGGCGGGGATCGAGGGGGTTTCGACAGTTTCGCCGGAGTAGGTGGACGAGAGGCCGCCGGAGTCGGCGCGAGCCGCCGGAGCCGACGCCAGCAGGGCCACGCCAGCCAGGCAAATAAGGGCGAAACTCCACGCAACCATGCGGGTTTCCTGGCTCAGTGCACCTGATTGCCGAACGGAAGTCACCTCAGCGTGATCGGCGCTCCCCGAGGAGCGTGAAATTTTGCACGTCGACGCCCAAACGCGAATTCCTTCCCCAGGCTCGATAAAAACCTCGCCGTGCGCCGTCTCGCCCTGATCCTCGCCGTCGTCGCCGCCCTCCTCGGGGCGGTCGGGACCGCTTCCGCCCAGGCATCGCCCTGGACGCTGACCAACCTCAACCTCGGCGACGGGGAAACGATCTTCGGCATGCATTGCGAACCGAGCGGCTTCTGTGTCGGCGTCGGCCAGGAAGGCGTCGTGATCCAGTCGACGGCACCGACCGCGGGGGCCGGCGCCTGGAACGTCGGCCACGTCACCCCCACCGAAAACCTGCGCTCGAACCTACGCGGGATCTCCTGCCCGTCGGCGACCCTCTGCGTCGCCGTCGACTTCAGCGGCGGCGTCTGGACGACCACCGACCCCGGCGCCGGCGCCGCGTCCTGGACGCCGACGCGGATCCCGAAAACGAAATCGCTCTTCGCCGTCAACTGCCAGATGACGACCTCCTGCGTCCTGGTCGGCTCCAGCGGCCTCGTCGTCACCTCGACCAACCCGACCGGCGGGCCGACCGCCTGGACCCGGGCAACGCTGGCGGGGGAACCGCCGCTGCGCGCCCTCACCTGCACCGGCGCCCTCTGCGTGGCAAGCGCCTTCAACGGCGAACTCTGGAGCACCTTCAACCCGGGCGGCGGCGCGCTCGCCTGGACGCCGCTCGGCAGCCCGGCCGGGGAAAACCCGATGCTGGGCCTCACCTGCCAGAGCGAATCGCTCTGCGTCGCGGGCAACGAAGGCAGCGTCTTCTTCTCGAACGCCCCGTCGGCGGGAGCGAGTTCCTGGCCGGGCGCGCCGCTGCCGAACCGCTTCCAGATCGTCGCCGCCGCCTGCCCCGCCGCGAGCCTCTGCGTCCTCTCCAGCAACAACGGTGAAGTGAGCGCCTCGACCAATCCGAGCGGCGGCGGCCCCACCTGGCTCACCGAACACCTGATCAAGGGCGTCACCAACGCCCTCTTCGGCCTCTCCTGCCCGACCGAAGGCCTCTGCGTCGCGGCGGGCAAATTCGGCCAGATCCTGACCACCACCTCGCCCGCGGCAACCGGCCAACCCGAACCCCCGCCGCCCCCGCCGCCGCCGCCCAGCACCTTCCTCGTGCACACCCCGCCGAAGCTCATCCGCCTCGGCGTCCACACCCCGGCCCCGACCGTCGGCTTCCGCTTCAAGGGCGGCGGCATCGGACCCTTCTGGTTCCGCTGCAAGCTCGACTCCCGCCCCGGCGCCGTCTGCCCGAGCCCCCGCAAGACCCGCGTCGGCGTCGGCACGCACACCTTCCGCGTCCGCGCCTTCGGCGCCGGCGGCGCCGCCCCGACCCAGGTCGTCTACCGCTTCAAGGTCGAACGGGCGAAGCCGAAGCCCAAACCGAAGAAGCAGTCAAAGCACCCCAAGCCCGGGGTCGAACACCCCGCACGTCCGCGTTGACGGGCCGAAAACCGAACGATCCGACCGGTTTCCGGCCGATCAACGCGGGCGCGGGTTCGAACCTCTAGCTGCCTTCGCCGCCGACCTGGGTCGTCACTTTCACCGTGCCGCCGGAGACCTTTGCGGCCTTCACCGCGAACTGGAGGGTGCCGGGGCGCAGGTGGGTGACTTTCAGGACGGTGAAGGTGCTGCTCTTCCCGGCCACGGTCACCTTCAGCTTCTTCGGCTTGGAGGCTTTCTGCGGACGGGCGACGGCGACGAGCTTGCCGTGGGACTTGATCCGCAGGCCGGTGAGCTTGAAGTTGTCACCAGGCTGGGCCCAGGTGAGCGTGACGCGGAGGGAGTGGGTTTTCGGGCCGATCGTGATGCTGTGGGTTTTCGACTGGCCCTGGGCGAGTTCGTCGGTGAACTGGCGCGGCGGGGTCTTGCAGGTGAGCTGGGCGCCGATGCTGTTGACGACCGCCTGCAGCTGACTCGCGTCTTCGAGTTCGTAGACCTTGCCGCCGGTGTCGGCGGCAATCTTCTTCAGCCGCGCTTTGTCTTCCGGTGAGGTGATCCCGCCGAAGCCGATCACGTAGGTCGGCACGTTGTGGGCGAGGTGCGCTTCGTTGTAGGTGCCCTCGTTGTGGCCACCGTCGGTGAGGAAGATACGCGCCTGGGAGCTCGGGTCGTCGGCATCGGCCTTGGCGAACGCGCCGTTGTAGTCGGTCGCGCCGTTGTCGGCGTTGATGTTCGCTTTCAGCGCCCCGAGCATCGCCGCCGAGTTGGGCTGGATCGGCTCGGGCGGGAAGAGGGTGTTGGCGGCGGGCTGTCCTTCGTAGATGCCGGGGATCGCTTCGATGCCGGAGCCGAACTCGACCGCGCCGAGCGTCGTGGTCGGCGGCAGCGTCTGGATCAGCAGGTCCATCGCCTGCACGCGGAGCTTGTTGGGGTCGGTGACGGTCATCGAGCCGGAGTCGTCGACGATCGCCTCGATGTTGGTCGCCGGGGTGCACGCCGCCGAACCGGTAGCGGCCGGCGTCGCCGACGCGGTGGCGGCGAAGACGGCGATGAGCAGGGTCAGGAGAGAAGCTGAGACGAGGGCTTTTCGCATGGGCGCAGCCTAGCCGCGCGAAAGGGGATCTGGACGTTTGGCCGACCGCAGATTTCGGGCTGCGAGCGGCTTTCTGCTACAGTTCACTAAATGGTTAACAGTTCGTTCAAGGCACTGTCCCATCCGATCCGCCGCCAGATCGTCGAACGCCTCGCCGCCGGGCCCGCCACGGTGGGTGAAGTGACGGGCGATTTCGGCGTCTCCAAGCCCGCGATCTCCAAGCACCTGAAGGTGCTCGAGGAGAGCGGCGTCGTCACCCGCGTGATCGACGGCCGCAACCACGTGCTGTCGCTGCGGACCGAGACGCTCGACGAGGCGACCGACTGGATGGTCCGCCAGCGCGAGATCTGGACCCGCCTGTTCGACGTCGTCGAAGATCACCTGAAGGAGGAGCAGCGATGAACCTGCCGCCCGTCGTCTCACCCGAGGAGTGGAGCGCCGCCCGCGAGAAGCTCCTGGTCAAAGAGAAGGAACTGACTAGAGCCCGTGACGCACTTGCCGCCGAACGCCGGCGGATGCCGCGCCAAGCGGTGACGAAGGACTATCGATTCGAGGGGCCCGACGGCCCGGTCGGCCTGCT
Organism: Actinomycetota bacterium; assembly: GCA_018268415.1. GTDB lineage: Bacteria > Actinomycetota > Thermoleophilia > Solirubrobacterales > 70-9 > VAYN01. The sequence continues at coordinate 3,604 of JAFDWO010000102.1, read as the reverse complement.
CGACATGTTCGCGGGCCGCCGCCAGCTCATCCTCTACCGCTTCTTCTTCGATCCGGACGTCCACGGCTGGCCGGAGCGCGGCTGCCGCGGCTGCTCCTTCGGCGCCGACCAGGTCGCCCACCTCGCCCACCTGAACTCCCGCGACACGACGCTCGCCTATGCTTCGCGCGCGCCACAGGAGGAGATCCTGCGTTATCGCGAGGAGATGGGCTGGGAAGTGCCCTGGTACACGATCACCGACGACTGGGACGTCGATTTCGGCGTCGACGAATGGCACGGCCACAACGTGTTCATCCGCGAGGGCGACAAGGTCTTCCGCACCTACTTCACCGACAAGCGCGGTGACGAGGCGCTCGGCAGCACCTGGAGCTACCTCGACATCACCCCGCTCGGCCGCCAGGAGCTCTGGGAGGACTCGCCCGAGGGCTACCCCCAGACCCAGGCGTACGTGTGGTGGAACTATCACGACCAGTACGAGGAAGCGACGCCGTTCACGCACGCCATCGAAGTCGCCACGGAGGGTCAGCGGGGAGCGAACAGTGTCTGAGGCGCCGCCCGCCGAGACGCTCGTCATCGAGCGCACCTTCGATGCCCCCGCGGCCGCCGTCTTCGACGCCTTCACCCACGAGGACGTGATGCGGCGCTGGTGGCACGCGCGGCGCGACTGGACCACCAGCGAGGCGAGAGTCGACCTCCGCGTCGGCGGCGCGGTGCGCGTCGTCATGCTCGACCTGGACGGCGATTCGCACGGGGGCGGCGGCCAGTACACGGTGGTCGACCGCCCCCACCGCCTCGCCTTCACCTGGACCTGGGACCGTGACGACGAAGACCGGGAGACGCTGATCGAGATCGCCTTCGTCGAGTCGGGCGACTCCACCACGGTCACGTTCACCCACTCGAACCTGCGCGACGAGGCCACCGCCCGCGATCACGAAGACGGCTGGAACGGTTGCTTCGAAAACCTCGACCGGACGCTCGCCGAGGCGGGCGCGGGGCGCGGCTGATGCTCCCGCTCGGCCATATTGCCGGGATCCCGGTCGAGGAGACGGCGCTCAGCTTCGGCCCCGTGCTGCTGGCGAGCGGCGGCGTCCTGGCGGTCAAATTGCGTGATCGCTGGGCGCGTCTGCGGCGCCATCGAGAGCGCGATTGACGCCCGGAAGCGCTCTGCACCGGGGAACGACCTACGGCGCGGCTACCGTCCCCGGTGACAGTCCGCGTGGGACAAGCGGAGCACCGAGAAGTTCGGAGGATGATCCATGGCACTCGTAGGCAAGGATGAGTTGGTCCGTGACGTCGCCGAGAGAAGCGGGCTCGGCGTCGGCGAGGCAAAGCGCGCCCTCGAGGCGACCCTGAAGTCGATCGAGGCACAGATGAGCTCCGGGAACGAAGTGAGGCTGACCGGCTTCGGCAAGTTCTCGGTCTCGCATCGGGAGGCCCGCATGGGCCGCAACCCGCAGACCGGCGAGACGATGCAGATCGCCGCGAAGTCGGTGCCCCGGTTCAGCGCGGGCGCTGAGCTGAAGAAGGCGGTCGAGTAGGCGGGTCGGCCGGGTCGTCGCCTCGGACGGCCCGGCCCGCACGCAACGCGGAGCGACCCAGGGCCGGTGAACGGTCCCGTGCAAACGTTCCCGTACCCATACTCTCTCCCATCCCCTTCCTAGCCTTTGGGGATGGCACCACTTCAATTTTGGATCCGCGGCGACCTCGCCGCCGAGCAACGCGAGCGTCTGCTGGAGATCGGCGCCCGCGCCATCCCGATGGCGCGGAGCACCAACGGCGACGACGAGCGACGCCCCGCGGCCTGGACGATGATCGAGGCGCGGCCCGGCGAGCCGGAGGCGGAGCGCGCCAAGCTCGCCGCCCTGCTCGGCGCCGAGCCCGACGAGATCACCGGGCCCTACGCCTTCCACTGAGCGGCGCGCCGACCGGCTCAGCTCTGGCGCTTCACCGTCCAGCTGCCCCTGCCGTCGCAGCCCGGCTCACCGTCGGTAGTGGTCACCTGGTGGATGCTCACCAGGACCTGCTTGGCCGACTTGAAGTCGAGCGTCACTTCGGTGGTGGTCGACGAGGTGCCTTCGCCTTCTTCGCCGCGCCGCGTCTCGCTCTCCTTCAAGGTGTAGGACTTCCCCACCTTCGGGTGCTGTGAACCGGAGAGGCCGACCTCGACGTACGATTCGTCCCCGAGCAGCGGGATGTACTTCGTGCACTTGATCGGCACCGCGAAGGCGGTCACCGAGAGGCCCTTGCCGCCGACCTGCACCGTCAGAGCCTGACTGTCACCCAGCTCCTTGTAGAAGCGAGCGCCGTCCGGCAGCCTGCAGCCCGCGGCCTCCGCCCCCTTCTTGCAGCTCGGCTTACCCACGGCACCGGCCGCCGACAGCGCCAAGGCGAGCGCGACGCACACCACCATTCCGACCAACCAGACCAGCGAACGACGAGACGACATGCCCCGGACCTCCATCGCGACTCCCAGGTTGTGAGTGTTGAACGAGGCGGCGACCCTATGTCCCGGGAACGGCCTCGTCGGTCGGTGGCGTCGGCCGATGGGTGAAATCCCCCTAGAGAGTTGATGGTGGGACGGGTGTTGTTCGGGGGCGGTGCGCCCGTCCGAGGTGCGGCGCGCGTTCGGCCCTCGCGATCGTCCTTTGGGCCCGGCCACCGCGCCCCCCGCTCCCCAAGACCACTCCGCTGTTCCTTATGCGCCTCATGGGCGCATAAGGAACAGCGGAAGGGGCGGGGCGGTCGAGGACGGACGGCGTGATTCGGGGCCGGCCCCACCCAATCCGAGACGCCGCCCGACCTTGGGCCTCCCACCCGTCCGAGATGCGGCCCGACAGAGGTGCGGCGCGACCCCCGGCCACCCCGCCCGTCCGAGGTGCGTCCCGACCTCAGGCCTCCTCCCGTCCGAGATTGCCGCGCGACCCGCGGCCCCGCACCCGTCCGAGATGGTCCCGGGCGCCTCATGGCGCTCCTGGCAGGCTGTGACCGCCATGAGGCGCCCGGGACGGGAGGGGTCGTGAGGAAGACGACACAGGGACGGGAGGGGGTCGTGAAAAGGCGGGACAGGGATGAGGGGGGACACAGGGACGGGAGGAGGTCGGACCTCCGTGACGGGTCCGTGCGGGAGGGGCCACACCTCGCCCGGATCGGTCACGAAGATGCCGGAAACGTCACCCTTTCCGCAACCTTCGGTCTCTTTTCGGGCCTGGAAGGAAGGCCCGGGAACACGTTCCGTACTTTGACCCTGCCATGGCAGGGTCAAAGTACGGAACGCGTCCGTGAGCGTTGGACAACACGGGAGGAAGGGTGGAGTTCCCTACGTCTTCGTGAAGGGGTCTCGGTTCGGTGACGGATCCGTCACGGATCCATGGCGCTCCCGTGGGTTTCCCGTGGGCCTTCCTCCACCGCTTTCATACCCGGCCGTCTCGGCCACGGCCACAGCCTGCCAGGGCCGTGGACGAGACGGTCGCATCCCTTTCGCCTGGAGGCGACAGCTCGAGGGGGCCGGGCCCTTTCGCCCACGGGCGCCAGCTCGAGGGGGCCGCATCCTTTTCCCGCCGGGCGACAGCTTGGAGAGGCCCCGTCCCTTGCCGGGGGCCAGCTT
>JAFDWO010000101.1 GCA_018268415.1 Actinomycetota bacterium | reverse complement strand
GCCTCGGTGGTCTGCGCCTGGCGACGCGAGCTCGAACCCGACATGGACCGGGTCAACGTCAACGGCGGCGCGATCGCCCTCGGCCACCCCCTCGGCTCCACCGGGGCCCGCCTGATCACCACCCTCCTGCACGAGCTGGAGCGCTCCGACAAGGAGATGGGCCTGGTGACGATGTGCTGCGGCGGCGGGCTCGGGACCGGGACGCTGATCCAGCGGGTGTGAGGTCCGCTGTCTCCGGGAGACGCACGATGGGTCCCGTGATCCTCGCCTACGACGGCACCGAGCCCGCCGCCTTCGCGATCGAGCAGGCCTCGTCCCGGCTCGGCGCGAACCGCGAGGCGATCGTCGCCTGCGTCTGGCGTCCCGTCGACGTCTGCTTCAAGCCCGTCCCCGGACGCCGCCTCCGGGCGTGCGTAGCCAGGGAGGTCGAGCGAGCCGCCCACGAGACCGCGGCCGCCGGCGTCGCCCTCGCTCGCCACTTCGGCTTTCACGCCCGCGCCCGCACCATCGAGGCCGCCCCCACCTGGAAGGGCCTGGTCACCCTCGCCGACGAGTGGGAATGCCCCCTGATCGTCCTCGGCTCCCGCCACCGCACCGGCCTTTTCGGTCACCGCACCGGGCCCGTCGCCGGCGCCACCCGGAGCCACTTCCAGCGCTCGGTCCTGGTCATCCACCAGCCTTGAAGGCCGGCGTTCGCGGCCCGGCCACGGAGCTCGCGCGCAATTCACCCGGTCGGCGTGAGGCGGAGGACGCGTGCCCGGACGTACGGTCGGACCCCGGTCTCCCGACCGAAATCGTGACCAGCGATGCGACGACTGATGGCGATCACCTACGAGGACGAGATCGCGCCGGGCGGGCGCGGAGGAAATCGATCGTTGCGCCGAAGGGCTCCTGGTGGAGCCCGACGCAACCTCGGTCGCGGTCTGCCGGCGCGACGGCAGCGTGCTCCTGACGACCAGTTGTAGGCCTGACGCGACGGGGCGCTGGAGCGAGTTCTGGGGGGTGCTGTTGGGGGCGGTGATGAACGACGGCGAACGAGCTGCTCGACGAGGACTTCTCGGCGCGCCTCCGACTCGCCTTGGCGCCCGGAACCTCGGCCCTCCTGCTGGTCGTGCCGGTATCCCGTGAGCCCGGCGCGCTCGAGGTGCTGAGCCCGCTGGCCGGTCGGGAGATCGCCTGCACGCGGGCGGGGACGTTTTGGTGGGGGCTCGCGGCGCCCGGCCCGTGAGGGCCGGAAGGGGGTCCGTCGGACGCGTGTCGACTTTCGGGTGCTGAGCACCCAGAAGTCGACACGGAGATCCCTGAGCAATGAGGAGGTCGGGAGGAAGGGTGACGTTCTCTACGTCTTCTTGACGAGGTCCCACATCCGTGACGGTCCCGTCACGGATCCGTGGGGCGCGTTCGCACCTTGCCGTACCGGTTACGGCAAGGTGCGAACGCCGAGCGGGAGCCGAGCCCCTAGACGTTCGGGCTGCGCCTCGCCCGGTGGCGCTCGCGCCCGTGGGCGGGGCCCTTCTTCTCGAGCGTCTCGCAGGCGTGCTCGATGTCGTCGGCGAGGCGGTCGATCTGGGCGCGG
>JAFDWO010000100.1 GCA_018268415.1 Actinomycetota bacterium | reverse complement strand
GGTCAAAGTACGGAACGCGTTCCCGGGCCCTCCTTCCAGGCCCGAAAAGAGACCGAAGATTGCGGAAAGGGTGACGTTCCCGGCGTCTTAGTCACCGATCCGGGCGAGGTGTGGCCTCTCCCGCACGGACCCGTCACGGAAGTCCTACTTCGTGACGTCCCTGTGTCGTCTTTTCACGACCTCCCCCCGTCCCTGCGTCTCCCCCTGTCCCTGCGTCGTCTTTTTCACGACCCCCTCCCGTCCCTGTGCCCGCCCTCCCCCCGACCCCCTCCCGTCCCGGGCGCCTCATGGCGCTCACAGCCTGCCAGGAGCGCCATGAGGCGCCCGGGACGCATCTCGGACGGGTGGGGTGGTCAGGGCCGCGCCGCGACACGGACGGGTGCGGGGGCCGGGGTCGGGCGGCAACTCGGATGGCCGGAGCGGCCGGGGTCGCGGCGCATCTCGGACGGGTGCGGGGGCTGGGGTCGGGCGGCATCTCGGACGGGCGCGGGGGCCGGGGCCGCGCGTCAACTCGGACGGCCGCAAGGGCCGGGTTCGCGCCGCCACGCACCCGCGCGCCGCAACTCGGACGGTCGCCCCGGCCGCGGATCGCGCCCGTCCCGCTGCCCGTTCCGCGAACGAGTCCCTACGCCGTCGTCAGCAACTTTTCCTTGGCACGGTCGTACTCCGCCTGCGTGAGTGCGCCCTTCTCGACCAGTTCGTGCAGTTTGCTGAGTTCGTCGGCGGGCGAGGAATGGGCCGCTGCGCGGATGTAGGCGTCTTCTTCGTGTTTGGCTTCGGCCTGGGCGCGCAGCTGGCGTTCGCGCATGTCGGACCCGTAGACGATCAGGTAGATGAGCGCGGTCAGATAGGGGATGAAGATCAGGAGGACGAGCCAGACCGCCTTCAGCCAACCGGACATCTCGTGGTTGCGGAAGAGGTCGGTGATGATCGTGAACAGGATCCAGATCCAGACCACGAACAGGAAAATCTCGAAGACCATCAGGAGGACTTCCCCGAAGGAGACGTCGGCGAGCGGTAGCAACGTGATTCCTTTCTCTCTCAGGTCCCGCGGAGCTCGTCGAGCGATTTGACCTCGAGGTCGAACGGCTCGTCGGCGGCGCGGCGGCGACGGTAGGGCGAGACGGTCACGCGGTGGACCTCACCGCAGGTGCAGGGAACGTCGATCGGGCTGGTGTCGGCGGCCGGGTCGGTGTCGACCTTCAGCCGTTTCAGTTCGCCTGTCTCTTTGCAGCCGAACGAGATCACCCAGCCGTACTCCGGGCGCTCGGCACGGCGCGGTCGCGAGGGACTCATGCGCGCATACTCCCATGAACCGGCAGATGCCGGCCGCGAGTCATGGGCCGAAGTCGACGACCTGCAGATTGAGCGGCAGCTCGGCGTGCCTGGGGCCGCGCGGCGCGCTCGTCTGCTTCGCCTTGGCGCCGTTGACGAAGAACGGCCCGCCGTTCGTCAGTTTGCCTTCGGCGGTGAAGTGGGAGAAGCGGTAGGGAACCCCTTCGGCGCCGAGCGGCACCGGGCCATCCATCAGCTGGAAGTGGAGGTGCGGCGCGTTCGAGTTGCCGGAGTTGCCGAGCAGCCCCAGCACCTCGCCGGGGCGGACACGCTGGCCAACCTTGACCCGCACGCTGCCCGGCTGCAGGTGGGCGTAGAACGCAAAGCGGCCGCCACCCATCGCGACGACGACGTGGTTGCCGCCCGCGTCGCCCGCTTCGATCGGTGGCAGGTTGAAGTTGATCGGCCCGTCCGGGAGGCGATCGACCACGCCGACCACCTTGCCCGCCGTCGACGAGAGCACTTCGTCACCGTAGAACGGGTAGTTACGGAGCACTTTGTTGGAGCCTTCGGCGAGGAGCCCGGCCGGGCTCACCTGGACGAAATCGATCGCATAGCGCTCGCCCTCGTGCAGGGCCCCGTCGATCGCCAGCAGGCTGTGCCGGTGTGCGGTGTTTTCTCCGCAGCAACCGTTGATGACGACCCACCCGGCGCCGCGCAGCGGCGGCGAGATGATCGGTGCCGGACGGTCGACGACCGTGGTCGGGGCGGCACCGAAGCGGCTCAGTTCGACCGACCCGGGCGGGCCGGGGGAGACGACGAGCTCGTGGTCAAGCTTGTGCGGCGCCGGCGCGCCGGGGGCGTAGGTGACGTCCATCAGCACTTTGGCGGTGCCGCCGGGCTGGATCGTCGTTCGCGGCGTCTTGTTGTCGAGGACGCCGAACGGTTCCATCATTTCCTTCAGGTGCGTCCCCGCGAGCGTCTCCACCGGCTTGCCCTCCGCCGTCGCGACCACCTTGCGCACGGTGACCGCGCGGGGCGGGAAGACGGAGTCGTTCGACAGCACCAGCTCGTAGACGAGGTGTTCGCGCCCGTCGCCTCCGCGCACCGGTTCGGGCGCGTGCAACACCCGCGCCGAGAGCGGCGTGAAGTGGTCTTCGGCGGCGGCGGGCCCGGCCGCGATCAAGCCGATCGCCGCCACTGTCAACGCAAGGATCGAGATCTTTGTTCGGTGGGCGATGGCGGCATCCTAGGGGAGCCGGCGGCGGCCCGGACACGTGTCCGGGCCGCCGCCTGGACGCTCAGTCGAGGCCGCCCTTGGGGATGGTCAGGCGCACCACCGGCGGGTCGTGGTCGGAGACCCCGGTCGGCGAGCTGACTTCGTCGCGCTGGTAGTAGTCGTTGTCGAAGTGGACATAGCGGACCTCTTCCACCTGCTTCGCCAGCTTCTTGGTGACGAAGATGTGATCGAGGGTCTCGAGCAGTCCGTTGTAGGAGTAGGAGTAACGGTTCGCCCCGGGCGCCTCCCACCAGAGGTTGGCGAGCGAGTTGCCGCTCCGCAGTGTTTCCAGCGACGGTGAGTCCTGGAAGGCGTTCAGGTCGCCCAGCACCATCACCGAGCCGCCCGCCGATTCCAGCGCTTTCACCTGTTCGCCGACGAACGCCGCCTGCGCTTCGCGGCATGCCTCCGGATGACCCTGTGAGGCCCAGTGGTTGGCAATCAGCGAGAAGCTGGTCTTGCCGATCTTCAGGCCGATCTCCAGCGGTGGCCGCTCGAACAGCTGCGGGTCGTCCGCAGGGTTGTCGTTGCAGCCCGTGACGGGCGTCGTCGCTTCCTTGCCGATCTGTCGCACATCGGTGACGTCGATCCCTTCGTCGACCAGATAGCCGACGGCGATGTGCCGTTCGTCGTTCGAGGGCATCCAGATCGCCCGGTAGCCGCCCAGCTTGTCGGCGACTTCCTGCAGCGCGCTTGCGGCCGCGACCTCCTCGACCGCGATCACTTCCGGCCGGTGCATCAGGCGGATCGCGTTGGCCAGCCGCGTGGTCTTCGCGTCGATCTCTGCGGCCGCGAAGGTGTGGCCGTCGTCGGTCATCCCGACCCCGAAGAGATTCTCCATGTTGAAGTTGGCCACCCGCAGCGTGCCCTTCTTGGCGCGCGGCGCTTCCGGCGGGTAGGACGTCGGGCCGCCGGTGACCTTCGGTGCTTCACCCGGCTGCGGGGCGATCGTGTAGTTGCCGAAGCCGAAGCCGAACGGGCCGACGACGTTCCTGACGCGGTCGAAGAGGTCGGCGTCGACACGGGTGGTCGAGGCCGGCTCGGCGCTCGGGTTGGTCGGGTCGACGTCGGCCGACCCGGCGTCCTGGGAGGTGTAGATCAGCGCCGGCGGCCCCTGGGAGACGCTGTACCCGCCGGTGATCCGCTGCCGCTGCTTCCCCGGCACGAGGAAGAGCTCGCCGAACTTGTTCGTGCCACCCGAGTCGGCGGTGCCGATCGGCAGCGCGACCCGCATCCCCTCGAGCGTCTCGTAGTAGGAGCGGGTGCCGTTCGAGGCGATGCTCTGGGCTGCGGCCGTGCCCTTGTCGATGACGACCGGGGCCGGGAGGTTGGCCCCGTCCGCCGTGCCGCTGAAGGTCGGCGTATTGCCGGCCGCTTCGACCGTGGTCAGGCCGTAGAGCTCGGCGACGGTGCCGCTGACCGTGACGGTCTGGCCGATGTGGGCGGCGCTGCGGTCCGCGGCGGTGAGCCCGCCGACGAAGATGCCCTCCGAGGTCTGCGGGTCGGAGTCCTGTTCGGCGGTCGGGGTCTCGACGTAGATGCCCTCCTGGCGCGGGTCCAGTTCGGTGTAGTGGGCGACGCCCGCCTGGTTGTCGACGCCGACCACGACGCCGCTGATCTCGACCTTGGCCCCGACCATCGGGCTGGTCGCACCGCTGCCCTGGATCTGGTCGATCGCGGTGGGGATCGGTGCCGGCGCGCAGGCCGGGCCGCACGGGGTGCCGTCCGCTTCGCCCGCCGGGGCGCCGAAGTCGGCGGCGTTTTCGTCGGTGTCGACGAGCGCCGGGGGGATGCCTTTACGGGTGAAGGTGAAGTTCGAGCCGCTGGTCGGCAGCGTCAGGCCCGCACCCTCGGCGCAGGCGGTGCCGGGCGCGCCGACCGCGTCCTGCACGGCTCCTTTGCCGTCGCGTACCTGGAAGCCGCCGGTCTCGGCCACCTGGTAGCGGTAGGTCGCGTCGGCTTCACCGGTGTAGTCGCCGATGTCCTTGCCGAAGACGAAGCTCTTGCCGGCAGGCAGCGTGGTCCCGGGCGGCAGCGGTTCGCCGTTCGTCCCGACCTGGGCTTTGCCGCCGGAGGTGTAGCAGTCGTAGAGTCGCCAGCCGGAGAGGTCGACGGTCGTCGCGCCGGCGTTGGTGATCTGCAGGTACTCGTTGTACGGTGAGGCCGCGGTCCTCGTTCTGAACTGGGAGATCACCACTCCCGAGGGTGAGGCGAGGGCGGCCGTCGGCACGACGATGAAGAGCGCCGCGAAGGCGAGGGAAACAAGGATGAGACGAAGGCGCATGGGGAGCTTCTCCTTTGGAGGGTCCGGTTCCGCCGCGCAGCCTCTCGCCGGTATTCGATCGCGGAGTTACCCACTTGTAGGCGCCCCGTGAACGTCCTGTGATCGGCGGCGCCCGGTTCGTCGTCGACCCCAACGCCTAGATTTCGCGGTTGAGATGTCTCTTCGCCGGATCGGCCTCCCGTTGCTCCTCGTCGCGCTGCTCGCGCTCGGGGCGGGCGCGGGCGCCGCGGCCGCGCGGACGACGGTGGCGCCCGCCGGCGTGGTCGGGCAGGCCGCGCCGAAGCTGGTGCCGCACTCGAGGCTCCCCGGCGCGGGGGCGTTCGAGGGGCCGGTCTACCGACTCCCCGTCGGCGGGATCGAGATCGGTTACCGGCAGTTCGGGCGGGGGCCGGACCTGATCATGGTCCAGGGGGACACGGCGCCGATGAGCCTTTGGATGCCCTACCTGCTCCACCCGCTGGCGAAGAAGTTCCGGGTCACGATCTTCGACAACCGCGGGGTCGGCTATACGACCGACGATCTGTCGAAGCGGCTCACGGTGCAGCTGATGGCGCGCGACACCGGCGAACTGATCGAAGCGCTCGGGTTGCAGGACCCGACGCTGGTCGGCTGGTCGATGGGTGGCGAGATCGGCCTCACGCTGGCCGAGCAGAAGCCCTCGCTGCTGGGCGCGCTCGTCACCACGGGCGGCGACGGGGGCAGCTCGCACACGGTGCCGCCGCCGCCCGACCTGATCCGCAGGCTGGCGAACCCGAACGCGGGCGTGAACGTGTTCCTCGAACTGCTCTTCCCGGCGACCCCGGCGGGCGGCGCGGCGAGCGCGCGCTTCGTCCACGGCGTCGAGTCGATCCCGCAGGAGAAGGTCGCGCCGCGCACGCTGAAGCGCCAGGAAGCCGCCGAGGAAGCCTTCCTCGAGTACGGCGGGACCTGGCGCGGCCTGCCCGGCATCACCACGCCGACCCTGATCACCAACGGTGCCCTGGACCCTGGTGTGCCGCCCGTCAACGCGCGGCGCCTGCATGCCCGCATCCCCGGCTCCTCGCTGGCGATCTACGCCGGCGCCGCGCACGGGATGCTCTTCCAGGACGCCGAACGCTTCGCCGCCCAGATCGCCCGGTTCAGCGCGCGGGCGAAAGCAGGCGCCGCAACCGGCTGATCGCGGCCGGCCGGCGCGGGTCATCGCCCGCCAGGCGCGCGACCAGGGCCCGGCACGCCTCGAGGTCGTCCTCGCCGGACGGGTTGCGCAGCCACGCCTCGATCAGCGCCGGTGCGCCGCTCGCGAGGATCGCCTCGCGCAGGCCGTCGTCCAGTCGCCGCCGCGCCTCTTCCACCAACGGCGCTTCGGAGCCCGGTAGCAGCGGCCCCGTGTAACGGCCCAGCGCCTCGGCGAGCCTCCCGGCGCCGAGCAGCTTCTCGACCTCGCGCCGGTCGTCGCGCAGCTTGATCCCCAGTCGGTAGGGGTTGGCGACGATCGCCCCCGGCAGCACCCGCCGCAGTCGTGAGAGCTCCGCCCGCGCCGTCACCGGCTTGCCGAAGTCGCCATAGAGCTCCAGTGCCAGCCGCTCGGCACCCATCCCCTCCGGCATCAGCGAGAGGAGGCACAAAATCTCGCTGTGCCGGGGGGAGAGGTGGACACGGCGACCGCCGGCCTCGACCAGCGCCCCGTCGCGTCCGAGGAAGCTCGTGTGCAGCTCTGCCGCGCCGCCGCCCTGGCGGCGCATGCCGTGGCGCTCCTGCAGTGCCGCCGCCCGTTCGGCCGCCGAACGCGCCAGCTCCGCTTCGATCATCCGCGCCGCCGCCGCGACCAGCGCCAGGCTGTGCGGGTGGGCGGTGCCAAGCTCGCCCGAGAGGTCGAGGACGCCGATCGTCTCCCCGGTCTCCGGATCCCGCACCGGTGCCGCGCTGCACGTCCATTCGTGGACCGGGACCGCGAAGTGCTCGGCGGAGAAGACCTGCAGCGGGTGCCCGGCGGCGAGCGCCGTCCCCATCGCGTTGGTCCCGGCGCGCTCCTCGCTCCAGCCCGAGCCGCGCTCCAGGTGGATCGCCGTCGCCTGCTCCAGCACCCCCGGCTCACCGTCGATCCACAGCATCGTCCCCTCGGCATCACAGACCAGCACCACCTGCTGCCCGGCCGTGCCGACGTCGGCGAGCAGCTCGCGCAGGATCGGCTCGGCGACCCGCAGCGGCGAGTCCTCCCAGCGCGCCGCCGCCTCGTCCTCGCTCATCACCAGCGGCGCGATCCCGCCGATCGGGTCGACCCGGGCGCGGGCGCTGCGTTGCCACGACTGGTCGATCACCTCGCGCACCTCCGGCTGTGCGGTCGCCCCGGCGAGGCCGCGCTCGTGCGCCCGCGCGAGCTTGCGCGCCCATTCCCGGCGGTCCGTGCTCGAGTTGATCGCGACCCATTGCGACGAAGTCAAGGCTCTCCTTTCCGGCGCCCGCGCGCGGCGGCAGGGCTCCGACCACTGATGCTACGCCGTTGCAACCCCCGGCGATCTAGCTTCGGAGCAAGGGATCAGTCGCCCCCGGCCGACGCGCCGAGGGGCCGAGACGAGGAGGGCTGAACTGTGGCAACCGAGATCAAGATCGACGAGGGCGCGCGGCGCTTCGCCGCCGCCCAGCACCCGATGCTGATCGGTGCCGATTGGGTGGAGGCCGCCGACGGCCGCACCTTCGAGGTGTTCGATCCGGCCAGCGGCGAGGTGCTGGCGCACGTGGCGCGTGGCGGCTCCGAGGACATCGATCGCGCCGTCAAGACGGCTCGCGCCGCCTTCGACTCCGGGCCGTGGAAGGACATGACCGCCTCCGACCGCGGGCGCGCGATCCACCGGCTCGGCGACCTGATCCTCGAGCACGGCGACGAGCTCGCCACGCTGGAGGCACTCGACAACGGCAAGCCGCTGGCGGTCGCCCGCGCCGCCGACGTCCCGCTCGCCGCCGACCTGTTCCACTACATGTCGGGTTGGGCGACGAAGAACGTCGGGCAGACCCTGTCGTTGAACGTCCCCTACATGCCGGGGGCGAAGTTCCACGCCTACACGCTGCACGAACCGGTCGGCGTGGTCGGCCAGATCATCCCCTGGAACTTCCCGCTGCTGATGGCGGCCTGGAAGCTCGGCCCGGCGCTTGCCTGCGGCTGCACGGTGGTGTTGAAGCCGGCCGAGCAGACGCCGCTCTCGGCGCTGAAACTGGGCGAGCTGATCCTCGAGGCGGGCATCCCGCCCGGCGTCGTCAACATCGTCACCGGCTTCGGCGAGGAGACCGGCGCGCCGCTGGCCGCCCACGACGAAGTCGACAAGATCGCCTTCACCGGCTCGACCGAGGTGGGGAAGATGATCGTCACCGCCGCGGCCGGGAACCTGAAGAAGGTGTCGTTGGAGCTCGGCGGCAAGTCGCCGAACGTCGTCTTCGCCGACGCCGACCTGGCGGAGTCGATTCCCGGTGCCGCCAACGCGATCTTCTTCAACCACGGTCAGTGCTGCTGTGCGGGATCGCGCCTCTTCGCCGAGGAGTCGGTCTACGACGAGGTCGTCGCCGGCGTCGCCGAGCACGCCAAATCGATCAAGGTCGGCTCCGGTCTCGACCCGCAGACCGAAATGGGCCCGCTGGTCTCGACCGAGCAGCTCGACCGCGTCTGCGGCTTCCTCGACTCCGGCCGGGCCGAGGGCGCGGAGACGGTCGTCGGCGGTAGCCGGATCGGTGACTCGGGCTACTTCGTCGAGCCGACCGTCCTGGCCGGCACGAACCCACAGATGAAAGTCGAGGCGGAGGAGATCTTCGGCCCCGTCGTCACCGTCAAGCCGTTCAAATCCACCGACGAATTGGTGCCGAGCGCGAACCAGAGCCACTATGGCCTTGCCGCCGGGGTCTGGACCAACGACATCAAGAAGGCGCACCGCACCGCGGCCGAGCTGAAGGCGGGCACGGTGTGGATCAACTGTTACAACGTCTTCGACGCATCGATGCCGTTCGGCGGCTACAAGGAGTCCGGTTGGGGACGGGAGATGGGGGAGGACGCGCTCGAGCTCTACACCGAGGTGAAGGCCGTCTGCGCCCAGCTCTGATCCGCCCCGCAAAGCGCGGTCGACCTTTGGCCCGGTAGACGGGCGAAAGGTCGACCGCGCCGCGGTTTCACGTAGGATGCACGGCTTCCGTCCCGGAATTCCATGCGTCGATCCACCCTTGCCATCCTCTCGCTGCTCGCGCTTGCCCTCGTGCTGGTCGCGGCCGGCTGCGGCGGCAAGAAGTCGAGCTCCTCGTCGGGCGGCGCGGGCGGCTCGACCGCAGGCGGCGAAACCGCCAACGCGGCGGCCTGCACCCCGGCGCAGATGGAAACGCACACGGCGGGCACGCTGACCGTCGCCACCGACAAGCCGGCCTACCCGCCGTACTTCGAGGAAGACGAACCGGCCAACGGGAAGGGCTTCGAGAGCGCCGTCGCCTACGCGATCGGCAAGCAGCTCGGCTATCCCAAAGCGAAGATCAAGTGGACGGTCGAGCCGTTCGACTCCTCCTACGCGCCGGGCCCGAAAAACTTCGACTTTGACATCAACGAGATCTCGATCACGCCGACCCGCGAAAAGGCTGTCGACTTCTCCGTGCCCTACTACTCGGCCCAGCAGGCGGTCGTCGCGTTGGAAGACTCGAAGGCGGCGAAGGCGAAGTCGCTGGCCGAACTGAAGGACGTGAAGTTCGGCGTCCAGATCGCCACCACCAGCCTCTCCGCCGTCAACGAAGAGATCGAACCGTCGAGCAAACCGGAAGTCTTCAACAGCTCCGGCGATGTCATCACCGCACTCAAAAACGGGCAGGTGGAAGCGGTCGTGGTCGACCTGCCGACGGCACTGGAAGTGATCGCCATCCAGGTCGAAAACGCGAAGGTGGTCGGCCAGTTCGGCAAGGCCGAAGGCGAAGAATGGGGCGCCCTGCTGGCGAAGGATTCGCCGCTCACGAGCTGCGTCTCCGGGGCGATCGAAGCGCTCGAAGAATCGGGCGAACTGGAAAAGATCACGCAGCGGTGGATGAGCCAGGCCGCGGAAGCGCCGCAGCTCCACTGAGCTGCGCCGGGCGTCGCGGCGGGTGACCGAGACCGCCGCCACCGCCCCCGGCGAGCGTCGCCTCGAACGCGCGGCGGCGAAACGGCGTCGGCATCGCCGCAACGCGCTGATCGCCGCGCTCTCGTCGATCGTCGTCATCGGCGGCATAGCCGCGCTCGTCCTGACCAGCCCCGGCTGGCCGACGGTCCGCGAAACCTTCTTCTCCTGGAGCGAATTCAAGAACGCCTTCCCGGAAGTCCTGAGCGGCTTCTGGCTCGACGTCAAGGTCTTCATGGTGGTCGAGGCGGCGGTGCTGGTGATCGCCCTGGTGATCGCGCTGGTCCGCGTCAACCGCTCGCCCGGCCTCTTCCCGGTGCGCCTGCTGTCGACGGTCTGGGTCGACGTCTTCCGCGGCGTGCCGACCGTCCTGCTCGTCTACCTGATCGGCTTCGGTGTCCCGGCCCTGGAACTGGAAGGCCTGCCTACCGATCCGGTCGTGCTCGGCGGCATCGCCCTGACGCTCTCCTACAGCGGTTACGTCTCCGAGGTCTACCGGGCGGGCATCAACTCGGTCCACTGGGGTCAGACCGACGCGGCGCTCTCGGTCGGTCTCACCCAGGCCCAGGCCATGCGCCACGTGATCCTGCCGCAGGCGATCCGCCGCGTCGGCCCGCCGCTCCTGAATGACTTCGTCTCCCTGCAGAAGGACGTCGCCCTGATCTCGATCATCGGCCCGCAGGAGGCGTTCCGCGTCGCCCAGATCTACCAGGGGGAAAACTTCAACTACACGCCGATCATCGCCGCGGCGATGCTCTACCTGGTGATCACGATTCCCCTGGCGCGAATCGTCGACCGCATGGGCGGCGCCGGAGGAGTGCGCTGATGGCGGGCGGGGCACCGGTGATCGAGGTCCGCGGCGTGACCAAGGCCTTCGGCGAGCGCGAGGTGCTGCACGGCGTCGACTTCGACGTCGCCGAGCACGAGGCCGTCGCCCTGATCGGCGCCTCCGGCTCGGGCAAGTCGACGCTCCTGCGTTGTATCGACCTGCTGGAGGAGATCGACGACGGCGACATCTTTCTCGACGGCGAGGTGATCACCGACCCGTCGGTATCTCCCGTCGCGGTCCGGCGCAAGCTCGGCGTCGTCTTCCAGGCCTACAACCTCTTCCCCCACATGAGCGTCCTCCAGAACGTGGTCCTGGGGCAGATGCGGGCGCAGGGGGCGCGGCGTCGCGAGGCGGAGGAGGAAGGGCGGGCGCTGCTGGCGCGCTTCGGCCTCGCGGGGCGCGAGGGCGACCGGCCCGACGAGCTCTCCGGCGGCCAGCAGCAACGGGTGGCGATCGCGCGCGCCTTCGCGGGCAAGCCCCGCGCCCTCCTTCTCGACGAGGTGACCAGCGCCCTCGACCCGGAGCTGGTCGGCGAGGTCCTGGAGGCGGTGCGCGATCTCAAGGCGGAGGGCATGACGATGGTCATCGCCACCCACGAGATGACCTTCGCCCGCGAGGTGGCCGACGAGGTTGCCTTCCTCCACGAGGGGCGCATCGTCGAGGCGGGCCCGCCCGCCCAGGTACTGGAGGACCCGCGCGCGGAGGAGACCCAGCGCTTCCTCGCCCGGCTCCTGCGCGCCGGCCGCGCGTAGGTCTCGGGACCGTTCAGCACTCGCAGTGCGAGCGCAGCATCAGCACCGGCACCTTGGCCTTGTGCAGGACCTTCTCGGACACCGAGCCGAGCAGGGCGCGGTGGACCCGGCTGTGACCGTGTGAGCCCATCACCAGCAGGTCGTACTGATCCTCGGCGACGACCTTGAGGATCGTCATCGCGATCTCGCCGTGCTCGAGTCGCGTGGTGACACCGATGTCGTTGGGGATCTCGCGCAGGGCCTCGCGGATGATCTCGCCGTGGGACTCGTCGGTCTCCGGCGGTGGCGCGACGCCGGGCCCGACCGGGGTCGCCTGGTGGGGGACGACGCTCAGCAGGGCAAGCTTCGCGTTCTGGTCGCGGGCGAGGGTGACCGCGTGGCGGAGCGCCGTCTGCGAGTCGGCCGACCCGTCGAGCGCGACGAGTATCTGGCGGTAGACGCCCAACTCAGATCCCGCTCAACTTGTCATTGCTTGATGACAATTCTTCCCAGAAGTTACACGCCGCGCCCCGCGGCGGTTCGCAGTAGCCGTCGCAGGCGAGCATAAGCGCGGTGCGGGGAAGGCGGCGTGGGACCGTCCCGCGAATGCGTGGCTTACAGGCGATTACTCAAGAGACTTGCGGAATTCAAAGTCGGTGTTATGCTGCGCGACGAATCGAGCAATCAGGGACTCGATGCCTAAATGGCCGGGGAAGCCGAGGGTCCGATTCGCATAGCCAGCACCAGTGCCTTAATCGGTTAAAGGACCGGACTTGTAAGCCGGTGATCCGGGTTCGAGCCCCGGCTGGTGCATTCCACAAATCGGGATCGTCCGGGGGGACGGGCTATGGCGGGGAACCTTTTCGACAACATCGACGGAGTGGCGGCCGGGGAAGCGGCTGCCGGGCCCTGGGCGGCCCGCTCGCCGTATGGCCCGGAGGACGGGCGTGACCTGATGCTGGTGCCCCGGGTCCGCGGTTGGTCCGAGGACGCCGCCGCCCGCGCGGCGCTCGAGCGGATCGGCGCCGACCCGGCCGTCGAGGAGGTCGTCGAGCGCCCGAACGGCATCGACGTCCGCCTCGCCGACGACTGGATCGAGGCGCGCGGCGAGGCGCTGGAGGCGGGGGCCGATCCTGATGCCAACCGTGATCTCGCCGCCGGCGAGCGTTATGCCGTCTACTTTTGGGGCGCCAACACGACCAAGGCGCTCCACGTCGGCCACCTCCGCAACCTGGCGCTCGGCAACGCGATCGCCGCCGGGCTGCGCAGCGGGGGAGCCAAGGTGGAGAGCCGCAGCCTGATCTGTGATGTCGGCCGCAGCATGGGGGAGGCGATGGCGGGCGTGGTCGCGTCGGGCCGCGCCGACGACGAGCTCGGCCCCGACAACCGCAGCGGCGAGAAGTCCGACCACTTCGTCGGCCTCTGTTATGCCGAGTACGTCAAGGCAGGGCGCGACGGTCTGGACGGCGACGGCGCCGAGGACTCGGTGGCCCGCGAGTCCGCGCTCTACGACGACAAGGCCGACGAGCTGATGATGCGCGTCCTCGCCGGCGATCAGCGGGCGCTCGAACTGTGGTCGAAGACGCGCGCCTGGGTGATCTCCGGCCAGCGCAAGACCCTCGCCCGTCTCGGCGTCCCCTTCGACAAGGTGATCTTCGAGTCCGACTTCCTGCCCGAGGTCGCCGAGCTGACCAACCTCGGCCTGCGCGAGGGGATGTTGCACCACCGCGAGGACGGGATGGTCATCTACCCGACCGACCGCGAGGAGCTGGAAGAGATGCCGCTGGTCCGCGCCGACGGGCTACCGACCCAGCACATGCGGGCGCTCGCCTACTGGTCGGTGGCGCCGGAGCTCGACGACTTCACCTCGCTGCAGGTCTGCGGCACCGAGTGGGTGGCCCACGTCACCTGCCGCCGCCGGCTTCTTGATGTCCTCGCGACGGCCCGCTCGAACGGCCATCCCAACCCGGTCACCAACGCCGACGGGCGGGGCGGGCCGCCGACCCACGACGTCTTCCACGGGATGGTCGCGCGCACCGGCGAGGCCGTCAGCTCGTCGAAGGCGGGGGCGCTCCTGATCGACGACCTGGTCGAGTGGGCGGAGGAGCGGCTGCTCGCCGACCCGGAGTTGGCGGCGGTGCGGGCGGCCCACCCGCAGCCCGACCGGATCGCCTCGCGGCTGGTGCTCGCCTGGTTCCTGTTGCAGCCGACCGCGAAGCGGGTCGAGTTCGAGCCGGAGCTCCTGTTCGAGCCGGAGCGCAGCCTCGGCTGGGACATCGTCCGCGCCCAGGCGGCACGCGGCCGGGTTCTGGCCGGTGCGACCGCCGGTGGCGGTGGAGCGGATGCGGGCACGTTCGGGGCCGGCGCGGGCGGGGGAGCGGTCGGCGGCGCGGGCGCCGCCGACCCGGACTATCGCTTCGCCGTGGTCCAGTCGGAGCTCTTCCGCCGACACCTGCGCAGCGTTATTGCCCTCGATCCGTTGCCGCTGGCCCGTTACCTCTCGCACTTCTCCCGCTGGTACGCCGCCGCGGAGCGCTCGCCGCGGGTCGACGCGATCGTCGCCGCGGTGCTCGACGAGGGCGTCCGCGGCCTGGGACTGGAGGCGGCGTGATGCGCACCCTGCTCGTCGACAACCACGACTCCTACACCTACAACGTCTTCCACCTGCTGGCGGCGGCCTCGGGCGAAGAGCCGGTGGTCGTCAACAACGACGCGGTCAGCTGGCGCGTGCTCTCGCGGTCGAAGTTCGACGCCTTCGTCCTCTCGCCGGGCCCTGGTCGCCCGGAACGCTGGCACGACTTCGGCGTCTGCCGGGACATCCTCCGTTACGGCGAGGTGCCGGTGCTGGGGATCTGCCTCGGTCACCAGGGGATCGGCAACCTGCTCGACGGCGACGTCGCCGGCGCCCCGCAGCCGATGCACGGCCGACTCAGCCACGTGCGCCACCGAGGCACCGGGATCTTTGCCGACGTCCCGCAGGACTTCTCCGTGGTCCGGTACCACTCGCTGGCGATCACCGGCCCGGTCGGTCCCGAAGGCCACGTCGTCGCCTGGGCCGACGACGGTGTCGTGATGGGCGTCGAGCACGACTCGCGGCCGATCTGGGGCGTCCAGTTCCACCCGGAGTCGATCGCCACCGAGTTCGGCGACCGCATCGCCAAGAACTTCTTCCGGCTCGCCGAGCGCCACTCGAGCTCGACGACGCAATCCGTCCCCACTTCCGCGCGCCTTTCCCAGGGCCCCGGTTGTCGACGGGCCGAAAACTCAAGCCAGTCTGGAGTTTTCGGCCCACCAACCGAGGTGGCGCGCGGAAGTGAGTCGGGACGGAGAGCCGCGGCGCCGGAGCGCGGCTGGGAGGTGCTGTCGCGGACGTTGGAGGGGGCGGCGCCGACCGAGCACCTCTACGAACGGCTCTTGGCCGACGCCGACACGTCCTTCTGGCTCGACTCGGCAGACGCGCCGACCTGGCTCGCCCAGTGCTCTTACATGGGGACGAGCGCCGGACCGGGCGAGCGCCATCTCTCCTACGACGTCGACGCCGCGACGACGACGGTCCGCACGCCCGCCGGCGAGGAGCGGCGGCACGGCTCGATCTTCGACCTGCTCGACGGTGAGCTGCGCGACCTCCGCACCGAGGCGCCGATCGGCGTCGACCGCGGGCTGATTGGCGGCTACGTGGGTTATCTCGGCTACGAGCTGAAGGCCGATTGCGGCGCGACCAACGTCCACAGCTCCGACCTTCCCGACGCCGCCCTGATGCTCGCCAACCGCGTGGTCGCCGTCGACCACGCCCGCGAACGCACCCACCTCTTCGCCCTCGTCTGTGATCCGTCACACGACGACGTTGATGGGCCGAAAACTCAAGCCAGTCCGGAGTTTTCGGCCCATCAACATGAGCGGACGGAGGCGGTGGCGTGGCTGGAGGAGGCGACGCGGCTCGCGGCGGTCGCGATCTGTGATCCACCGACGCCGCGGCCGCTCGACCCGCCCGCGGAGCCGGGCGGCCACGTCAGCTTCCGATGCGGGCGCGGGCGGGCGCAGTACCTCGCCGACATCGAACGCTCGCAGGCTGAACTCGCGGCGGGGGAGTCGTATGAGGTCTGCCTGACCGACCAGATCTCGACCGACGCGAGCCCCGACCCGTTCGCGCTCTACCGCCGCCTGCGCCGCTCCAACCCGGCCCCCTTCGCTGCCTTCCTGCGCTTCGGCGACACCGCGATCGTGAGCTCCTCGCCAGAGCGCTTCCTTTCGGTGGGTCGCGACGGCGCCGTGCAGGCGCGGCCGATCAAGGGGACGATCTCGCGCGCCGCTGACCCGGCCGAGGACGCCGCCCGCCGTGCCGAGCTCGCCGCCGACGAAAAGACCCGCGCCGAGCACCTGATGATCGTCGACCTGCTGCGCAACGACCTCGGCCGGGTCAGCGAGGTCGACTCGGTCCGCGTCCCCGACCTGATGGTGGTCGAGCCCTACGCGACCGTGCACCAGGTCGTCTCCACCGTGACCGGGCAACTGGAAGCGGGCCGCTCGCCGGTCGAGTGCGTGCGCAACTGCTTCCCCGGCGGCTCGATGACCGGCGCCCCGAAGGAGCGCACGATGGAGATCATCGACGAGCTCGAGGACGAGGCGCGCGGCGTCTACTCGGGGGCGATTGGCTATTTCGGCGTCGACGGCGCGGTCGACCTCTCGATCGTGATCCGCACGATCGTGATCCGCCCCGGACGCACCACGATCGGCGCCGGCGGCGCGATCGTCATGCAGTCGGATCCGGTCGAGGAGTTCGACGAGATCCTGCTGAAGGCGCGCGCCCCGATGGCGGCGATCGCGCGCACCGTCACCGGCCGCGCCGACGAGGAGGCGTGGAGCGTGGACCTGGAGCCGGGGCGGGACCGCGCGGCGGCGGGGAGCGGCGTCGAGCAGTCGCCGGCAGGGGGCGGTGCGGCCGTATGACCCGGGTGGCGACCCAGAGCCCGGCCGTGGGGCCGGGGGCGGTCGGCTGGGAGGTTCGGCCGGCGCGTGCCGACGACGCCCCTCCTGTCGCCGCCGGGGTTGCGGCGCTCCTGGCCGAGCTGGGCGGGACGCCGCCGGCGCGCGCCGCGATCGAGTCAGAGGCTCGCGCCCACATCGGGGATCCGTCCCTGGGCATCGTCCTGGTTGCCGCCGCGGGCGATGATCTCGCCGGGGTGCTGAGCGCCAGTTGGGCGCGGGCGATCCAGGTCGCCGGACGGCTGCTGACGATCGAGGTGCTGTGGACGCGGCGCGAGTGGCGCGATCGGGGCGTCGGCGCGGCCCTGGTCGAGGCGCTGGCCGCGGCGGCGGCGGCCGAGGGCGCGGGACGGGTCGAGGTCGGTCTACCGCGGGAGAGCTTCCCGGCCCTACGCGCCACGGAACGCTTTTACCTCGCCAACGGCTTCGAGCGGCTCGGCCCGCGGATGCGGCGGGCGGTGCCATGAGCCTGCCTGCCTTTGCCGACCCCTCCCGCCGTTCTGGCCCGCCCGGCCTATGCGGCTCCTGCGGCCGGCGCGGCGCCCCCGGCCGGGGGACGATGGCGGCTTGGGCCTCGTCATGAGCGAGCTGGTGATGGTCGAGCAGCGGACCAACGGCCTCGACACCGGCTCGGTCTGGATCCGCGAAGGGGACGTGCGGCTGGAGGGGCATGACTCCGACGCGCGGCTCGCCGCCCTGCGGCTCGGGCTGCGCCGTCACTTCGGCGTGCGCCCGGTCGACGCGACGGCCGGCGACGAGGCGGTCGAGCGTGCACTCGCCGCTCTCCACGGCCCTGCCCACCTGGCCGCGCTCGCCGCCGCGGGGGAGGAGGCGACCGTGGTCCCGGAGCTGGCGCCGCCCGGTCTCGAGCCCGACATCCCGGTCAACGCCGCGCTCGTCGCCGCGGCCCGCGAGGCGGTCCGCACGGCGCTCTCGGCCGCCGCCCACCTGGTCGCCGGCGACCGTTACGCCTACGCAGTCTGCCGCCCGCCCGGCCACCACGCCGGCCCGGACTTCATCGGCGGCTACTGCTACCTCAACAACGCCGCGGCGGCCGTGCAGGCGTTGCGCGAAGGCGGGCTCGCTCCGGTTGGCGTCCTCGACCTCGACCTCCACTATCCGAACGGGACCTCGGAGCTGGTCGAGCGGATGGGCGGCGACGTGACCCTCCACTCCCTGCACGCCTCGCCGGTCACCAACGTCGCCGCCGGCACCGAGTTGCCGCGGGTGTCGCGTGAACGCGCCCACGCCTTCGCCGCCGCGCCGGACCCGGTCGCCTACCTGGGCGAGGTCGAAGCCTCGCTCGCCGAGCTCGCCGCCGACTCCGCCGCACTGGTCGTCTCGCTCGGTTACGACACCGTCGACGGCGACCCGCACGGCAGCTGGCACTTCGGCCCCGAGGTCTTCGCCGGCATCGGGCGCCTGCTGGCCGCCACCGAGCTGCCGGTCTGCGTCGTCCAGGAGGGCGGCTACGCCCTCGACGCATTGGCGCCGTGCAGCCACGCCTTCGCCGCCGGGCTCCTCGGGGAGGACCCGGTATGAGCGCCGCTGAGGAGCGCGCCGACGAGCTTGTCGTGGAGCGCGAGGAGCCGGACGGCCAGGCGCTGACCCCGGCGGAGGAGGCGGTCGCCATCGGCCTCGCCCCGTTCCGCGCCCGCCTCGACGAGATCGACGCGCAGCTCGTCGACCTGCTTGGCGAGCGGTTCCGGATCTGCCGCGAAGTCGCCGTCCACAAGGCGGAGAACGAGATCGCGATGATGCAGCCAGGCCGGGTCGAGATCGTCCGCGCCCGTTACCTCCGGCACGGCGCCGAGCTCGACCTCCCCGGCGACTTCACCGCGGCCTTCCTCGACCTGATGATCGACGCCACCTGCCGTGCCGAGGACGAGCTGATGGAGCGGCTCGCCGCGGACGAGGAGGGGCTCTCTGTCCTTGGTAACCCTGTGGGTGACAAAGGACAGGAACCCCCGGCGGAGGAAGCGCGATGAGCCTGCCGCCGGGGCCGCGGCTGCCGCGGGCCGTGCAGGCGCTCGGTTGGGCGCGGCGCTCGTTGCCCTGGCTGGAGCGCTGTCGCGAGCGTTACGGCGATGCCTTCACCCTGCGGATCCGCCACTGGGGCGACTGGGTCGTGCTCGCCGACGAGGACGACGTCAAAGCCGTCTTCACCGCCGGCGACAAGGTCGGCGTCGCGCTCGCCAACCCGCTGCTCGGCCCGGTCCTCGGCCCGCGCTCGGTGATGCTCTCCGAAGAACCCGAGCACATGCGCCGCCGCCGCGTCGTCCTGCCTGCCTTCCACGGCGAGGCGATCGCCAACGACGCCGAGACGATCGGCGAGGTGACCCGCCGCGAGATCGCCGCCTGGCCGGAGGGCGAGCCGTTCGCGCTCTGGCCGCGGATGCAGCGGATCACCCTGGAGGTGGTGATGCGGGCCGTCTTCGGCCCGGGCGCCGACGATCCTCGCCTCGACGACCTGCGCCGCCGCCTCACCGAGCTGACCGAGTACCTCAATCGCCCGAGCAGCCTCGCCGCGCTGACGATTCTGGGGCCCGAATGGGTGCGCCGCAGCGCCGGCTACCGGGGAGCGATGCGCCCGGTCGAGGACGCGGCGCTGGCCGAGGTGCGCCGCCGCCGCGCCGAGCCGGTGCCCGCGCGCCCCGACATCGTCTCGATGCTGATCGCCGCCCGCCGCGAGGACGGCTCGCCGCTCGGCGAGGGGGAGCTGCGCGACGAACTCCTCACCCTGCTCACCGACGGCCCGACCTCGACCTCACTCGCCTGGACCTTCGAGCGCCTGCTGCGCAACCCCGAGACGCTCGCGCGCGCCCGTCGGGAGATCTTGGGTGGCACCGACGACGCCTACCTCGACGCGGTCGTCAAGGAGACGCTGCGGCTCCGCCCGCCGGTGCCCGTCGTCGTCCGCCGCCTGCGCGAGCCGATGCGGATCGCCGGTCGCGATCTCCCGACCGGGACCGTCGTCGCCCCCTGCATCCACCTCCTGCACCGGGACCCGCGCCATTATCCCGAGCCGTTGCGCTTCCGCCCCGAGCGCTTCCTCGAACGTCCCGCGGGGACCTACACCTGGATCCCCTTCGGTGGCGGCGTGCGCCGTTGCCTCGCCGCGAGCTACGCCGAACTCGAGATGAAGCGGGTCCTGCGCGAGGTTCTGGCGGCGATCGACCTGCGACCGGTGGACGGCCGTGATGAGCGCGTCAGCAAAGCAGCGATCTCCTTCAGTCCGGGAGAGAAGGGGTTGGTGATGGTGGGATGAGCGGCATCGGTGTGGGGGGCAGGCAGGGAGAGGACGAGGCTCCGGTCGCGGACCTCGTGATCGTCGGCGCGGGGGCGAAGGCGGCGGCGATCGCCGCCAAGGTCGACGCGATCAACGGGCTCGGGCTCGCCGAGCTGACGGTCACGATCGTCGAGAAAGCCGAGCCCGCCGCGTCCTGGCTGGGGCTGAACGGGATGACCTCGGGCGAGGAGCCGCTGGCGGTGCCGCCGATCAAGGACGTCGGCTTCCCTTACCGCAGCGCCCGGCAGTTCCCCGAGGTCGGGGACGAGCTCGACGCCGCGCTCCTGCCGCTGAGCTGGCAGCGCCACTCGATCGAACGCGGTGAGTACGCGCCTTGGGTCAACTCGGGCGCGCCGCCGATCCTCCACCGCGAGTACGGGACCTACCTCGGTTGGGTGCTGGAGCGGGCGACGGAGGGGGTGAGCGTGCTGAGCGGGCGCGTCGTGGCGATCGAGCTCGACCCGTCTCGCGAGCAATGGGTGATCGAGGTGGAGGACCAGGCGGGCGCCGCCGAGGCTCCTGCGCTTATGGATGACAAGCCGCGGGGGGAGACGCGGCGCCTGCGCGGCCGCGCCCTGCTGCTGACCGGCCCGGGCGTCCACCGCGCCTTCCCGCACGACCCGGCGGCCGAGCCGCGCGTCCTGCATTGTGACTCGCGCCGCGGCGAGTTCGCTCGCCTGCCCGCCGACCGCGAGGTCGACGTGGCGATCGTGGGCGGCGGCGAGAGCGCGCTCTCGGCCCTGGTCTTCCTGCGGGCGATGCGCCCGCAGGCGAAGATCACCGTCTACACGCCGATGCTGCCGCTCTCCCGCGGCGAGAGCTTCCTCGAGAACCGCGTCTTCGCCGATCCCGACGACGTCGGGTGGGAGCACCTCGACCTGGAGACCCGCAGGGACTTCGTCAAGCACTGCGATCGGGGGGTCTTCGACGCGGGAGTGATCGCGCGCCTCGCGGGGGAGCAGCGCTGCGCCTTCGAGCTCGGCCGGGCGGTCCAGGTCAACGCGGCGCGGGGTGGGGAAGAGGTCGAGCTGGAGCTGGACACCGCCGCCGGGCCGGCGATCGCCCACCACGAGTACGTCGTCAACTGCACCGGCTTCGACCTCCTCGCCCAGTTGCGCGGGCTCTTCGCCGAGCCGGTGCGCGCCGGCCTCGAGGAGCGGGTCGGGCCGATCTGGGACCGCCCGCCCGGGACCGAGCTGCGCTTCGACCGCTCCCTGGCGCTCGAGGGCCTGGAGCCGCGTCTCCACATCCCCGGCCTCGCCGGCCTCGGTCAGGGCCCCGGCTTCGCCAACCTCGGCAGCCTCGGCCTGCTCGCCAACCGGGTGCTGGCGCCGCTCGTTCCGGCCCTGACCAGGGCGAAGCGAGGCGCCGCGGCGGCGGCCCTGACGATCCTCGTCGTCGCCCTGCTGGCGGGCTGCGGCGGCGGCTCGTCGTCCTCCTCGACCGCACCGTCAGCGGGCGCCGCCGAAGCGAAGACGACCGCCGCGGGCGCGGGCAACGAAGGCGGCGACCCCGGGGGTGCCACGGCCGCGGTGGGCTATCCCGGCATCGACCTCGCCAACTCGCGCTTCGTCGGTGGGCCGATCGACCGCTCCTCGGCAGCCGGGCTGAAGCTCGCCTGGACGCTGCCGAGCGAAGCGCAGAGCACCTACGGTGCCTACTCGGCCTCGCCGGTGGTCGTCGACGGCGTCGTCTACATGCAGGATCTGGAATCGAACGTCCAGGCGGTCGACCTGGAATCGGGCGAACTGCTCTGGGAAACGAAGATGGAATCCCCCGACCAGGGCCCGAACGGCGTCGCCGTCGCCGAAGGCATGGTCTTCGGGGCGACGGCGACGAACGCGTTCGCGCTCGACGCGGAAACCGGCGAAGAAGTCTGGTCGACCGAACTGATCACGGTGCCGAAGGAAGCAATCGACATGTCGCCGGGCGTCCACGACGGGCTGGTCTACGTCTCGACCGTGCCGACCGACGTCACCAGCGCCTACAACGGCGGCATCGCCGGCGTCCTCTGGGCGCTCGATACGAAGACCGGCGCGAAAAGGTGGAGCTTCGACACGGCCCCGAAGGGCCTCTGGTCCAAGAATCACAAGACGATCAACGCGGGCGGCGGCCTCTGGTACGCGCCGTCCTTCGACGAAGAAGGCGGGATGTACATCGGGACCGGCAACCCGGTGCCGTTCCCCGGCGCCGAAGGCCTGCCCTGGGGCAAGAGCCGTCCCGGCCCGAACCACTACACCGACTCGCTGGTCAAGCTGAACGCGAAGACCGGGAAGCTCGAGTGGTTCTTCCAGGCCACGCCCCACGACGTCTACGACTGGGACTTCCAGGATCCGCCGATCCTCGCCGACGTGGGCGGCCGCGAGCTCGCGATCGGCGCCGGCAAGTCCGGCATCGTCGCCGCGGTCGACGCGAAGACCGGCAAGCCGGTCTGGAAGGTGCCGGTCGGCAAGCACAACGGTCACGACGAAGACGGCCTCCTGGCGATGCGTGGCGAATTCTCGAAGCTGCCGAAGCAGGCGACGGTCTATCCGGGACTTCTCGGCGGGGTGATCGCGCCGATGGCCGCGTCGAAGACGACCCTGTTCGTGCCGGTGGTGAACCACCCGCTGACGGTCGAAAACGGCGAAGT
Source organism: Actinomycetota bacterium (assembly GCA_018268415.1). Lineage (GTDB taxonomy): Bacteria > Actinomycetota > Thermoleophilia > Solirubrobacterales > 70-9 > VAYN01. The sequence goes on along the minus strand of JAFDWO010000100.1, from coordinate 45,960 downwards.
GATCGGCGAAGGCGAAGAGATGAGCGGCGAAATGGTCGCCCTCGACCTCGCCACCGGCAAGCAGAAGTGGAGCCAGACCTACGAAGGGCCGGCGTTCGGCGCGCCGGTGGCGGTCAACGACATGGTCTTCTTCAGCACCTTCGAAGGGACCCTGCACGGGCTCGACGCGGGCACCGGCGGCGAAGTCTGGTCGGCATCGCTGCCCGCCGGGGCGAACTCGGGAGTGATCGCCTCCGGCGACAGCCTCGTCCTTGCCGCTGGGATCGCCGTAGCCGAAGGGCAGGTGCCCTCGCTGGTCGCCTACCGGCTCGGTGGCTGAGCCGGACGCAGCGGCCGGAGCCGGCGCAGTCCGCGTTCGAGGACGCCGCCGAGCAGGTCGGAGAGCCGGTCGACCAGCTCGCGCAGCGGGCGGATGAAGAGGACGAGGGCGGCGGCACAGCCCAGCGCCGCGCCGGCGAGCACGTCGCTCGGGTAGTGGACGCCGATCGCGACCCGCCCGACCGACAGCACCGCGGCGGCGATCAAGGCGACCGTGCCCCAGCGGCGGTTGCGCAGCCAGATCGCCATCGCGACCGCGAACGCCCCGGTGGCGTGGTCGCTGGGAAAGCCGGGGTCGGCGGCGTGGCCGCTGAAGAGGTGGACGCCGTGCGGGTCGGTGACGAAGGGGCGGGCGCGGTCGACCAGTTCGGAGATCACCTTCCCGATCGCGAGCGCGAGCCCGGCGCTGAGCCCCGCGGCCACCGTGGCGCGCCGCCAGGCGCGCCGGCGCGCGCCGTTGGCGAAGAGGAAGACGACGACGAGGGTCGCGACGAAGAGCGCCTCGGAGATGTTGACGTAGAACAGCAACGGGTCCTCCACCGCGTCGTGCTGGTAGAGGAAGTTGTTGAGGGTGTGAAGGATGCTCCAGTCCATGGTCAAGCGAACGTAACGACATTGTTAAAAGGCCAGATGAGAGCCGGATGAGCGCGGTCGGCCGCCGTGGTAGGCTCGCCCGCATGTCACCGGTCGGTGACAAGGCGACCGCGACCCGGCGCCCGCATGACGCCGAGGCCTCACGCCGGGCCCTGCTCGAAGCTGCCCGCGAGGTCTTCGAGTCGGTCGGCTACGACCGGGCGACGACGCGGGAGATCGGTCTGCGGGCCGGGGTCGATCCGGCGCTGATCGCGCGCTATTTCGACTCCAAGGAAGGTCTCTTCATCGCCGCGATCGCGGCGGGCTCGGCGGAGGAGGAAGGCATCGACTTCGCCCCGCGGGCCCTGGTCGCCTTCCTGCTCGAGCGCTGGGACGAGCGTGGCCACAGCCCGATCAGTCGCGCCCTCGCCAGCCCCACGCTGAGCCCCGACGCGCGCGAGCAGGTCAGCACCGTGGTCCGTGATCGCGTGCTGGTCAGTCTGGCTGCCGAGCTGCGCGAGCGCGGCGCCGCCGACGCCGAGATCCGGGCCGAGCTGCTCGTCGCGCTCGCCGTCGGCGTCGCCGTCACCCGCGCCAACGGCACTCTGGAGACACTCGCCGCGACGCCGCGCGAGGAGGTCCTGGCGACGCTCGGTCCGCTCCTCGACGCGCTGGAAGGCTGAGGGGGACGTGGCGACCAAGCGCAGCTCCGGCATCCTCCTGTACCGCGACCGGGAGGACGGCGAGACCGAGTTCCTCCTGGTCCACCCCGGCGGTCCTTACTGGGCCAAGCGCGACGAGGGGGCCTGGTCGATCCCGAAGGGCGGGATCGAGGCCGCGGAGGACTCGCGCGAGGCGGCGCTGCGGGAGCTTGACGAGGAGCTCGGCGCCGGCGCCCCGGACCTTGAGCCGACCGAGCTGATCGAGCTCGGCTCGATCCGCCAGCGGGCGGGCAAAGTCGTCGATGCCTGGGCGGCGGAGGGGGACTTCGACCCTGCCGCCCTCGACAGCAACACATTCGAGATGGAGTGGCCGCCGCGAAGCGGGCGCGAGGTCGAGTTCCCCGAGGTCGACCGCGCCGACTGGTTCGAGCTGGAGACAGCGCGGCGCAAGCTGCTTCCCGCCCAGGGCGAGTTCCTCGACCGCTTGCTCGAGCACCTGGGCCGCGCCGTACCCCGCTGAGCGCCGCCGCGGCGAACGCGCGCCGGCGGGCTAGACTCGGCCCGATGGCCGACGAGAGCACGCCGCTCGCGGCGCGGTTGCTGGGAGCCGGTGCCCGTGGCGCCGGGGCGGTCGGCCGCGCGACCGGGATCGACAAGGCGGTCGAGATGGCGGCCGAGGAGGCGATCGTCTCGGCAGTCGAATCGGAGGCGGTGGAGCGCGCGATCGCCCGGGTGCTGGAAGGCCCGGTGATCGAAGAGGCGGTCCAGGGCGCCCTCGACAGCGAGGCGGTGAAAAAGGCGATCCTCGAGACCCTCGACTCCGAGCTGGTCGACGAGGTGTGGCGCCGACTCCTCGCCGGGCCGCAGGTCCAGCAGATGGTCGAGCGGATCGCCGCGGCGCCCGAGGTCCGCCAGGCGATCGCCTCGCAGAGCGTCGGCCTGCTCGGGGACATCGGCAGGCAGATCGCGAAACTGGCGCGCGACCTCGACAACGTGGTGGAGCGCGTCGTCCGCCGGGTCTTCTTCCGTCGCCGCCGGCCGCTGCCGACCAACCGCGCCGGCGTCGTCACCCGCGCCGGCGCCTTCGTGGTCGACGCGGCGATCATCAACCTCTTCTTCACCGTCGTCGCCGCCGCGCTGACCCTGATCGTCGCCTTCTTCGACGGCACCGGCAAGGGTGTGCCGCGCGGCGTGATCGCGGTCGGCTCGCTCGCCTGGCTGATCGTCGTCGGCCTCTACCTGGGCGGGTTCTGGTCGTTGGCCGGGCAGACGCCGGGGATGCGCTTCCTCGGCATCAGGTTGAGCGAGCGGCGCCTGTCCGTGCGCCGCGCCTTCCGCCGGCTGGTCGGCATCGGCCTCTCCTTCGTCACCTTCGGGATCGGTTTCCTCGGCGTGCTGTTCGGCGAATCGCGACGGAGCTGGGCGGACAAGATGGCGGGGACCGAGGTCATCTACGACGAGCGCCGGCCCGCGCCCGCGCCGTGGTCGACGCTGAGCGCACCGGAGACCGTCGATCCCCTGCCCGAGGGCGACGCCGCGCCCGCGGCGCCGGGGGAGCCGCCGATGCCGGAGCCCCAGAGCGGCGCGACGGGCAGCGCCGCGCCGGCCGCGTAGCCGTGGACGCTTGATCCACGTGTTCTGGTCGCGACGTGGGGGCGCCGGAACGGCCGGGCCGTGGACCCGACCGAACGCGATCGGTGGCGGTTGGCGGCCTGGCGGGAAGGGATGGGGCCTCGGGAAGCTGTCGCCCGGAGGGACAGGGATGCGGCCGTCCCGTCCACGGCCCGGGCAGGCTGTGGCAGTGGCCGGGACGGCCGGGTATGAGAGGCGTGGCGGAAGGCCCGCCGGAGGCTCACGGGAGTGCCACGGCTCCGTCACCGATCTCCGACCTCCTCACAGAGATGCCGGGAACTCCACCCTTCTTCCCGTGTTGGCCAACAGTCACCGACGCGCTGCATGAGTTGACCGTGCCAGGGCACGGTCAACTCATGCGCCGGGCCGGTGTCCCCGGCCCTGGTCCCCGGCCTCCGCTCGCGTAGGGGGCCCGCCCCACCGGTCGGGATCTCCCCGGTTGGTCACCTGCGCATGGCCGAAGTTTCCGACCACGCAGATCCCCGACCCTCCGGATCATCCCCGACCCTCCGGATCGCGGCCTCTCCCACACGGGACCTTCACGGGAGTCCGACCTTCCTCACGTCCACGTGGCGCCTTCCCCACGCACCCCTCACGTCCCGGGCGCCTCATGGCGCTCACAGCCTGCCAGGAGCGCCATGAGGCGCCCGGGACCGTCTCGCACGCGGTGGGGCGACCGGGGCCGGGCCCCTCCCTTCTCGACGGCCCCGTCCCTTCCGTGGTTCCTTATGGTCGCCAGGCGACCATAAGGAACCACGGAGCGATCCCGGGGAGGGTGGGGCGTCCGGGTCGCACCCGGCGCATCTCGGACGGCCGCGCCGGCCCAGGCCCGCACCCACACGACACCCTCGGTCGCCCGCCCCGCGTGGATCGATCACCTGGGAGCGCCGCCGGCGCGCGGGCCTAGTCGACGAGGTTCAGGACCTTGAAGCTTTTGGTGCCGCGCGGGGTCTCGACGTCGACGGTTGCGCCGACCGCGGCACCCATCAGCGCCTGGCCGATCGGGGACTCGGCGGAGAGCTTGCCTTCGGCGAGGTTGGCCTCGGTCGAGCCGACCAGGGTCCAGGTGACGGTCTCGCCTTTCGACTGGTCCTCGACCTCGGCGGTGCGGCCGAAGGCGAAGGTGCCGTCGCTGCCCTCGTGGGCCTCGACGACCACCGCGTTGCGGAGGCGTTCCTCGAGGCGCTTGATCCGCGTCTCCATCATCGCCTGGTCGTCTTTGGCCGTGTGGTACTCGGCGTTCTCCTTGAGGTCGCCGAGCTCACGGGCGACCCGGATGCGCTCGGCCATCTCCTGGCGGCGCGGGCCTTTCAGCTCGGCCAGCTCGGCTTTCAGTTCTTCGATGCCGGCGGCGGTGATGGGCTCGCCGCCCGCGTTCTGGTTAGCGGGGCTCATCGTCAAAAGATTGCCAAAAACATTGCCGCGCGGTCAGCCCGCGCCCTTTTCGCCGAGCAGCGCCGGCGCCAGGGTCTTGACTTTCGGTCCCGCCGCTTCTGCCAAGAGCTTCAGGCCGAAGAGTTCCTCGCTCGTGCGCAGCAGCGAGTACGGGGTGTAGCGAGCGGCATCGGTTGAGCCTTTGGCGATGAACTTGGAGACCAGGACGGCGCCCGTCTTCAGCGGGTTCGCCGGCGGGGGCGGCGCCGTTTCGCCTTCTGCCGGCGGCGCCGGCGGGTTGACGCCGCCGAAGGTGACGATCAACAGTCCGTCCTTCTTGTAGGCCGGGGATTCGAGGATCTCCGGGCCCACTTCGGCGAGCCAGGCATCGGTCGCCGCGGCGCCCGCGGGCGCACCTTCCGGGCACTGGTCGGCGACGCCCGCGGCACAGAGGTCGGGGGAGACGTAGGAGAAGCTCGGCGTCTTCGCTTCGGTCTTCAGGTCCTTCTTCAGTTCCGTGATCGGCACGTCGGCCGCCGCGCAGGTGCCCACGTCGAGCAGCGAGTGGAAGTGGGTGAACGGATTGAGCCGCGCCGAGTAGCCGCCCGTTTCGACCTTCTCTTCTTCCTCGCCGGCGGGGTAGACGCAGTTTTCCGGCCGGCCGGTGGTCGGGCTCACCATGCCTTCCATGTAGGCGCGCCAGCTGAAGCCGCCGATTTCCAGCTGTCCGGCGAGCGTCGACGTTTCGACCGGATAGAGGCATTCGGCTTCGAAGACCGGACAGTCGGCTTCGGTCGCCTTGTTCGGCGGTTCACCGCTGATCGTCGCGATCCCGTTCGGCGTCGTCGCTTCGCTCAGCACCGAGTAGTTGGTCAGCAGCAGGCCCTTGGGGCGCAGGGTGCCGTTCAGGTAGGGCATCTGGGACGCCGTCCCCGAGCCGAACGCAGCCTGGTAGCCGGAGCCGACCAGCGAGACCAGGAAGACGTGCTTGATGCGCCCGGCTTCCGGTTGGGCGGGCGGGGCCGGGGCCGCGGCTTCTTCTTCCGGCGCCGCTTCTTCGGGCGTCGGTTCCGGTGCGAGTTCCGGCGCGGATTCTTCGACGATGGCGGGTTCGGGCGAGGGCGCCGGGGAGAAGCTCGGTTCCGGCGCCGGGCTCGATTCGTGGGCCACCGGTTCGGCCGGCCCTTCTTCCGGTTCGGGTTCCGCCGCGGGTTCGAGTGGGGTGGGCGTCGGCGCCGGGGTGCGCTCGGCGGCGAGGCTGTGGCCGAGCATCGAGGCGAGCGGGCTCGCTTCCGGCTGGTTGGTGGCCGCCGCGGCGACGATCCCGGAGGTCGCGACCAGGGAGGAGGCGACCAGCAGGCCGAAGCGCTTGCCGGTCAGTGTCGCCGCCGCGGCGATCGCCGCACGCAGGCGGATCGCGAGCCAGCCGATCACGCGCCCGCCTCGGTCGGGACGAGGGGCGTCCCGCACTGCGCGCAGAAGCGCACCGCGTGGCCATAGGGCGCCCCACAGCCGGGGCAGAGGCCGGCCGCGTCGGCCCGCTCGAGTTCGAGCACCCGCTCGACCGCCAGTAGCTCCGCGTCGACCCGTTGTAGCTCGGCCGCCTTGCGGGTCAGCACGTCGAGCCGCACGTGGTCACGGATCGCCATCTCGTAGAAGGCGCCGCCGAGGTCGGCCTGCATCACCGTGAACTTCTCCAACAGGCGGTCGCGCTGGGCGATCAGCTCGGCGCTCTCCTCGCCGCCTTTGGGGGCGGGTCGCTTGGGCGGCGGCAGGTCCCGCAGCGGCGTGGTGGGCGGCAGCTTCGCCGTCCGCCCGTTCGTCTCCGCACTCACGGTTCCACCCCCGCCGGCAGGTTTTCCTCGGCGCCGGGCTTGGTGGCGCCACCACTGCCTTCTTCGCCCACCACGACCACGTCGGGCAGGTTCTGCTGGGCCTTGATGTAGTTCTTGCCGGTCTGTTCGGGGTTTTCTTCGACCAGTTTGGTGTCGGCTGCTTCCGACGCCTTGGTCGGCTTGTAGCCGGTGACTTCGTGGACGGTGCCGTTCTTGGTCTTGCTCAGCACCTTGCCGGGAGTCTTCACGGCTTCCTTGCTCGTCGCTTTCGCGTTGGCTTTCTTGCCTTTCGGCGCGCCTTTCGCGGTTTTCTGGGCGCCTTTGGTGGGCGTCACGACAGCGGCTTCTTCTTCGACAGGGGCCGCGGCGACCGGCTGCTTTTCTGCCTGGTGGAGGGCGTTCAGCAGCGCCTGTTCGTTCGAGTCGCCGGAGCCGCTGCGCCCGACCATGACCCCGAGCGCGACCGCGATCGGCAGCAGCGCGAAGAACCCGACGGCGGCCGCGCGGCTGCCGCCGCCCGGCGCCTTGGTTTGCCCTTTGGTCGGCGGGCGGCGCGACTTTTTGCTCATCGCGGCGAAGTAGCGCGACGCCGGGTTCGACCCATTGCCGCGCCGCGCCGCGCATTCCACGCAGTAGCGCTGCTGCGGGTCCATCGGCGCGCCGCACTCTTCGCAGGGCTCGTATCCCTGCACCGACCTCAACGTCCTCTCCTCCGTCACCCTTCCTCCTCACCCCCCACGTTGATGGGCCGATTTCTCAAGCCCACCTTGAGTTTTCGGCCCGTCAACGCGGTGGTGTTGGTGCTTGCGCGCGGCTTTGTGTCGTCTTTGGCGCTCGGCGCGGGCCTTCAGGATGCGTTCGGCCTTCGCCTGCTGGGCGGCGGCCTTCTCCTGGGTCGTCGAGCAGCCCGCCGCCCCCGCGGCGAGCAGGCAGGTGCAGGCAGCCGCCGCGAGGAGGCGCATCGCGCTAACCGAACGCACCGCTGACGTACTCCCGCGTCCGCTCCTGGGCGGGCGCGTTGAAGAGGCGGGTGGCGCTGTTGTACTCGACCAGGTCGCCCAGGTACATGAAGGCGACGTGGTCGGCGATCCGGTAGGCCTGCTGCAGGTTGTGGGTGACGATCACGACCGCAACGTCGTCGCGCAGCTTCACGATCAGGTCCTCGATCACCGCGGTCGATTGGGGGTCGAGCGCCGAGCAGGGCTCGTCCAGGAGGAGCACCTCCGGCTCGGCGGCCAGCGCCCGCGCGATGCACAGCCGCTGCTGCTGTCCGCCCGACAGTTTCAGCGCCGGGTGGTCGAGGTTGTCCTTGACCTCCTCGAACAGGCCCGCCCGTTGGAGCGCCGAGTGGACCTGGGGTGCCAGCACCTTCTTTTTCGTCCGCCGCGAGCCCTGCTCGCGCAGCACGTAGGCGATGTTGTCGAAGACGCTCATCGGGAACGGGTTCGGCTGCTGGAAGACCATCGTCACGCGGCGCCGCAGCAGGGTCGGCTCGATCAGTCGGATGTCGACGTCGTCGAGCCGGATCGAGCCGGTCAGCCGCGCCGCGGCGGTCAGCTCGGTGAGTCGGTTGAGCGAGCGCAGGAGCGTCGTCTTGCCGCACCCGGAAGGCCCGATCAGCGCCAGCACCTCGCCCTGGCGGATCGGCAGCGACACGCCTTTCACCGCCTCTTTGGCGCCGTAGTGGATCGAGACCTTGTCGACCTCCATTCGCCGGATCGAGAACTGCGGCGCCGCGATCGAGCGCTTCGCCGCGGTAAAGCCGCCCGCGGCCGGTGCGCCCGCGGCGCCGTTGCCGTTGGTCGGCACGCCGAGGACGACCTCCCGGGCCGGAATCGGGTCCTGCGGGTCGAGCCGCCGGATCGGCGGCGGGGCGCTCAGTGGCTCCACGTTCCTGCCTTTCGCGCGCGGCGATGGACAAGGTCGGCGGCCGCGTTCAGGCCGAGGACCATCAGCAGCAGGACGAAAGCCGCCGCGTAGGCTTTCTGCGGCTGGTTGAGGTTTCCGGTCGGGGACGCCTCGTAGACGAAGTTGGTGAGCGTGGTGCCGGCGCCGCGCAGGTAGTCGAAGGGGAAGACGGCGCCTTCGACCGGCGCGAAGTTCTGCGTCGCGCCCAGCAGCACCAGGATGATCGCGGTGTCGCCGATGATCCGGCCGAGGCCGAGGATCATCCCGGTCGCCACCTGCGGTCGGGCGGTGGGGAGGAGGATGCGGCGGATCGTCGCCGCCTTGGTCTTGCCGACCGCATAGGAGGCCTCGCGCACGTGGCGGGGGATCGATTCCAGTCCCTGGCGGGTGGAGGCGACGACCAGCGGCAGGGCGACCAGCGAGAGCATCGCCGCGGCGGCGAAGAAGGAGCGGCCGAAGACGACGCCTTCGTTGGAGCGGCTGAGGAAGCCGAGTGCGGTGCTGGAGAAGATCACGGTGCCGAACAGGGCGAGGACGATCGAGGGGATGCCGGCGATCGCCTCGATGGTCAGCTCGGTGACCCGCGCGAGCGGCGCGGGCCGCCCGTACTCGACCAACCAGACCGCGATCGCGATCCCGACCGGCAGCGCCAGGGAGATCCCCATCACCGCCACGATGATCGTGCCGATCAGGGCGTCGGAGAACCCGCCCGTTTCGGTTTCCGAGAAGCCGGTGGCGGCCGGGGTGGTGAGCTGGTCGAGCTTCAGGAACTTGACGCCCTGAAGGAAGAGGTAGACGACGATCGCCACCGCGATCGCGCAGAAGAGCAGTCCCAGGGCCCAGCAGAAGGCGAGGCCGATCCGGTCGAGCATGCTCCAGGTGGAGCTGCCCTCGACCGCCTTGGTGGGCGCCTTGCCCTGCGGCGGGGCGGCCTGGGGCCGCTCGGGCGGCGGCGTCGCGACCGAAGGTGCCATCACGCGGCCCCGTACTTGCGCATCGCCCGCCGCGCCATCCAGCCCGCGAACGAGCAGAAGGCGGCGGAGAAGAGGAGGACGGCGGCGATCGCGAACAGCGTCGCGTTGGCGGGCTTCGAGCTCAGCTGGTCGACGTTCTTGACGATCGTCGGCGCCAGCGGCCGCGAGGGCTCGTAGATGAAGATCAGGCCGTCGGCCGGGTTGGGCGCGAAGCCGACCGAGCCGGAGAGCATCGCCAGCATCACCGACTCGCCGATCGCCCGCGCGACGGCCAGCACGGTTCCGGCGACGATCGCCGGCCGTGCCGCCCGCACGGCGATCTTCCAGGTGGTGCGCCAGCGGTTTACGCCGAGGGCGAGGGAGCCCTCGACCCAGCCCGGTTTCACCGCCCGCAGGCCGTCGGTGAAGATCGACACCATCAGCGGCGCGATCATCACGGTGAGGACGAGCACGGCCGCCAGGAGGCTGTAGCCGGTCAGTGAGATGACGCCGGCGACGGAGGCCTTCTGGGGCTCGGTGATCAGCTGGTTGCCGATGAACGGCACCAACACCAACACTCCGAGCAGGCCGTAGATGACCGACGGCACGCTGGCCAGGAATCGCACCACCGGCTGCAGGACGTTGCTCATCCAGGTGGGGGCGAACTCGACGATGAAGACGGAGACGAAGAGGGCGGAGACGAGGCCGCAGATGACGGCGCCGCCGGTGATCAGGATCGTCGACCAGATCAGCGGCCAGGCGTGGAACGTCCACACGTATTCGGTGCCGTTCTGGCCCGACAAGGAGATCGCGTTGAGCTCGTCGTCGACGTCACCGCCGGGACCGAACCAGGCGAGCCCGTTGTGGGCGAAGGAGGGCCAGGCGCGGATGAGGACGACCGCGATCATCGCCAGCAGCAGGCCGACGACGAAGATGACCAGCGCGCCGAGCATCCGCTCGACGCGCTGGTCCGACCACTTCGGGCCGTACTCGGGTTGGAGCTCCTCTTCCAACCTGGTTCCTTACTTCTTGGCCTTCTTGTTGAAGGCGGGGACGCCACCGGCCTTGCTGATCTGTTCCGCAGCCAGCGGGCTGGTGCGGGCCCAGTCGATGAACTTCTGCACGGCCGGGCTCGGGTTCGCGGACGGCAGGACGAGGAAGATGTACCGCGACAGCGGGTACTTCAGCGGCTCGACGCTGATCTTGCTCGCTTCGCACGCGACCCCGTTCACCTTCAGCGCCTTCTGGCCCTTGCCCTGCCAGGCGAGGCCGTCATAGCCGATCGCGTTCGGGTCCTGTTTCACCGCGTTGACGACGAGGCCGTCGGCGGTGAGCGCGTTCACGTTCGAGGCCGGCGGTTCGTTGTTCAGCACCGCCTGGAGGAAGAAGTTGTACGTCCCTCCGTTGGTGTCACGGCCGACCGGGTCGATCGTCGTGGTGAGGCCGGAGCCGGGCAGCTGGCTCCAGTTGGTGAGCAGCCCGCGGTAGATGTCGTGGGCCTGCTGGATGCTGATGTTGGAGAGCTTGTTCTTCGGATTGACGTCCAGGCAGAGACCGTCCAGGTACATCTTCACGTAGGTGGTGCCGGCGTCGCTGGGGAGCGGGGTCCGGGCCTGCCCGGCGAACTGGCTTTTACCTTCCTGGACATCTTTGACGCCGGCGTTTCCGCCGTCTGCCGTGTACACGAACTTGATCTTTGGATTGACCTGTTTCGTGTACGTGGCGAACAAGGCCTGCAGCACTGGCTGCGCGGCGACGGAGCCGGACCCGATCAGGGTCTGAGCGCCGGCCGACGCCGGCACGGCCAGGCCCAGCAGGGCCAACGCCGTGATGGCGAGGGTCTTGATTCTCATTCGCGTGATTCCTCTCTGCCGGGTGGGGAACGGTTTTCTTGACCAACTTGGTCGCCTTACGCTATCACTTTATGTAGTTTATTGACGTAGATAGTCAAGAAAGGCCGCCCGGCACGGCCACGAAAGTGAGGAATCAAGTTGTTGAAGAAGAGGCTCTCAACCCCTCGAGCGGCGACCGTCATCGTGCTGGCGGCCGTGGTCGCCCTCTCGGTCACGGTGGCGCCGACGATCGCCGCGTCGTTCCTGACGCCACAGCAGGCGTCGCAGAAATTCGTCACCAAGCAGAAGGCATCGAAGACCTACCTGACCAAGTCGGGGGCTTCGAACTACCTGACCAAGAAGGCGGCGGCGAACACCTACGTGGCGAAGCAGGGCGCGGCGTTGCCGCCCGTCGTCGCGGTGGCGGCGAGCAACACGCTGTTCTCGCTCAACTCGTCGACCTCGGGTTACATCCCTACCGCGTTCACCTCGTTCGCGACCAAGTCCAAAGTCAGCACGGTGGTGCTCACGTTCTCGGGAGCGGCGAGCTGCACCAACCCGGCGAAAGCGCCGACGGTCGACCAGTCCTGCCCGATCACGATCCTCGTCGACGGCCAGGCGGTAGCCAAAAAGGTCAACTTCGCCCCGGCGACGGCGGAAGGCACGTCGAGCAAACCGGCGGCGGCCAATATCCACACGATCGTGCAGACGACCGTGCTGGGCAAAGGCGGACACACGGTCCAGATCGAATATGCCGGCGCCTCGGGACTGAACTTCCAGCTCAAGTCCTGGAACCTCGCCGTGCAGGCGTACCCACAGGCCGAAGAAGCCGAAGCGGAACCGACCACCTCGACGCCGAGCGGCTCGGGCGGCAAGAGCTAGTCGAGCCACCCGGCGCATCGCGGCGCCCCAAGCGCCCGAGCCGATCGATCCTGCGGCGCCGGGGGCGGGCGACCGTCCGGGCTGTTGACGGGCCGAAAATCGGTCATATAGACCGGTTCTCGGCCCGTCAATGTGGCTCGTGGCGTGGGCGGCCGGCCGAGGCGCCCGTGGAGCTGTCGGTCGTCCGAGATGGCGCGCACCTCGGCCGCGCCGGCCGTCCGAGGTGCGCTCCGGCGTCTCATCGCGGTCCTGGCAGGTTGTGATCGCCATGAGGCGCCCGGGACGTGAGGGGTGCGTGGGAAGGACGGCACGAGGACGTCACGAGGTAGGGGTTTCCCGTGATCGTCCCGTCCGGGAGAAGGCAAAGGGGACACGGGGTCCCCGGAACCTGTGGTGGATAACCGTCGCATAGCGACGGTTATCCACCACAGATGACCTCGGGCGGTGGGAGGGTCGGGAGGACGTCGGGAGGAAGTGTGGAGTCCCGGTGTCCTCGTGACGGTCCCTTCGGAAATCGGGCCGGAGGGCCACTGTGTGGCGGGGACGGGCGATCCGTGACGAAGATGCCGGGAACTCCACGCTTCCCGGGCCCCGGAATCCCTGGATCGGCGGTCAAGGATCTCCGCGGAATCTCGGGATCCCTGGCAACCAAGATCGTCCACGGACATTCTTGGCCGTGGAGAGATCCGGGAGGACGTGTGGGGTTCCCGGTGCCTTTGTGGCAGGGTCGCGGCCCTCGGCGCGGTCCTGTGAGGACGGATGGGGGGCCCTGAACCAACCTCCCGCTGTTCGTGTGGGCCGTCCCATCCGTCGCCGGTCCCGACCCGACCCCGTCCGGCGGTGGCCTCAGCGCCCCCGCTGCGGGAGGTTCTCGCCGAGCACGAGGCGGGCGCGATGGAAGATCGCGTCGTCGACGTTGCCCTGCGAGTCGTCACGGTTGGCGGAGCGGGTGGTCCGGTTCTGCCCGGTGCCGGCGGGCGCTTCGTCGCGGATCAACCCTGCGATCCGTCCGCGGGTGGTGAAGGTGGTCCGTGAGACTTTCTTTCCCATCTCGGCGCTCCTTTCTGTAGTTTCTTGAGCGACTAGCTCAAGATAGCACGGACCACGAAGGCCGGGCGAACGGTCTTTCCTATCGCCGCGACGAACGGTCTTCCTATCGCCGCGACGCTCGCTGAGTTAGGCGGGTCATGGCGCGCCTAACTCAGCGAGCGGCAGGGCGAGCTTCGCCGGGATCGGCCACAATGCCGGAACAGCGGCGAATTGGGCGGGGCGCCACCCGGCAAAGCGCACCCCGCCCGTCGCCTCTTCAAACGGCTGCGGAAACCTCCGCGTCGCCACCGTCGGCGGACCCTTGGGGAGTCGAGGCCCCAGAGGTGTCTGACGGGGGCGCACCGTTGAAGCTTTTTGCCTGGACCGGGCGCAGGTAGGCGATCTGACCCTCCTGCAGCTCGAGTCGCTGGAGCTCGCCGCGGGTGAGCTGCGCCCACACCTCGGTGCCATCGCCGAGCACCAGCTCGACCCGGATCTCGAACCCGAGTGCGACGATCCGCTGGACCATCGCCTCCTCGGTCGAGTCATCACGGTCACGAACAATTTCGATGTCGTGCGGTCGCACGAAGTTGTCGCCGAGCCGGTTGACCTCGCCGACGAAGCTCATCACGAACTCGTTCGCGGGCTTCTCGTAGAGGTCGTCGGCGCTGCCCGACTGTTCGACCCGACCCTGGTTCATCACCACGAGCTGGCCGGCGACGTCCATCGCCTCCTCCTGGTCGTGGGTGACGAAGATGGTCGTCACGTTCATCTCCTCGTGGAGGTTGCGCAGCCAGGTGCGCAGGTCCTTGCGGACCTTCGCGTCGAGCGCGCCGAAGGGCTCGTCGAGCAGCAGCACCTGCGGTTGGACGGCGAGCGCCCGGGCCAGGGCCATCCGCTGTCGCTGCCCGCCGGAGAGCTGCGACGGATAACGATCCGCCAGCCCCGGCAGCTGCACCAGGTTCAGCAGCTCGTCCACCCGCGCGCGGATCTTGTCCTTCTTCCACTTGCGGATCTTCAGCCCGAAGCCCACGTTCTCGTACACGGTCATGTGCTTGAAGGCGGCGTAGTGCTGGAAGACGAAGCCGACTTCGCGCTTCTGGGTCGGCGTCCTCGAGACGTCCTCGCCGTCGATCAGCACCCGGCCCGCGTCAAGCGTCTCCAGGCCGGCGATCGCCCGCAGGAGCGTCGACTTGCCGCTGCCGCTGGGCCCGAGCAGGGCGGTCAGCGACCCGTCCGGAACCTCGATCGATACGTCGTCAAGCGCCTGAAAGTCCCCGAAGCACTTGTTGGCTCCCTCGACTGAGATGCCCATCAGGCTGCCTCCTCTCGTTTGAGCAGGTTCATCGCCATCAGCACCACCAAGGCGAGGAGGGCCAACAGCACGGCGGCGCCGAACGCGCCGGGGAGGTTGAAGTTCTCGTAGTTCTTCTCGACGAAGAGGGGGAGCGTCTGGGTTTCGCCGGAGATGTTTCCGGAGACGACCGAGACGGCCCCGAACTCGCCGAGCACACGGGCGGTGCAGAGGACGACCCCGTAGGCGACGCCCCAGCGGATCGCCGGCAGGGTGACCCGCCAGAAGATCTGCCAGCCGTTGGCGCCGAGCGTCTCCGCCGCCTGCTCCTGTTCGGTGCCGATCTCCTGCAGTACCGGGACCGTCTCCCGGACCACGAACGGAACCGAGACGAAGATGCAGGCAAGGACGATGCCGGGGGTGGAGAAGAGGACTTTGATCCCGTCTTCGGCGAGGCCTGGTTCGAACCAGCCGTTGCGGCCGTAGAGGAGGAAGAGGGAGAGGCCGATCACCACCGGACTGATCGCGAACGGCAGGTTGATCACCGCGTCGATCAGCCAGTTGCCCTTCCACTTGTGGCGGACCAGGAGCAGCGAGCAGATGACGCCGAAGATGGTGTTGAGCGGTACCGCGATGGCGACGGTCAGCAGGGTCAGCTTCAGCGCGTGCAGGCCGTCGCCGGAGGTGATCGCTTCGAACGGCGGCGCCAGGCCTTCTTCGAAGGTCTTGTAGAAGAGGAGGATCAGCGGCGCGATCAGGAGCACGGCGATGTAGCCGAGCCCGAGGACGCGCAGGCCCCAGCGGCTGGAGGTCGACCTATTCACGCTGGTCGTCCTTCTCCTCGGCGGCGCCGGTGATCACCGGGTTCGCGGCGAGGTTCACCTGGGAGCGTTCGTGGCGGCTGCCCCAGCGCTGGATCAGGGTGATGACGAGGAGGCAGGCCAGCGCCATTGCCAGCAGGACGATCGAGATCGCCGCGGCGCCGGATTCGTTGCCCTGTTCGATCTGCTGCCCGATCAGGATCGAGGCGACGGTCGTGTCCTTTTTGCCGCCCGCGAAGAGCAGCACCGAGCCGTACTCGCCGAGCGCCCGGGCGAAGGCGAGGGCGACGCCGGCGGCGAGGCCAGGGAGGAGGTTGGGGAAGATGATGCGGCGGAAGATCGTGAAGCCGCCGGCGCCGAGCGAGGCGGCCGCCTCCTCCATGTCGCGGTCCATCTCGATCAGCAGCGGTTGCACCGCGCGGACCACGAACGGGAGGGTGACGAAGCAGAGGGCGACGACGATCGCCGCGCGGGTCAGCGCGATGTCGACCCCGACCGGCGAGTTCTTGCCCCAGAGCTCGATCAGGATGAGGCTGGCGACGATCGTCGGCAGCGCGAAGGGCAGGTCGATGATCGCGTTGACGATCGACTTGCCGGGGAAGTTGTCACGAACGAGGAGCCAGGCGACGATCGTGCCGAAGACGGCGTTGATCGCGACGACGATCAGCGAGCAGACGAGGATCAGCTTCAGCGATTGGATCGCCTGGGGGGAGGTGACCTGACTCCAGAAGTGGCCGAGCCCTTCGCTGAGCGATTTGTCGAGCAGCGCCGCCAGCGGCAGCAGCACGATCACGCTCAGCCAGAGGACGACGACGCCCCGGCCGAGGCCCGCGCCCACCCCGGGCAGGCGCAGGGGCCTGCTCCGGGGCGCGGCGGGAGATTGTGCGGCGTGGGCCTCCATCGATCAGCCGGAGGTGGAGACGCCGAGTTCCTGCTCGATCTTGGCGACCGAGCCTTTTTCTTCGTCGAAGAACTCGTCCTTGACCTTGCTCCAGCCGCCGAATTTGGCGATCTTGAAGAGGCCTTTTTCGGGGGCGGGGAACTGTTTCGGGTCGACCAGCTTCGGGTTGACCGGCCGGTAGCCGTTTTCCGCCCAGATTTCCTGGCCTTCGTTCGACCACATCCACTTGAGGAAGTTTTCGGCCTGCGGCTCGGGGGCTTCTTCGGTGACCGCGATCGGCGTTTCGATCTGGATCGTGTAAGGCGGGATGACGTATTCGACTTCTTCGCCTTCCTTTTCGGCCTTGATCGCTTCGTTCTCGTAGGTGAGGAGCACGTTGCCCTCGCCCTGGGCAAAGGCGGAGAAGGCATCGCGGCCGCTGCCGGGCTGGGCGGTGGTCTTTTCGAGCACCTTCTTCACCGCTTCCAGCGCTTCGGCTTCGTTGGCGCCTTCTTCGATCGCCGAGCCGTAGACCGCCATGATGTTCCAGCGGGCCGAGCCGGAGCTGAACGGGTTCGGCGTGATCACTTCGGCCTTTTCGTTTTCCTCCAGGTCCTTGAAGGATTTGATGCCGAGCGGGTTGCCCTTTTCGACCAGGATCACGACCACCGAGTCGGTCGCGTAACCGCCGTAGGGCTCCTTTTCCCAGTCTTTTGAGACGAGTTCGCCTTCTTCGACCAGCCGTTCCATGTCCGAGCTGACCGAGAAGTGGACGATCGACGCCGGCTGCCCGGCGGCGACTGCGCGGCTCTGGTCACCGGAGGCGCCGAACGAGTTGCTGAAGCTGACGCCTTTCCCCTGCGGGCTTTTCTCGAAGGCCGGCTCCAGGGATTCGGCGTAGACCGATTCCGGGGTGGAGTAGCCGACCACGCTGAGCTTGGCGCCTCCCGAGGTGCCTCCGCTCGATTCTCCTCCGGACGTGGCGCTGCCGGAGCCGGTGCTGTCACCACCGCCACCGCAACCAGCGATAACGAGGGCGATCAGCATCGTGAGAAGACCGGCACCGAGGCCGATCGTCACGCTGCGCCGCCGGGTATTGCGAGCGTTCCGCATCAATTGGATCCTTCCTATGTTTGTCGACTAACTAACTCGTAATTGCCGGGTGGCGGCACCGTAGCACAAAGTCGAGCGACAAAGTAGGGAATGCCGATCAGGTGCCAGCTTTTCCCTTTCGCCCCGGCCGCTAGGGTTGACGGTATGGAGGCGGGGGTCTCACGGACGCCGGAGGAGCGGTTGGTCGGGTTGCCCGACTTTCCCTTCGAGGCGCATTACGAGGAGATCGACGGGTTGCGGCTCGCTTATGTCGACGAGGGGGAGGGGCCGCCGGTCGTCTTCTTCCACGGCGAGCCGACCTGGTCGTTCCTGTGGCGCAAGGTGATCCCGCCGGTCCGCGATGCGGGCTTCCGCTGCATCGCGCCGGACTTCGTCGGCTTCGGTCGCTCCGACAAGCCGACCGACGTCGGCTTCTACACCTACGACCGTCACGTCGAGCTGATGGCGGAGCTGTTGGGACGCCTCGACCTGCGCGGCGCGACCGTGGTCGTCCACGACTGGGGCGGGCCGATCGGGCTGCGGCTGGCGGTCGAGCACGCCGATCGCTTCGAGCGCCTGGTGATCATGGAGACCGGCCCGTTCACCGGTCACCAACGGATGAGCGAGGCCTGGCTCGCCTTCCGTGATTTCGTCCGGAACGCCGAGGAGGTGCCGGTCGGGATGCTGGTGCGGGGCGGCTGCAGGCACGACCCAGGGGCCGCGGTGATCGCCGCCTACGAGGCCCCTTATGTGGACGCGGCGTCGAAGGCCGGTGCGCGCGCCTTCCCGCTGATCCTGCCGACCGAGCCCGACGCGCCCGGCGCCGCCGCGGGCAAACGGGTGGCCGACGCGCTTCGCGACGATGAGCGGCCGACCCTGATCCTCTGGGGGGAGGACGACCCGGTCCTACCGCTCTCGGTCGGCGAACGCGTCGCCTCCCAGCTCAACTTCCCCCCGCCGCGCCCGATCGCCGACGCCGGCCACTTCCTCCAGGAGGACGCCGGCCCCGAGATCGGCGAGATCATCGCCACCTGGCTCCAGGCCTGATGTTGATGGGCCGAAAACTCAAGTCAGGCTTGAGTTTTCGGCCCATCAACCGGGGAGTGATGCAGGATGTGCATCGATTTCGCGCGACTTCGCGGCAAGGGCGACCAGGTCGGCGTGCTCGTGATCACGGAGCAGCTCCACCTGGCGCGGCGGGCCTGAGTCCTCGACCCAGGTGACCGTCCCGGGCCAGTAGGAGTTCGGCGGGCGCCCCGGGGTGTGGAGCGCCGTGGAGAAGACCCAGTTGCCGGTGTTGTGAAGCTGGCCCCCGCCGGGCAGGTGCCAGGACTCTTCGCCCGCCCGGGGGCCGCCGCGATGGGTGTGGCCGGTGATCACGTGGCCGCCGTCGATGCCGAGCCGGCGCGCCAGCTCGGCCGCTCCCTCGACCCCGGTGCGGAAGATCAGATCGCCGGAGATGTCGGACTGGAAGTCGGTGCGAAGGAGGCGGTTGATCCCTCCGACGGCGAGCGGGAACGCGACGCGGGCGGCGCGTGCCTTGAGGCGGCGGGTGCGGGTGCGGTCGGGGCGGTCGCCCGCGATCAGCTCCCAGGCGGCTTCGGAGGGGCCGCGTTCGGCGCGGATCCGCCGCGCCCGTCCCTGCGCGACGCCGTACGCCAGCCCGTAGAGGGGGCGGACGATGCGCTCGTAGTCCGCGGGGCTCGCCGGGTCGGGCAGCGCCCCGGCGACGCGGGTCATGCCGGCGAGGAGCACGCACTCGGCGCGCGGCAGGCGCAGGTGCAGGTCCATGTAATGGCCGTGGGTCGCGTAGACGTCGTCGCGCAGCCAGATGCCGGGGTAGGCGATCCGCAGGCGCGCGGGGGAGAGGGCGGCGGCGATCGTCGCAGTCGGGCCGGGGGTCGGATCGGCGATGGCGCCGAGTGGCAGCGGCGCGTCCTCGACCGAGAGCTGGTCGAGCAGCGCCTCGGCGAAGCGGGCGTCGTGGTTGCCGGGGACGAGGACGACCTCGACATCGCCCACCGCCGCGCCCAGCTCGGCGAAGAAGGGGAGGGCGTGGTCGAGCGCTGCGCCGAGCGGTCGCTCGCGCAGCTCGACTATGTCGCCAAGCAGGATCACGCGCTCGGCGCCCCGTAGCTCCGCCAGGAGGGCGGCGCGGACCTCGGGGTCGCGCAGCACGTCGCCGCCGCTCGAGACGCCGAGGTGGAGGTCGGAGATGATCGCCGTCTTCATCCTGTGTGAGCTTCTACCGAAACAAGCTGTTGGCCGGCCGGCCAGGCATCGCTAGAATCCCCTGAATGTATTCATTTGGTGAAGAGCGGATTGCGTCTGCCAACGGAATCGAGCTCTGCTACCAGGAGATGGGGGACCCGGCCGGCGAGCCGCTCCTCCTCGTGATGGGCCTGGCGACGCAGATGATCGCCTGGCACGACGGCCTCTGCGGCCTCTTCGCCGAGCGCGGCTACCGCGTCATCCGCTTCGACAACCGTGACATCGGCCGCTCCACCAAGCTCGATTGGGCCGGCGTGCCGAGCAAGGTCGACCTGTTGCTCGGGCGCCGCTCCACCGCCGCCTACCTGCTGCGCGACATGGCCAAGGACGCCGTCGGACTCCTGGACCACCTCGAGATCGACCGGGCCCACGTGGTCGGCGCCTCGATGGGCGGGATGATCGTCCAGCAGATGGCGATCGACCATTCGCGGCGCCTGCGCTCGATGGTCTCGATCATGTCGACGACCGGCAACCGTCGCAGCGGCCAGCCCAGCCTCAAAACCTTCGGCATCCTGCTCGGCAACCCGCCGCAGGGGCGCGAACAGGTCATCGCCCGCGCCGTCCGCACCTTCAAGGTGATCGGGTCGCCCGGCTTCCCCTTCGAAGAAGACATGGTGCGCGAGATGGCGAGCCGCTCTTATGAGCGCGGCCACTCGCCGGCCGGCGTGATCCGCCAGTTGCACGCGATCATCGCCTCCGGCGACCGCACCAAGGCCCTCCGCGATGTCCAGGTCCCGACCGCGGTCATCCACGGCAACCGCGATCCGCTGGTCAAGCCCTCCGGCGGTCGGGCGACCGCGAAGGCCATCCCCGGCGCGCGGCTGATGATGATCGACGGGATGGGCCACGATCTCCCTCGCGACCTCTGGCCGACGTTCGCCGAAGCCATCGACACCAACGCGGCGCGGGCGAGCCGCGGGGCCATCGCGGCCGAACCGACGACCGGCGAACTCCGCCCGGCCACCGTCCCCTCCCGCTCGAACGCCGAGCCGCCGATCCAGCCCGCCTGAGCGGTCGGCCCGATCGGCAGAAGTGCGGCTGAAAGGAGTCGAACCTTCACGGGCGCTAGCCCACACGGACCTGAACCGTGCGCGTCTACCAGTTCCGCCACAGCCGCAAGACCAGCCAATCTACCGCTTAGCGCCCCAAGCCCGTTGCGTGACCCACGCCACGCACCTCCGCCTCATCTATCGCTAAACTGCTCGTCCCTCGCCGCTATCGTCTAGGGGACTAGGACGCCGGATTCTCAGTCCGGAAACCGGGGTTCGAATCCCCGTAGCGGTATGACCATCGAGCCCCTTCAGTAAGCCAAAAACCCGGGTTTGCCCGGGTTTTTTTCGTCGGCCTACGGAAACCGCCTGGCAACGCCATGTCGTTTCGCGCGTTTGCGGCCTGGGCGGTGTCTGTGCCACTGCCAGCCGCATGGCTGAGTCCGCGTCGTCGCACGGCCGCGTCGGGGATGACTTGCCGGCAACAGATTGCGGGCTGGTACGAGTTGCCGCCGGTCGCGCTCGAAAGAGTCCGAGTTGCCGCACGGCAACGTCGGGATGTGTTGCCGGCACCGCTGGTACGCGTTGCCGTGGACTGCGATCAGGAGAGCCCAAGCGCCTGGCGCAGGGCCGCCGAGAGGACCGAACCCGCCGCCGACACCGCTACCCCTTCGCCGGCTTCGCGCATCCTCGCGAGGACGCCGCGGGCCGCCTCCTTCTCGGCGGGCGGTGCATCGACGGCATCCAAGGAGCGCTCCATCGCGTCGAGGACGACGAAGATGTCGAGGTTCGCGATGTCGCCGAGCGCGAGCTGTCCGACGGTGGAGTTGGTGATGTTGATCTGGGTCGGGCGTTGTCGGGCACGACGGGATTCGATTGCGACCTGTCCTTTGTCAGTGACGTGGATGCCATTGACGCGTTGGATGAACGAGTTGTTGATGAATTCGGTGCGGGGTTCTGGCGGATCGACGTTTGGCACCGGGATGTAGGTCCAGTCGATGTGGCCCACCTGTTTCAGGTGCGCGGCGGCTCTTGCTACAGCGTCGTACGAGTGCGGTTCGTCGAGCGCGAAGTCACGGGCTGCCCTGTTGAGGAATTCGGTGCCGAAGATCGTCGACGCGCCAGGCTCGTTGTCCTCGCGGTCTGCCATCCAGCCGAGCAACTCCCACCGATCCAGCGCCATTCGCAGATCCTCCCAGTGGGATCGGCGGTTGGCTGGTCGGCCGGCCCGTTCGGTGTCAGTCAGCTCAGGCAAGGGTGCGCGGAGGCATTGTGTCGAGCGGCCTGGTGGCCGCGAGAGCGCCGCCTTCGTACCTACGATCCGCTGATGAGCACCACTTCACCGCTTGGTTCGTGCGTTACGCCTCCCGGCGAGGCCCTGAGGCACAACCTGCTGCGGCATGGTCCCGACGGGGAACGGGCCGAGCGATTTCTCTGCGAGGCCGCTCGACAACTGGCGCGGGAGGGTGAAATGCAAGGTGAGGTTGTCGCCTACCTCTTGCGGGAGGCCTTGGGAGCATTGCTCAAACTCGGCGGCGAGAAGCCCTTCGATCTGAAGCAGAGCGCGCAGCGTGTGGTCACGGCGTCGAAGCTGCCCGAGGGCGACGGCGGTTCTAGGAGCGACCTGGAGCGCCTGGTCGATGAGCTCGAGCGGGCCTTGGGAAACCCCAACGAGGCGCGCCTCGAAGAGGCCGTCAGGATGACCAGTCGCCGCCGTCCGCTCCGCGGCGACGCGGATCTTCTCGATGCCTTCCTCGATCGACTGGAGGAGGCCAACAACGGGCTCCACGACCGGATCGATCGCGAACGCGCCGCCCGGCTGTACGAGAGAACGATCGACGTGGTCGGTTCGCTATTCGGCCCGCTCGTCACACGGCTGGCTGGCATCGATGCCCTCCTCGCGATTGCCTCTCCTTCCGCCGAGGACGCACGGCGCCTGCTCTCGCAGGTCGGCGACGATCGCCACCTCGTCTACTTCTTCGAGAAAGTGGAAGGGCCGGGTTGGTTCCGCGCCCTTCGTGGGAACAAGATCCTTCATCCGCCCGCCGAAGGCGGCTGGTCGGCGGGCCCCTATCTCCAGCGATTGGTTCCCGAGCACCCCGACCTCGTCCGGGAATGGCTGCTCGAGCGCGCCTCCGAAGACCTCAACATGAACCAATCCTTCTTCTTGCTCCGGATCGCGACGGGCCTGGACGGAGGCGCGGCCGATCTCATCGCCGACCTGGCCCAAGGACACCTGGAGTCACCGCAGGTCGAGATCATGGTGGAGAACTACCTCAGGGACCTCTCGGATACGGAGATCCGCGATGGTGGCCTGCGGCGTCTCGTGATCGAGTCCCTGAAGGGGACCCTCGGTGGGGATCGTCGGGCGGGAAACCTGTACCTGGCCTCGCGGATCCTGGAATTCGCCGACCGGGGCCTGGCGATCGACCCGGACCGGTGGCTTCCGGTCTTCGTCTACCGGCTGCGTGAACTCGCCGAGGAAGAGTCGACGTACCGCCTGCAGGCGATACGACCGCTCGCCGAGATCCGCGTCGACTCCCGCAGTCGCTCGGCGTTGGAGTTGATGTGCGGGGCTGTTCGGGCCGCCGCGGCGGGCGCGTCGGCCGCCGGGATGCCGGACGAGAAGGTCGACCTCTGGCTCGGCAAGCTCAAGGAGCCGCTACGCGGCAGGCTCCTCGCCCGCTGGCTTCTCGAGCGCGAGAACCTTGCGCTGGCGGCCCGTCTCCTTCCTGGATGGATCGCCTCGGAGGTTCGCCCCGGCCCTGAGCAGCTCGAGCTGCTGCGCTGGGTCTTCGGGCTGGGGGGCTCCTCTTTTTCGGACCATGTCCGTGAGGCTCTCGGCCCAGCTCCCGGAGCCGAGGAGATCGCCGGGTTGTCCACCGACGAGATGCTTCCCGACCACCTCCGTCGGCCTCACAACTGGCTCGTCGCGGTGCCTGAATCCGAGCGTGGGGGGTGGGGCGTGGCGGATGCCCATCTGGCCGGTCGCTTCGGCGCGGCATCGGAGGACGGCGTCCTGATCCGCGTCGGGCAGGCGAGATACGGGGGCAGCCAGAGCCCCATCGCCGTCGAGGAGCTCGCGGCGCTTTCACCGTTGGCGGCGGCCCGTCGGATCGGGGCCTGGAAGGAGCCCGGGCAACGTTCTTTCCTGGACCCCTCGGAGAACGGGTTGGCCGGTGCGATCGGTGATGTCGTCGAGAGGGACAAGGCGGCATGGCTGGCTGTCGATCCACACCGGATCGTCGAGGCTTTGGCGGCGCCTCGCTACATCGCTGCCTATCTCGAAGCCGTCGAAAAGGCGCTCGACGATCTGGCCGGGCAGCGGGCGGGTCAGATCGTCGAGGCGGTCGCCGAGATCCAAGCTCGCGCCGCGACGGCCCGAGGTGAGGCGGCCGAGGACGCCGACGACTGGGCCTACGCCTCCCACCGCGGCGTGCGACTGATCGGCGCCCTGCCCGATCGCGGTCGGCTCGCGGACAAGGACTTCGAGCTCGCCTGGGGGACGGTCGTCGCCGCGGTGGGTGAGCGCCCCTCGGAATCCGAGGTCGAGGGCGACATCCTCGCTAGGGCCATCAACCGACCATGGAGCTCGGCGCTCGAGGTCGCCTTCATCCTCGGCGGCATGAAGGGCGGAGTCGATCGACGCCTCCTCGACCTGGTCGACGAACTGCTGCGCCTGTCCCGCCCGGCGGGGGAGCTGGCGAGGGCGATAATCGCGACGCGACTCCCCTGGTTGCGCCACGTCGACGCGGACTGGTTCACCGACACCGAAGAGCTTCTGCTCGGCGCCAGGGCTCCCGAAGGTCTTGGTGACCTGACCTTCGCCGTCTACCTCGAGTGGGGCCGATCTACCGTCGAATTGCTCGAGGACCAACGTGATCGCATCGTCGCCGCCCTCGACGGTGAGACCGCGGAGTTCGCCCTGAGGCACGTCCTTCAGGGACTGGTCTGGGAATCGCCCGGTTACGCCCCGGCAAATGTTTGCGATCTCCTGGCGGGCAAGCCTTCGCTGTTCTCCGATGCGGCCAGATTGCTCGCCGTATCGCTGGCCGAAGATGACGAGGACTCGCCCGGACCGCCCCCGCCCCCGGGCCCGGTGCTCGCCTTTTGGCGGGAGGCGCTCGACGGCGGTCTTCCTGCCGATGCGTACGCCGGCTGGGGATGGTTCGTGATCGCCGGCTCGGTCGACGATGACGACTGGCTCGAGCTGATCTTGCGCACCGCGGCGATCCCATCGGTCAATCTCGCCGAGCCCGACCGGATAGCCGAGCGGGCCGAGCGAATGACTACCGATGATCGGGCTCTCGAACTCGCCGCGCTGCTCCTCGGTGCGGACCCGAAGGCCTGGGAGCTCGAACGGATCGGCGAGGTCGCGCTTCGCATCCTGCGCAGCGCCACCGGCACACCCGCGGCGCGCCGGGAGTTACGTGAGCGCCTGCTCGAGCGCGGATTCAACGAGGCCACCGGGATCGGCTGATCCGCAATGCCGCCAGACCGCCGAGCGGCGGATCTCACCTGAGGCCGAGTCGTTCGGCCACCGGGATGCCGACACGGCTGACCACCTCATGCGCTGAGTCGGCTGCGCCGATGATCGTCGTCCGGATCTCGTCGTCCTGGAGAAGGTCGTCGGCGCTAGCGCTCCGAGCGAGAACCGACAGCGCGCACATCTGGAGGTGATCGACATGCTCCCAGCTCTTCAGCCACGGATCCCAAACCGGGCCGATCCACTCCACTTGAGGGTCGGAGAGCCTTGCCAGTTCCCCCTGTGCGACGGCGGTCTCGCGGTCGAGCTCCTCGACATCCCATGGATCTATCTCTCCAAGTTTCCGGATCGCAGCTGTCGTCACCCCGAGCATGAGGAGTCGGGCGGGGTCCACCTGCCAACGGATTTTGTCCTCCGCGCTCATCCGAGATTTCAGCCCGGCCGAGAGATCCTCCAGAGGGGCGCAGGCAAGGATGCGGGCAATCGCCGGGATGAAGACCCGCTGGAACCGCCAGGACGCGGCGGCGAGCTCATCGTCGGGAAAGCCCAGTAGCGCGTCGCGGATCGCCTGTCTGGCCATGTCCTCGGCATAGGGTTCACAGCCGGGCTCGCCGCGGAGCTCGACGCAGCCGGCCAGGATCACGACCTGGAGCCACCAGAGAGGTCGATAAAGCGGGGCGCCATCGGGGCACTGGGATTCGAAGACCGCTTCGATGGCCCTCCTCACCTGCATCATCTGGGTAGGCCGTTGGCGCTCATCCTGCTTGAGGACGGCCTTGGCGAGGTCGAGCGTCGAGATCTGTGAATCGGCCCAGGCGCTGTTGTGGCGCTGGGCCACGCCCCATGCCCCGCTATTGGCCAGGACCCGCTCGTGCCGCGCTTCGGCTTCCTCTCGCGAGGCGCGGTAGATCTCCGTCCTCTTGGCGTCGATGGTCTTTCTCGCGCCATCGATCACATCGCGGAATTCATCTTCGACCTCGGAGAGAACCCCGAACTCGAGGGAAGCAGAGAGGGCGCGTCGGAGGTGATCGAGGTGCCGGCGCCGTACAAAGTCCGGGACCCGATCGGCACCGAGGACCGCACGCAGCTCCTCGATCCGTGCGGCGACCTCGCCCGGGGCCACGCCTACGAGCGGAGTGCTCCAATGCTCGTCCCACGGATCGAACACTTGAAATCCCGCGCGGTCGACGGTGACCATCAACGCCGCCCTAACCTCGGGATGGATCGCGTAGTCGCGGACCTGCCCAAGAGTCCTCGTAGATACGGCGGCGTCGGTCCCCTTGGCCTCCATCACCCAGAGGCCCTCTTGGTAGACCCGCGGCTGATAGTCGAGCCGTACACGCCTGGATCCCTTCTCGATGGTGGGATCCTCGAGTTCGTAGGTCTGCTGCTCGATGACCTTATGCATCGTGTGTTGCCCGTAACCCAGGGACATGAGGACCGGCATGATCAGCTGTGAGCACACGGTCGCCTCCGGGACGTCGGTCCAGTTGGCAGCGGCAATTCGTTTGAGTATCGGATCGATCGGCATCGAGTCCAAGCCTAGGAGCTGAGCTCTGGTCTCTAGGCACGGGCCGGGCAGCGTATCGACACGTTCTGATCGCCGCAGGCGTCTCGCCCGACCACACAGGGTCGCCTGGGCGGGTCGGTTGATCGCCGGTTTTGGAGAGGAGAATCTGCGAAAAGTGCCGCTCGGGCAAGACAATGCAGCGTTGCCGTCCTTCAAGGGAAAGGCAAAAGGGGAGAACGGCCGGCTAATTTCGCGCGGGCGGTGTCCGAAGGGGAGGTCGGTCGGCGCTTCCGAACTGCCGACCTCTTAGGTTCCGGTTGCGGTCATCGGCCTGTAGGGCGGTCTTCTCGCATCGGCACGTCGGCCGCGATTGCCACAGTTACGTCGTGTTTTACTTTTTCGACGAGAGCGGGGACTACGCCTTCGGCGAGGACGATTTCGACCGCTACGTGCAGTCCGTCGTCATCTCTCCCGACTTCGCGTGGGCGCCCCTCGACCTGGCCCCATGTTGACGAGGCGCACTGACCTCGAGGGCTGCTGGTGGTGTGGCGCCCGCGCGGATTCGCGTGAGCATAAGTTGAAGAAGACCGATCTCCAGCGCGAGTTCGGCCGACCATTTCGGCAAACGCCCCTGCGTCTAAGGGAGGAACGCCTCGAAGCGATCCAGGGACCCGGGAGCGATCTCGTCAAGTTCACCGCGAATCTCTGTTCATCCTGCAACAACACGAGAAGCCAACCTTTCGACTATGCCTACGACCGCTTTGTCTCGTACGTCGCCGGGCACGATCGCCATATATTGGCTTCGCGCCGGATCGACCTTCGCATCGCCTTCGGTCAGGGCTGGCGTCTCGCCGCCGAAGACACTCTCCGGTATCTCGTGAAGCACATCGGCTGTCGGCTGGCGCAGAATGAGATCGAGGTCCCGGCCAGATTGACCGCCTTTCTCGACGGTGGCGATCGACCCGACGGCGAGCTGGCACTGGAGATCGAGATCCGCGGAGACATCGCTGAGATTTCCCGCGCGGGCCTGGGCGGGGGCCTCGGCCTTGGTGATCTCCTATTGACGGACTTTGACGAGGATCGGCAGGCCACGGTGGTCGAGAGTCACCTCGACTATCGCTGGCTGCGTTTTGCCTGGGGCGTAGGAGAAGAACTCGGGGGTTATCCCCTTCCGTTCGCGGCTCCCCTTCTGAGGTTGCCGGTCGGCAGGAGCCTTCCGCCCGGCGAGTTACGCAAGCAGATCCGCGAGAGCGCCGCCGCCGGCGACCAGGTCGGTGGGGCCACCTGACCTGATTCCGTCTCGGTTCACTACCGAGGGATGTCCTGGGGAGCCGGTTCTGCGTAAGGGCGGTAATCGGTCTCAGCTGGGTTGGACCCTGCAACCTGGCCGTGTTGGGCGGACGTGTTCAGGGCGCCGGATCTCGCCTTATGGTGAGGACGTGGGCACTCGGCGTAAGAAGAAAGGCGCGCGTCGCGTTCGGGAGACGAGACGGCGGGGCCGACAGGCACCTGATGCCTGGAAAGACACCCCACGCGATCACGAGCGTGCGATCCGAAACGAAGTGGCCGCGTTGGAGGCATTCGACTTCCTCGATGCTGTCAGCGCGACCCTGGGTGTCGCGATTGATCGCGCCGCCCAGCTCATGGCTGCCGCGCCGGAGCCCTCGATCCAAAAGACCGCCGTGCTCGTGGCGACGATCCGCGCCTTTCGTGCGATCCGCGCCGCATCGGCGGTGATCAGCTGCGGTTATGCGATGGAGGCGGAGCCTTACATCAGAACCCTCCTCGAGCTCTATGTCTCGGCCAGGGCCGTGGCCGACGATCCGACCGGGGACGAGGCACGGGCATGGCTCGAGGGCGGTCGGGCGCGCGGGATCGGTCGTCGGGTCCGGGAGTCGATGCCAGACACCACCGTCTACGGCCTGCTCTCGCAGGCGAGCCACGGCGATCCTCGGGCGTTGGTTCGTTCGCTCCGGCGTGTCTCGGAGGGGCAGCAGACGATCGAGTGGGGGCCGGCGAGGTCAGATGAGACCGACGAGCGGTTCCATCATCTGGCCATCGGTGCGCGGGACTTCGTCGTCCTCCTGGAAGAGGTCGGGTTCGGTCCTCACCCCGAGCTCGACGCCATCGATCAGGCTCTGGAACGGGTCCAGCCAGGTTGGCGGCCTGATGCCGTCTACTCGTCATAGTCCGGATCGGGAAACGGCTGAAGGAGCCCCATGCAGGATCCTGAGATAGCCAAAAGGATGGAAATCTTGGCGGCGCGGATGGGGCGCCGCGACGACTACGGCACGCTGCTGAACGCCGGCCAGGTGGTCCGTAGGCTCGACGATGTCGATGATCCCGACGCCTGGCGAGCCGAGATTAGAAGCAGTGCGCGGTCGGACCGGATCAGGATCCGTACCGGCAAGACGGGCGAAATCGTCTGGGCCCTGTTGAGCGATGACAATCCGGCTCGGGCCGAGGAGTCCGAGCGATGGCAACGAACTCTCCGTGTGGCCGTGCCGCGGGCCGTGGAATTTCGACACGAGCCGGTCTGGGGACTGCGTGACGGCGACGAGGGGATCTTGCGATGTGAGCGCTGCGACGCGATCGGCTACGTCGACGGTGCGGACGGCCCCGATCGGCCGCTCGTCGGTGGTCCCCTGTTCGAGGAGGACTGCCCCGATCCCGCGCCACCGGTGGAGACCGTTCTCACGCAATTCTTCGGGTCCGGGCGTCGGCGCTGATCGAATGGCCCGGCCGACGTCCGGAGGCCGAGTCGCCTCGGGCCGGAGTTGGATCTCGTTTCAGTACCCAGACGACAACCCGTCGAGAGTTCACCCACCTCGCAACTCTGCGAGCAACGCCTGCGGCGTTACGATCCGAACGCCGCGATGCTCACCTAGGGGGAGCAGGTGACGACGATCGCCGGACACGAGCACCTCGACCTCGGCCTCGACCACACAGGCGAGGATCAGGTCGTCATCTGGGTCGCCACTGATCGCCTCAGGCCGGCCCGCGGGCGCGTCGACCAGCTCGGCTGCGAGGTTGACCAGAAGCTGCTCGGTAGCCTGCCAGCGGTCTTCCTCGAAGCCGAGCTTCCCGGTCAGGATCCGCTCCAGCTCGACGATCACCGGACGGGGCAGGACCAACTCGATCCGGCCGTTGATCGTCTCCTCGAGGATCCGGCTCGGCGGCCCGGCAGCGATGAACGCCGAGACGAGGACGTTGGTGTCGCAGGCGACCCGCAGGATCAATGGCGCCCGGAGCGCGACTCGTCGACCAATGCCTCGGTGTCTTCCGGCCCCACGCCGACGGCCTCGGCTCGCTCGCGCCCGTAGCGCTGCAGGTCGGCGAGGCGCTCGACCTGAAGTTGACGACGCAGGGCGTCGCGGACGATCTCACTCCTGGTCTTGCCGAGGCTCTGAGCCAGGGCGTCGGTCTCCTCGGCGAGATCGTCTGGCAGGGATACGGAGAGAAGGCGGCTCATATGAAGACATCATATCGCGTCCGGTCGGTGCATTGACGGGAATTGTCTGTGACGGCCGCGCGCGATCTCTCCGTCGTCCAACGTGAAAGCGTCGCCGTGCCCTGGGCCGGCGCTACTCTCACTACTCATGCGGCGGAGGATCGAAGCTCTCCTCTATGGCAGGCGGTGGCGGGAGGACGAGCACGCCTGGAGGGTGTGGCAAGGGCTGGCGCCCCTGATCCCGGCAAGCGTCGTCGACCTCGATTCGGGCAGGCCGATCGCCGGGCGCGTCGAACGGGCCTACCAGCAGGCCCGCCGTGGCACCAAGGCACTCGTTCATTTCGGATCGGCGATCGGGGTCCAAGACACCTGGTGGGAGCAGGTCCGACCGCCGATCGGCCGCTGGGTGGTGGTCCGCACCCGCCTTTGGCTTCCGCCCGGGACGCACTCTGAAATGCAGGTGGTCTGGATTGAGGGATGGGAATCCTGGGCGCCCGGAGACACGTATACGAGGGCTATCCGGCATGAGCAACGCCTGAAGCGAGAAGGCGTGACCATCGAGCGGGCGCCCAGGAAACCAGATGCGACACCCTCCGCTGCGCCCGTGAAGCACGAAGGTGTGAGGCTCGTCGGACCCCTCTTCCAACCCGACGTCTTCGCGACCGGATCTGACATCGAGGCTGTCATGAGCGCCGCGGCGCAGATCGCCCTCGACAGAGGGGCGGTGAGTCAGGGGCCAGTGACCGTCGCCGACGGCCAGCTTCTCATGGTCTGGCCTCTGCCTGGTCGTCCGACGTTCGCCTCCGTGACGGTGCGCCCCATCTCCGCCGGGGCTGTCTGGGTCCGTGTGATGTCGCAGGCACTCGACATCGACCTACTCGCCGAGGCCGAAAGCGTGGCTTCCGCGCTGCGGTCCAGGCTGGGGACTCTCGGTCCGGACGTTCGTCCTTCGATCCGCGAATCTGACTTCGACCGCACCGAGAGCCGGCGGCTGGAAGGCGAGATCCAGCAGCTGCTGGAGACGATCGAGGCGGAGCCCACCTCCTGGGACCATTTGAGCAGGACGGCCTTCGAGCGCGAGGCGGCCCTGCAGCGGGTAACCGAGCTCGGCGCGTGAGTCACTGAAGGCCGGCTTCGAGCGCTGCCCGGGAACGCCTCGGCGGTGGCGGGGTACCCGGTGATTCAGGGGAACGGGCATGTACGTCCTCGAGGACATCTCTGGATAGGCTTTGGTTTAGGTGCTCAAGCGGGAGGTCGAGATCGAAGGCGAGTACGCCTGGCAGGAGCAGTACACCTTCGGACGTGACGAGTACCGCAAGGTCGTTCTCTTGAAGTTCTTATCGAACCCGGGTGGCAGGCACGTGCTCGTCCGCGACAAGGACGGCGAGTTCGAGACCCACCTAGAACGCCTCGTCAAACCGTGGTCGGATCTCGGTCCGAAGGCCAAGGAATCCGAATTCCGAACCCACGATGAAAAATACGAGCACGATCAACTTCTCGCGAAGGAACGCGACCCGGTCGGCTTCGAAATCGAGGAACTCTGGCAGGGGCTCGAACCATTCGAACCGGGGAAGGGTGGCCTGCCGCGCGTTCCGGAGTGGCTACCTCCGAGGTTCAAAGACATGTCGAGGGCCGTCCTCAAGCTCGAGATGGGTCTCGGGATCGTCAGGGACGAGCAGGTCGCCTGTTACAACATGGTCCGGGAGCTGGTGAGCATCTACGACCGGATCCGCGATGTCGCGGGCGCGCTGCTTCCGTCGTGGGAGGTCGAGGAAAAGGAGGCGGGGTACCGGACCTTCATCGCGGATCGGGTCCGGCGGCGTCTCGATGACGGCGAGCTCCCATTCGCGAGTAGCGAGATCATGCCCGTGCACGCTGGCTACGGGATGTCTCGCGAGCGGTACACGACGGAATACCAGACCGGAAGCGCCGTCGCCGCGGACTTCATGGAACGTGTCGCCGATGACTACGAGGAGCTCGACCGATACGCCTCGCTCGCCGCGTTGTGGGCTTGGGGTTTCTACCTGCGGTGGCGGGGTGTTCACGAAGCCGAGATGCGGCGGGCGGCGCCTGCGTCTCGGCGCCGCCGAGGCACGCGGCGTTGAATGGACGGTCCACCCAGGTTGAGTCGAGGGAGATTTAGATGAGCAAGGACGGTGAGCGAGTGCTGGGAATTCCACTTGTGGAGCACGGCGGACACGCATTTCCCAGCGACGTCACGCTGGAGCGCAGCGCGGATCGCTACGTTGGCTTTTTCGAGAATCAGCACGGCGAGCAGCTCGTCTTCCTGTGTGAGCGTGGCGAGCAGCCATTGCTCTACCACGGGGACTTCGGGTGGGCGCCACTCCCTGCCGATTGGCCGGAACGATTCAAGTCCCCGGAGGTCTCCGTCTCACCCTGGGTGAGCGGCGAATTGATCCTCAGCCAAGGCGAGGTCCTCTGGCTTGCTGCCTGTCTTGAGGCCAGCGGGTCCTTCGATGAAAAATCTCTTGGGGAAGGTCCGCTCGACCGGCTGTTGATGCAGGCGGTCAAAGATGTCTTTCAACGCGAGGGCGAGCAGCGCGACCGAAAGTGGGCGCTCCTCGACAAGGCGTTCGATCTGTGGAAGGAAAGGCAGGCCTCCCGTCCGACGTTCGAGGAAGAGCACTACGCGGAAGGGGCGATCAAGGTTGCTCTCGCGTTGAATGCCAAACAGCGCAAGCCGCGGGCTGGTGTGACCAAGGAGATCCGGGAGCGCCTGGAGCAAGAAGCCGTCGTCGTCGTCCGCGAGGTGGAGGGATGAGCGACCGTGATGCCGAGATGGATCGGCCCTCGTCTTGAGTCAGGCGCGGGTTAGTCTGGGTTCCGGGACACGCGCGAGGTCTGGACGTTGAGCGAGGCCGATCAAGTTCACCGGCAGATGGCGGAATGGGCGGATCGATTCGGATCCGGCAGGCTGCGGCTCGCGCTTGAGAAGGGCGATTCGCCCCGGCGCCTGTATCTCGAAGAGCGACTCCAGGTCGAGTTGCCGGGATTCGCCCTAGCCATGGACGACTGGGAGTCCATGGCGCCCTCGCCGGATCCTGACGAGAAGGCGATTTCGGCGCGTGAGGCGATCGGCGGGTACCTCGATGCCTCGGGCATCCGATACACCGCCTGCGAGATCGTGCGGTCCGACACCGAATTCGCCGAGCAATCTGCGATACGCGTCCGGGGGTGGGAGGGGGAGGCCGCAGTGATCGCCTTCCCCACGCGACCCGACGGATCGGACGTGAGCGGCGACGATTACCCGGTCGGCGTCGCTGGAAGGACAGACTCCCGACTCCGACCGACGGCGTACGGGTCCGCGTACGGTCTTCGGCACCCTGCGGCCCAGGAGGCTCTACGAATCGCCGCGATCGTGTCCGTGGACCAGCTGGGCGATCTCGGTCGCGAAGAGTTGATGGAGTACCTGCCGCCGGATGCGCACGACCTGATCGACGACGCCCTGGTGCATGACATGGTCGACACTCTCTACCTCGTCGGCTGGAAGTTCGGCCAGCCCAGGCGACTCCTGCTCGCGAACCTGGCGGAGCAGATCGCCGGGTTCATCCTGATCCGCCAGGCCGAAGGAATCCTGGAAGACAAGGAGATGCTCTCGACCGCCGGGATGGAGCAGGCGCGTCTTGAGCTCGACGATCTTGAACAGGTGGTCCTGGACGAAGAGTTCCTGTACGAGTACCTGCCGAGCGTCGACGCCCAGACGTTGGCGGAGATCGTGCCTTCTGGCCTCACCTCCCGCCGGACCGCCCTATGGGCCCCGTGGTACGCCGAAGGCGGAGAACCGTCGCCGCGGGCGACCGGAGACGACGAGCCGAGGTGGAGCCTCTCCGAGCCGCCCGGGATGACGGCCCGCGAAAGCGTGGCTGTTCGCTCTCGGGAGCGGGAAGAGGAGAAGGAGGCGGAGCTGGAGGCGTTAGCCGGCGAGTTGGCCCAGCTCCCGTGGACGCTCGAGTTCAATCACCGCGATGCGTACCTCCTCGCACTCAGGCCCGATGGTTATCTCGCCTCCTTCTGCCCGCCGCCGGCCATCCACGGAGCCGCTCGCGTTTCCCCATGGGCATGGGTCTACGGTCGCTATTCGAGTCGAGACGCCGCCTTCGGTCACACGGAGGAACCGCAGGATGACCAGATCCTCGACTGGCCTGAATTCTTCCGGGTCTTTCCGGGCCGGTCCCATCCGCTCGCGATCGACGCGATCTTCTCGGTCATCGAGGTTGCGCTCGGATGGACGCGCGCCGTGGGTGGGCACGCGCTCGCGGCGGGGGCGGTGACCCCGTTCGAGCAGTGCGCGGAGGCACTCGAGGGCATCGTCGCGATGCGCGAGCAGCTCGAGCGCTGTCGCGCCGCCGGACTCGTGCGCGACGAGCGCCTGACCCGCTTCGGGGTGCGCCATGAGCTGTTCGGATCTCCCGATCTACGTTTCGTCGCCGAGGCCCGGTTCGCGCCGTCGCCCGGACAGACCTTCGACGAGGTCCAGGGCAAGTTCAACCAGGCGATCTATGACTTCAGCCCCTTGCCGATCAGTCTCGGGATCGAGCCTCATGAGGAGGGGGACGGCTCACTGCTCGTCCGTTGCGCGATGGGTGTACCGTCGATCGAGGAGGCCGACGTTCTCGCCAACGAGGTCATCTCGCAGATCCTCTGGCGGGTCGGGCTGCAGCCGATCGACCTCGACGAGGGCGAGGAGATCGACGACGTCGGCTTCAAGATCGTCGATCTCGAGCATGGTGAGGAGGAGTCGCCCGGGGGCTAACCCTCCTCATCGGGACCGACCGCCTCGTCGAAGAAGTCCGCATCTCCCACCCCGGCGTCCATCAGGTGGACGTAGGTCCGAAGCGTGAATCCGGGATCGGCATGCCCGAGCCACTCCTGGACCTGCTTGATGTTCCGGCCATGGTCGAAGAGGAGCGAGGCGCAGGTGTGGCGGAAGGTGTGAAAGGTGACCGGGAACGGCTCGGACTCCTCATCATCGGCGTCGATGACGAGGCCGGCCGCGGCGGTGGCGGGCCAGAGGACGTTCTTTGCGACCTTGCCCGGGATCAGGGTCGTGCCGACGCTCGAGGCGAAGACGGGATCCCGCCCGAGCGCACCCGAACTCTCGCGAAGATCCCGCAGACGGCGCGTCATCCCGGCCGAGAGGGGAAGATCCCTTCGCGCCTTCCGGGTCTTCAGCTTCTTGCGCACGCCGCGGTAGACCTGCTCGCGGACCTGGATGTGGGGACGCTCGCCCAGGTCGACGTGTCGCCAGGTGAGGCCGATCGCCTCCGAGATCCGCAGCCCGGAATGGGTGAGGAACTCGAAGAAGAGCCGCCACTCGGGCGTCATCTTCGAAAGCAGCGCCGAGAGCTCATGTCGCGTGAGCGCCTTCGCCCGCTCATCGTCCTCGGCCTCCTCGGTCAGGGCAGCGGGGATCCGCACGCCCTTGGCCGGGTTGTGGCGGATCAGGTCGTCTTCGATCGCGGTCTCGAATAGCGCCGACAGCGAGACGCGGAGCTTCTTGATCACGGAGGTTGACTTGCCCTGTTTGCGCAGCGACATGAAGAGCCGCCGAACATCGCCACGCTCGATGTCGCTCAATCTCTTGTTCTTCCAGACCGGCATCGCGTACGTGGCGATCGGCCTGCGGTACTCGGGCCGCGTGGTCTCCGAGAACCCGCGGCTGGTCAACCCCGAGTAGCTCTCGATCCACTCGGGGAAGTACTCGCCGAACTTGGACTTCGATCGCGGCTCGAGCTCGCCGGATTCGTGAGCCGCTTTCCTTTTCCGCGCCTCGTTGAAGCTCTCGCAGGTCTCCTTGTATTGCTTGCCCCGATGTCGCCAGGTGATCACCCAGGGACATTTGCAACGGTCCTTCGCGTCACAGTCCTTCCGGTGACGTCGGTAGATGCCGGGCGTGCCGGACTTTTCCAGGTCGGCCATGGTGGTTGTCCTCCTCTGCGTGGATTTCTTCTGACCCATGCACGGACCAGGCCATCGCGGCGCCACCCTGTTGCCGGCAACAGATAGGCAACAGCATGCGGGGGAACACCCGCAAGTGGCCGCAAAGGATTCGGCTCGGAGAGCGCGATCAGACGGACAACCGCAGGCAGCCGCAACCTCTCCGGCTCGTTCTCAGTCCGGAAACCGGGGTTCGAATCCCCGTAGCGGTACTCCTGATGTAGAGCGAAACGACCGCCCGTGAGGCGGTCTTTTTCGTCCTCGGACCAGGGTTATGCTGGTTCGACATGTTGGAGCGAAGCCTGATCGCCTTCGGACGACACGCCACCGACTTCGACGGTGTCTACTGGCTCTATGGACAGGTCGGGGTGAGGTCGCGTGGGCGGCGTCGGCCATGATCCGGGGGAGGCGGGCGTAGGCGATCGCCTCCTCGCCCCCGACGACGTCGCGGATCGCGGCGGTGGCGATGAGGGTCCGCGGTCCGAGGGAGTTGAAGGCGATCCCGTCGTCGGCGAACTCGGCGGCCATCCCAGCGCCACCAGGCTCATCGAGTACTTCGAGATCGTGTAGCCGAGGTTGGCTTCGAGCCGGCGCGACTCGAAGGAGAGTGGCGGGCTCAGGGTCAGCACGTGGGGGTTCGGCGCGCGGCGCAGGTGGGGCTCCGTTGGCCGTAGCGCAACAAAATATGTTGCGCTAGGATCTCTCCATGCCCGTAGCCACGGCGACCAAGATCACCGCGCTCAGCGAGGACCTCGGCTCCCAGCGACGGGTCGCGGAGCTGCTCGGGGTCAGCCCGGCGCAGGTGACGCGGTGGCGAAAGGGCGGCGGGATCGATCTGGTGAACGCCGAGCGTGTCGACCTGCTCGAGCTGCTCATGTCCAGTCTGCTGCGGCTCTATCCGGCGGAGGCGGCGGAGCGGTGGTTGCTCGGCATTAACCCGCGGTTGGGGGATCGGCGGCCGATCGACCTGGTGCGGGCGGGGCGGAGTCAGGACCTGCTCGGGGCGATCGCCGACGAGCGCGCGGGTGGCTATGCGTGAGGCTCTGGCGGACGCTGCCGTTTGACCGTAGTGCCGCGGCCGAGGAGCCAGGCGGTGCGCTCTGGTTCCCGCGCTCGCGACAAGGCTACGGGCGGCACGACAACCCTGACCTGTACGGCTGCCTGTACGTGGCCGAGGATGCGGTGTCGGCGGTCGCGGAGGCGCTCGCCGCGTTCCGCGGGGCGGGGCCGCTCACGGCATCGATGCTCGTCCACCTGGGGAGCCCGCTCGCGCTTGTGGGTCTCGAGCTGCCCGACGAGGCGATCGTCGTCGACCTCGACGACCCCGCCGCCCTTGTCGCCGAGGGGCTGCGGCCTTCGCGGGTCGCGACCCGCGCCCGCGACATAACGCAGCGGCTGGCCTCCGACCTGCACCGCCGCCACCCGGATGCGGTCGCCCTGCGCTGGTGGTCGACCCTGGAGGCGAGCTGGATCAACCTCACGCTCTTCGACCGCGCCGCGCCGCGACTTGCGGTCGCCGAGGTGACAGAGATGCGGATGGACGACGCGGTCGTGCGCGATGCCGCAGCGCTTCTCGGGCTCGCCCCCGTCTAGAAGTCGGAGTCCGATCAGTTGAGCTGTGATCCGAACATGTGGGTGACAGGGCACGCGAGCGGGTATTACCCGGCCGTGCACGGGGTCACGGGCTGATCCACAACAGTGGTCCGGCGGGCTGTCCGGGAGCAGCCCGCCGAGTACCCTCCGAAGGGTGTCTGGTCCGGTGGTGGCCGCTCGTCAGAGCGAGCTTTTCGAGCGCGAGCATGAGCTCGCACGGCTGTCCCTGGCGTTCGAGCGAGCGATCGCCGGGAGCGGCTCGCTGGTCCACGTCGAGGGGCCGGCGGGCATTGGCAAGACCGGCCTGCTCGCGGCCGCGCGGGAGCTGGCCGGTGCGCGCGATCTGGCGGTGTTGAGCGCTTCCGGCGGCGAGCTGGAACGTGATTTCGCCTACGGGATCGTGCGGCGGCTCTTCGAGCGTCGCCTCCTCGCTGAGCCCGAGCCCGAGCGGGAGGGGCTGCTCGCCGGCAGGGCGGCGCCGGCGGCCCTCGCGATCGGTTTCGAAGGGCCGGTCTCGCCGCCGGCCGAGGCGGGCGCCGCGGTCCTCGACGGTCTCTACCGGCTGACCGCGAACCTCGGCGCGCGCGGCCCTCTGGTGCTGGTGGTCGACGATGCGCACTGGGCCGACCGCGCCTCGCTCCGCTTCCTCGCGTTCCTGGCGGCGCGGGTCGAGGAGCTGCCGATCGCGTTGGTCACGGCGGCGCGGCCGCGTGAGCCGGAGGCCGAGCGGGCCCTGCTCGAGCAGCTGGTGGCGACCGCGGGCAGCGAGCTCCTCCAGCCGGCGACGCTCAGCATCGAGGCAACGTCCAGGGTGGTCGCCGGGCGGCTTGGTCGCCGGGTCGACGACGAGCTCGCGACCGCTTGCCACGAGGCGACCGGCGGCAACCCGTTCCTATTGCGTGAGCTTGCCGAGGCCATCCGGGATGAGGGCTCCGAAGCGCCGCCGGACGCCGGGCGGGTTCGTGGCCTCGGCCCGAGCACGGTGTCGCGTTCCCTGGTCCTGCGGCTGGGCGCGATGCCCACCGCCGCGGGGGCGATCGCCGCCGCCGTCGCGGTGCTCGGCAACGATGTCGAGCTCCACCAGGCGGCCACGTTCGCCGAGGTCGATCTGGCCGCCGCGGCTCCGGCTGTCGACGCGCTCGCCGACGCCGAGATCTTCACCGCCGAGCTGCCGCTCAACTTCGTCCACCCGATCGTGCGCAGCGCCGTCTATGCCGAGCTCGGGCCGGGGGAGCGCGCGGCCGCCCATGCGCGCGCGGCACGCCTCCTCCTGGAGGGCGGCGCAGCTCCGGAGCGGATCGCGTCCCACCTGCTCCACAGCGCGCCCGCGGGGGAGCACCGCTTCGTCGCGGTGATGCGCGAGGCCGCCGCGGAGGCCGTCGGCCGCGGCGCTCCCGATTCCGCCCTCCTGTACCTGCGCCGCGCGACGGAGGAGGTCGCGCCGAGCGGCGGCCACGGTGAGCTGCTGTACGAGCTGGGCGCGGTCGAGTACATCGTCGGCGACGAGCCGAAGGAGGCCGTGGCCCACCTGCGGGCGGCAATCGCGGCGATCGACGACGACGAGTGCCGGGCCGAGGCGTGGCTGACCCTCGGTCGGACGACGATGACCCACTTCGACGTCGCCGCTGCCGTCGCCGTCCTCGAGGAGGCGTTGGCCGATCTTCCCGAGCTGGCGGGGGAGAGTCGCCTGCGACTCGAAGTCGAGCTGACCTGCCTCGGGCTCACCGAGGCGGAGAGCTTCGAGCGCGCGGCGGCGAGGATCGCGACGCGAACCGAGCTCCGCGGCGACACGCCGGCCGAGCGCCTGCTGCTCTGCAACGCCGCATATCTCACCGGCCAGGCGGGCCGCGATCGCCCGCGCACGGTCGACCTCTGTCGGCGCGCGCTGGCCGATGGCAGGATGATCGCCGACGAGGGCGCCGAGTCGAGTGCGGTATCCCAGGCCCTCTACGTGATGTGCTTCGCCGATCTGTTGGACGAGGTGCGAGAGCAGCTCGATGCCGGCCTGGAGCGCGCGGCAAGGCGCGGGTCGAGCTGGGGGTTCGCCTCCGCCTCCGGCTGCCGCGGGTGGCTCAACTACCTGGCCGGCGATCTCGCGGCTGCCGAGGCCGATTGCCGGCAGGCGCTGGCGGTCGCCGGCTGTCCGCCGTTCGCGCGCCCGTTCATCTCCGCCTATCTGGCGCTGACGCTGGTCGAGCGGGGGGAGCTCGAGGAGGCGGAGGCGGTGATCGCCGAGGCGGGATGCGGCGCCGAGCTGCCGTCGATCGTCCACATGGACGTGCTGTTGTGGTCCCGCGGCAGGCTCCGGGCGGCGCAGGGGCGCGACCGGGAGGCGCTCGCCGATCTCCTCGAGTACGGCGCTCGTTGCGAGCTGGTGGGTGCCCGCAATCCGGCCGTCGCCTGGCGCGCGGACGCGGGGCTGGTCTGCGCCCGGCTCGGCGAGGCGGGACGCGCGCGGGAACTGGTCGTCGAGCACCTCGCCCGCGCTCGCGCCTGGGGAACCGCGTCGGCGACCGGCCGGGCTCTGGCAGCACAGGGGATGGTGCTCGGCGGGGACGAGGGCCTCGCCTTGCTTCGGCAGTCCGTCGAGACCCTCGGGGACTCTCCCGCCCGGCTCGAGCGGGCCCGGGCGGAGGTTGAGCTGGGGGCGGCGCTGCGCCGCTCTGGACGGCGGCGCGAGGCGCGGGCGAGCTTGCGGGCCGGCCTTGAGGCCGGCCGTCGCTGTGGCGCGACGGCGCTGGTCGAACGGGCCCACCAGGAGTTGGTGACGGCCGGGGCCCGACCGCGACGGCTGATGTTCTCGGGGCTCGAGGCGCTGACCGCGAGCGAGCGCCGGGTGGCCGAGCTGGCGGCGCGGGGGATGCGCAATCGTGAGATCGCGCAGGCCCTCTTCATCACCGTGAAGACGGTCGAGAACCACCTCGGCCGCGCCTACTCGAAGCTGGACATCCACTCCCGCGAGGAGCTCCCGGTGGCGCTCGCGGCGGATCCCGCGTAGGCCCGCGGCGGCCGGCCTGGGGGTCGGCGGCCGAAATTGAGGGGGCAATCACTCATGAGAGGGGGTGGCGGGGTCGCCAGCATCGCGCCGCGAACCGCCTCGGCGGCAACCCCGACAGGAGGAACGATTCGATGAGTGAGAGCGAGGCGCCCCGGCGCCGTCTGCCGCGCCCCGCCACCGTGCTGGCCGCGATCGCGATCTTTGCGGCGCTTGCGGGGACCGCGACCGCGGCGAAAGGACTGATCAACGGCAAGCAGATCAAGCCCGGCACGATCACCGGCAAGCAGATCAAGAAGAAGTCCCTGACCCTCAACGCGCTGAACGACGCCACGGTGAGTCAACTGCGGGGGAACCCAGGCCCCAAGGGCGAGACCGGGGCGAAGGGCGAGGCGGGTCCCAAGGGCGACAAGGGCGACGCCGGACCGCAGGGCCCGGCGGGCATCGTTGCGCCGCTCTCCGGTGCAGACGTCAGCGAGAACGTCGGCAACGGCGAAGAGAAGCTCGTCCTCTCCGTTCCGGTCCCCGCCGCGGGCACCTTTGTGGTCAACGCGAAGGCGAACATCTTCGCCGTCCAGGCCACGACCAAAGTGGAATGTCGTCTCCAGGCGGGCGGGACCGACGTCGACTTCGTGCAGTGGACCGCGAGCGCGGCGAACAGCCGCGCGCCGATCTCCCTCCAGGCCGTGGCCGTTGCGAACCCCGCCGGCCCGCTCCGCCTCTTCTGCTCCTACGACGAAGGCAACGGCTCGGTCTTCGAGACCAAGCTGGCGGCGATCCCGGTCAGCTGACCGGTCGGATAGGCAGGCGTTGTCCGTCGCTGAGTTGAGGGCGTCCTGGCGCCCTCAACTCAGCGAGCGAGGATCCGGGAGGGCACGGCCTGCCAGGACCTCTGGGCGGCCGCCGAGGCGTCAGCCCGTCCGTCCGTCCGTCACCGGCTCGGCCTCGCGGTTGTACTTGGCCCGCCGGACGGGCCAAGGGCGGGGGCGGGTGCCGTCAATCGACGTGGTAGCGGCCGTTCCTGTCGACGCTGATGCCGATGCAATGGCCGGTCTTTTCGACCGTGCGGCGAAGGAGCCGGCGCATGGTGAGTTCGGTGCCTTCGGGACCGAAGGTCGCGTTGGGGTGGATCGAGGCGATGCGGGCCAGGTCCGTGTAGGCCTTGACCGCCGCCTGACGGGCGGTCTTGTCGCGCTTCTGGCAGGCGCGGGCCATGGCTTCGACGTCCTTGACGATGTTGATCGCTGCCGGGGTGCCGGCGAGCGATTCGTGGGTTTCTTCGCCGCCGCCGCAGCCGGCGAGGAGGAGCGCGAGGACGGCGATCGCGGAGAGGGGGAGAAGGCGCACGGAGGGAGACTACGAGGCGGGGCGCGCGAGGAACTCGATGCGATTGCCCCAGGGATCTTCGGAGTAGAAGCGGCGTTCGCCCGGCAGCGTGTCGTCCCACTCGACCGGAACGCCCGCCGCCTCCAGCCGCCGCGCGAGGCGATCGAGCTCCGCCGGCTCCAGGCGCAGCGCCACGTGGGCCTTGCGCGCGGGACTGAAATTGTCGGCCTCGACGCCGACATGGAGCCCGCGGTCCTCGAGCGCGAACCAGGCCCCGCCGCGGGCCTGCAACGGTTCGGGCTTCTCGATCTCGGACAGGCCCACGAGCTCGCCGAAGAAGCGGCGCGCCGCCGCCTCGCAGTCCGGCGGGGCGGCGATCTGGACGTGGTCGAGCGAAACCCTGGGCACGCCGCAAAGCTACTTGTCGCGCGGCGTCCGGCAGGTCGAGGGGAGGCAGAACGTGCCTGACCGGCCCGAGTGCATATTCTTCGCCGCCCCGCAGCGCCAACTTCCCCGGAAGTCCCTACTTGAACGAGCCCGTACAGCAGAACCAGCTAC
Organism: Actinomycetota bacterium; assembly: GCA_018268415.1. Lineage (GTDB taxonomy): Bacteria > Actinomycetota > Thermoleophilia > Solirubrobacterales > 70-9 > VAYN01. The sequence goes on along the minus strand of JAFDWO010000100.1, from coordinate 3,738 downwards.
TCGCCTTCATCGAGATCCCGAAGGGGAGCCGCAACAAGTACGAGTACGACGAGGGGCTGGACCGGGTGGTCTTCGACCGCTTTCTGTCCGGCTCGACCGTCTACCCGACCGACTACGGCTTCCTGCCCGGTCATCTCGGCGAGGACGGCGATCCGCTCGACTGCCTCGTGGTCGGCTCGGAGCCGACCTTCCCCGGCTGCGTCACGCCGGTGAAGCCGGTCGCGCTGTTCAAGATGCGTGACGAGAAAGGCGCCGACGACAAGGTGATCTGCGTGCCCGTCCGCGATCCGCGCTGGTCCCACATCGAGAGCCTCGACGACGTGCCCGAGCAGCTCCAGCAGGAAGTCGAGCATTTCTTCAACGTCTACAAGAACCTTGAAGACAAGCCGGTCGAGACCGACGGCTGGCACCCGCTGAGCGACGCCGAACGGACCATCGAAGAGGCCCGTCGGCGCCAGCTCGAGGCGAACCCCGAGTAGTCACCGCACCTTTCTCTTTTCTCCCGGGTTCTTTCGGCATCTAACGGCGCCGCAAGGTTGGCGGCGCGTAATAACCGACCCATACAGGGAGGGAAGAAGCATGTCTGCAACCGGACGCAGAGGTGTCAGTAATCGCAGGGACCGGCGCGCTCGCCGGATCGGGATCCTGGCGATGGCATTGGCCACCGCCTGGGCGCTCGTCGCCGCCGTGAGCGCGGGGGCGACCACGGTAACGGTCGGCAGTGTGTTGCCGCCGACCTTCAAATCGACGCCGTTCGAAGGTGTGCGTACCCAGTTCAACACGTCACTGCCGGAGACCGGGGCAAACCTCGCCTCGCCGGTCAACGGGGCGATCCTCCGCTGGAAGGTGCAGGGTGCCGTGGGCGGGCCGTTCACGTTGCGGGTGCTTCACCCGAACGGCTCGGGCGCCTTCACCGCGACCGCCACCAGCCAGCCGGTGAAGCCGAACGGCATCGGGATCGAAACGTTCCAGACCCAGCTGCCGATCCGCAGCGGTGACCTGATCGCCGTCGACTCCAGCAATGCGACCGACGAAATCGGCGTCGCCGATGCGTCCGGCGCGGGTTACGGCGTCTTCTCGGCGCCGCCGTTCGAAGGTGCGACGTTGGCCCCGTCCCAGACCAAGGCCGGGCAGGAGATCGAGCTCGCTGCCGAAGTCCAGCCCGCCCCGGCGATCAGCGGGGTGAGTGGGGCCGAAGGGTCGGTCCTCGGTGGTGAAAAAGTGACCATCACCGGTACCAACCTGAACGGTGCCAGTGCGGTGATGTTCGGTGAGGTGCCGGCGGCGAGCTTCACCGTGGTGAACGAAGAAAAGATCACCGCGGTGGCGCCTGCGCAGGCGAAGGTGGGAACCGTCGACATCGTCGCGACGACGCTGGCGGGCGAAAGCCCGACCGGTCGCGCCGATCAGTTCCTCTACCGCGGCTGCACGGTGCCGAACCTGGCCGGCAAGAAGCTCGGCCCGGCGAAAGCGGCACTCCGCAACGCCGGTTGCACCGTGGGCAAGGTCAGCAAGGTGAAGGGCCCGGCGAAGAAGAAGGGCAAGACGATCCGCCAGAACCCGAAGGCGGGCCGCGTGCTCGCCCCGGGCGCCAAGGTCGCGATCAAGCTGGCGAAGTAGCCCGCCGCCCGCGGTCGTCCTTTGGCCGCCTCTGCACCGCGGTCGTCCTCTGGTCCGGCGGACGGACCAAGGGTCGACCGCGGCTCGCGGATGGGGACATTCCATGCTGGAATGTCCGGCGTGCCCGACCCGCTCTCCTCGCGTGACCTGGCGGCCTTCGCCGCGGCGATCGAGGCGGGCAGCGTGCAGGGAGCTTCCGAAGCTCTCGACCTCACGCAGTCGGCGACGACGAAGCGCATCCAGGCGCTGGAGCGGCGCCTCGGTGTGACCCTCCTGGCACGCGGCCGTCACGGTGTGAGGCCGACCGAGGAGGGCATGGCGCTCTATCCGGAAGCACGCCGCGGCCTCGACGCATTGGGGCAGGCGGAGCAGGCCGTCGCCGGCGCCCGCGCCGCGCGGCCGTTGCGGATCGCCGCCAGCCACACGATCGGCGAGGTGCTCCTGCCGACCTGGCTTACGGCGTTCCGCGCGGAGTTGCCGGGCGTCCACCCGCAGGTCGACGTCGTCAACTCGATGGGGGCGATCGCGGCGGTGCGGGAGGATCGCGCCGACGTCGGCTTCGTCGAGGGCCTCGAACCGCTCGACGGCCTCGACACCAAGGTCGTGGCCCGCGATCGAATCGTTCTCGTCGTCGCTGCCGGTCATCGCTGGGAGCGCCGGCGCTTCGTCAACCCGAAGGAGCTGATGCGCGGCCGCTGGATCTCTCGCGAGTCCGGCTCCGGCATGCGCGCGGTAGCCGCCGCGGCGCTCGCCGAGGTTGGGGTCGAGCTGCAACCCGACCTCTCCCTGGCGAGCCTCGAAGGAGTGAAGCGTTCCCTCGCCGCCGGCGGCTTCGCCCTGATCTCCGAGCTGGCCCTGGAGCCCGACCTCGCCGCCGGCCGCCTCGTCGCGTTGCCGCTGAAAGGACTCATAATTGAGCGCCCCCTGACCGCGATCCGCCGCACCGCCGGTCGTCCGCACGAGCAGTCGAAGCGCTTTTGGCGTTGGTTGCCGACGGGGTCCTAGGGGCGGCCCAGCGGCTGCCGGAGGCGACAGCTTTCCCCGCGCCCACTTGCCGGGCCGCCGGTCGCCGTCCCAGACCCACGCCCGAGGCGCCGGCCGGGCTCCGGGCCGCCGGCCGCCGCCCTCGTCGGCCGCCGCGGAATCTCTCCGTGGCACCACACCGCGGACGCCATACTTGGTCGCAGTGATCGACGCCGCCGCCGTGATCGAGACCGACCGCCTGCGCCTCGAGCGTTGGGACGAGCGCCACACGGACCTGCTCGTGCGGCTCGCCGCGATGCCCGCGGTGATGCGCTTCATCGGTACCGGTGACCCGTGGCCGCCGCTGCTGGCCGAGGACGTCGCCCGCGCCGAGCGGCGGCACTGGGAAGACCACGGCTTCGGCTGGCGCGCCGCGATCGACCGTGCCACCGGCCGCGGGATCGGCCTCGTCTCGCTGAACTACGCGGGGGAGGGGACGGCCGGGCTCGACCCCGAAGAGCGGGAGATCGGCTGGTGGCTGGAGCCCGACTCCTGGGGGCGTGGGCTCGGCTCCGAGGGCGCCGCGGCGCTTCGCGACGAGGCCTTCGACGCGCTCGAGATGCCAAGCATCATCGCCCGCATACAGCCGCCCAACGCCGCCTCGATCGGCGTCGCCCGGGCGCTCGGGATGGAGTTCGACTTCGAGACGACGGGGCGTAGTGGCGAGCGGCTCGTCGTCTATCGCATGGATCGGCCTTAGAAGCTGTCTCAAAACCCGCGCGTGCGACCGGCGAGTGCCGGACCGAGCGGGGGTAGGACGCAAGGAGGCCGAATGGCAGAGCCATTTGGCCGACTGAGGACGCCGCCCCGCATTCCGGGGCGCGTGGCGGCGGGTCCGGGCCCCGCGCGGCCGTCCGAGTTGCGTCCCGACCCGCGGCCTCCCCGCCCGTCCGAGCTGCGTCCCGGGCGCCTCATGGCGCTCCTGGCAGGCTGTGAGCGCCATGAGGCGCCCGGGACGGGAGGGGGTCGTGGGAAAGGCGGGCACGGGGACGTGAGGGGGTCGTGGGGAAGACGACACGGGGACGTCACGAGGTCGGACTTCCGTGACGGGTATGCCCGAGGGTGGGGTAGGCGTGGCGGATCTCGGGTCCCGCG